>NZ_CP155076.1 GCF_039621805.1 Paraburkholderia sp. PREW-6R | reverse complement strand
TGTCGTTGTCTATGGGGCGTCAGGTCAGGCTTTGTGGGGAAAGTCAGGCTATGTGGGGCACCCGGCAAGATTAGACTTAAGATATTGATTTATATAGATATTATATAGACGTTCCGCTTCTAAGGGTTAGGGTTTATGGGGGCGGAATTCCGCGCGGCGAGTAACGCGTCCAGTTCCCCACAGACCCTAACCTTCAGCGCATCGAATTTGAGTTGCGGGTCAGCTAAAGTGGGTAGGCCGTGCCAGCTAGATGTGGATCTCCGCATGTCAAGCGCAGGTTAGGGAGGCCAATCACGGGCAGAAATCCGCGTTGAGGTCGAATAGCCGGACATCGATCAACGATAAGTCCGCGTTTGGCTTCGCTAAAAAGGGCATCTAACCAGAACTAGTCTCAAGAAATCTCCCCACAAACCATGACCTTTCGTTCGTCATAGCCCGGAAGGTCCCCACAAACCATGACCTTTCGCATCTCAGCTGATGGTATTTATTCCGCGAACGTGATGCCTCACCGCTATCGAATGTGATTGTTCGCTAACCGTGGGCAAAGAGCAGGGTCGACGCTCATCATGCAACCGCATCTGCGCGAAAACTTGACGCAAACACTAGTTTTTCTGAACAAGCTCCGGCAAGATTCAACATCAATTGCTGATTTATGCTTTGCGTGTTGAAACCACCATACGACGCTCATATCGTTGGGCATTACTTGATTCGGGAAGCTCTGATGAATACAACAGTGCGTGCGCGTTCTGAAAAACCAAAGATGTCAATCCAGCTGAAGCATGCTCCGAAACCGATGCCTCTATCGGCGATAAAAGCTATAGCAGACAACGCGAGCGGCATGCTCGTGGATGTTCGCGAAAGCATGCTTGCTCCTCACCCGCGCAAAAACTCACCTGTTTTCACAACCGCGCAAGTTGGAGACCTTTGTCGAATTGACAGGCAGCGAATGAATTATTTAACGCGGTCTGACTCGGAATTGCCCCAAGGGACGTTGCGGCACAGCCGAAGCCGGGAGTTCACACTCGAGGAGGCGCGGGTTTGGATTGATCAAATTGCGCCGTTCGCGAAGCGTCCTGCCGGCGTGAAGGGAAAGAAAATCGCGATCGGAAATTTTAAAGGTGGCGTAAGCAAAACGACTACAGCCATGACGCTTGCGCAGGGGTTGTCGCTGTTCGGCCGTCGGGTGTTGCTCGTTGACCTTGATCCGCAAGCCTCCTTGTCGGCGCTCAACGGGATACTCGCCGATAGCGAAGTTTCTGATGAGCAAACTGTTCTTCCATTGATTTATGGAGACGTGGACGATTTGCAATATGCGGTCCAACCAACGTACTGGGACGGCGTGGATCTCATTCCCGCAAGCGCTGCATTGTTCGGCGCAGAATTTTTCCTGCCATTCAAGCAATCGAAGGACCAATCTTTCCAATTTTGGAATGTGTTGAATCGGGGGCTTGAACCGCTATTAGACGACTACGACGTCGTAATTATCGACACTCCGCCTGCACTCTCATATTTAACAATCAACGCCTTTATGGCTGCGGACGGGCTCATTGTGCCCACGCCACCCAGCGCACTCGACTATGCATCATCTACTCAGTTCTGGAGCCTCTTTTCGGATCTTTCGGAAAGCATGACACAGGTGGCGCCTGAACTCGTTAAAAGCTTCGATTTTATTCACGTTCTGCTTGCAAAGGTCGATCAGAGTCAAGCGGCTACGCCGATCGTGCGAGATTGGATCAACAAGACTTATGAAGGCTTGGTGCTTCCGGTTGAGATTCCGACGACTGCGGTTACACAAACCGCCGCGGCAGAGTTCGGGACTGTCTATGACATTTCGAGGTACCAAGGCAGTCTGAAGACGTATCAGCGGGCGCGAGAGGCCTATGATCGGTTTGCCGAGATTATCGATCAGCAACTTGTTGCGTTATGGCACGCGGGTCAGGAGGCCGAATGAGCATTAAAGACCGATTAGCGGCCAAAGCCGCTTCTATAGGAACGTCTCCACGAAATCAGAAGGCCGGTGACGATCCCTCTGGTCGGCCTAAAACGGCGCCTGGGCAATTGATGGCTTCCTTTCCGCTCCTTGCGGAAAAGGAGCGTGAACTACAGTCAGCTTTAAAACGAATTGAGGAGCTTGAAACCACTGAAGTCGGCTCGTCTCATGAAATCTCCATTGAGACGCTCATCGAGGTGCCAGGCCGCCGACGAGTTCTTTCTGAGGAAGAGTATAGGGAGCTTCGTGCAAACCTCGAGAGCAATCCACTTGTGCATCCTATTGTTTATCGGCCGTTGGCCGATGGTCGTAACGAGATCATTTCTGGGAATAACCGTGTAGCAATTTACCGCGATGATCTCAATCGGGCCACTATTCTTGGTGTACCGTTCAACGGAACCGATGCGGAGGTGGAATTAGGTGCGGCATTCTCGAATTTGCTCGCACCCGCACTTCCAGACTTTGAAAAATACCGACAGTTCAAGAGAATTCAGCAAAACCTTGGCCTCTCTCAGGCGGATATCACCCGTATGTCGGGGCTGGCGCAGAGCCACGTGGCGCGAATTCTGTCATTTGAGAATCTGCCGGACGCGGCGAAACAAGTGATTGCGACCAGGCCTCACAAGCTCGGTGGCACCGCTGCCGCAAAATTTGCTTCGTTGGCACAGCAGGGGCGGATCGAAGAGGTGACGAAGGCGATCAGCGCTTTGATTAATTCCGCTGCCCTGACGCAGGAGAAAGCTTTGGCCTTGGCATCCCCGCCTCGTCCGAAGGCCGCAACGCCGACCGTTGTGACGATTAATGCTGGTAAGCGAAAGTTCTGTGAAGTGTCGGTGAGGAGCGCTGTAGTCGGATTGCGATTCTCTGGAAAGGACGGAGAAGCGATGGCGGATGAATGGGCGCACCGAATCGCGGACTTCATTCGGTCGGAAATCGAGAAGATGTAGCGCGCTGAAACGTGCAAGCATCCAAATTGGAAAGTCATTTAAATCAATGGCCTAGCTTTCATGGCTTCGTTCACTGATGGTCGATCCAATTTGGATGTCCAATAAAATCAATAAGTTGACTATTCCAAGACACAAAAGCTGCTCCGGTGTGATAGCTTGAGCTGTGAAGTCTCCGATGCGTAAACCCACTGAACAGGGCAGACACGCTATCGGACAGACCATAGATACGCCCAGTTGACTGCCTTGGGGTTAAGCGTCAAACGCAGTCACGATAGCGGGATCGCGATTGTGCGGTCGAGTTCGGAGCGGAGGGCGACAGCTAACTTCCCGAAAACCCCAATTGCCATTCGTCAGCTGTGCTCGCCCCGGTCGCCGGGGCAGAGGCGGTCGTGGTTCGTGCGCCATTCGACGCTGCCCCTCTTGAAGAGTAGATCTGAATCTTTCGTATGCGAAAGTGCGTGCGGGCGCCTTGGATCTCGTCGGTAAGCACGTCTTCGGCCGCAGTACGTGTGCTTTTGCGGCAAAACGCATCCGGCAACGCCACATGAAGCAGGATCCGCTCTGCACCCTCTGGCCCTAACATGCCCGCCAGCAAATCCATCATCGCCTACGAATAGTTTCTAGAAGCGCTGCCTAGAGCGACCAAGAGGCGGCAACAGCTTCCCCCTCGTTGCTCTTAAAAACGCACGGTGCGAGTGGCGGGGCGGGATTGCCGTGACATTGCGCTCTTGGTTTCGCTACCTGTATGGACCGGCGACATAGGTAACAGGTGTGCGGAGACATGGGTAACACTTTGGGCGAGTAAATCGCCTGGAGCCGGTCATGCCCTGGAATCCGAGAGACACCATGAATCTGCGCCTGGAATTCGTTCATCTGGCCTCGCAGGAAGGCGCCAACCGTCGTGACCTGTGCCGGCGTTTCGGCATCAGCCCGAAGACCGGCTATAAGTGGCTCGATAGCCACGCGCAGGGCGGCGACACCGCGCTGATGGATCATTCGCGACGGCCCCGGCAGAGTCCGGCACGCACCCCACCGTCGGTCGAACAGCGGGTGGTGGAACTGCGGCAGGCACATCCGGCCTGGGGTGGCCGCAAAATCAGCCGGCGTCTGTGCGATCGGGGTCACACGGACGTGCCCGCCCCCAGCACCGTGACGGATATCCTGCATCGCCACGCGCTGATCGACCCGGGCGCGTCCTATGCCGCCACGGCCTGGCAACGCTTCGAGCATGCGCAGCCCAACGATCTCTGGCAGATGGGTTTCAAGGGCTGGTTCGACCTGCAGGACGGACGGCACTGTTCGCCGCTGACCATGCTGGACGATCATTCGCGCTACAACGTGACACTCGATGCCTGTATCAGCACCGACACCGGCATCGTGCAGCAGCATCTGGAGCGCACGTTCCGCCGCTATGGCCTGCCGCTGCGCATCAACGCGGACAACGGGTCGCCTTGGGGCAGCCCCAGCCAGCCGGGCCAGTTGACGGAGCTTGCCATCTGGCTCATCCGGCTGGGCGTGCGACTTTCCCACAGCAGGGTGGCGCATCCGCAGACCAACGGCAAGGAGGAGCGGTTTCACCGCATGAAGGCCGAGGTAATCGCCGGGCGCCGTTTCAGGGATCTGCCCAGTGCCCAGCAGGCGTTTGATGACTGGCGCTCGGTCTATAACATCAGCGCCCATATCAGGCGCTGGACATGGCAACCCCGGTCACGCGCTATCGGCCGGGTCCGCGCGCCTACCCCGAGATCCTGCCGCCGATTGAGTACGGCGAAAACGACCACGTGCAGTGTGTGAAATGGAACGGTGAACTACGCTTCAGGAAGCGGCGATTCAAGGTATCGAGCGCACTGCATAACCTGCCCGTGGCCATCCGGGAGCGCGTCGGTGAAGAGAACTGCTACGACCTGTTTTTTGCCCATCACCGTTTTGGAACAATTAATCTGAACCAGCCTGAATGAGCGGATCATGTGTTACCCATGTCTCCGCACACCTGTTACCTATGTCGCCGGTCCATACAGTGTCGTCGAACGATAGCTCGGGCGGGGGCGCTTTCCCTCCTTCACGCACATGAAGGAACGACTCAGAGCGAGGCGAGGAGTCTAGCCTAGCAAGCGAAAAATTTGATAAGAACAGTCATTGTGAAACATTGTTCTCGCGCTTCCGAAATGCCGGGAAGCTAGTGCTGGCCGGGTTCAGCAGAGAGTTGCGACTACTTGTGCAGGAATTGTTTCACGATGAGAGGGGTTGATGAACACGCAACCGACTCTTGTGAAGGAAGATTGCAGGCATGCGACACTAAGTCGGACGGAATGTATCAAACAATACGTATTTTGTAATAGGACGAGGGACAGAAGTTTCCGGCTCCGAATGCACGGCCGAATTAACGGCTGAAGCACAATCTGGCTCATCGACCCACAGCATCAGGACGATGCGCGGGCGTCGCGCGAGCACAAGGATGACAATGCTGGAGCAGGTCGGGGCCACAAATTGGACCCATCGTCGCTCTTGGGTGCGCGCAACTAACGGTCAGAGCGATGAGGCTTAGTACACGACTTCGTCGCAGACTGGCATGCAACAGAAGCGCACTGGACGAGGGCGGAGACTTGGGGCGGAGCGCAGCCGGTCAGCCCACATGCCCTACAAATTCAGTGCAGCAGCTTGACGCAGCTTCGGGTTCGCCAGCGCTCTGCGCCCGGACATTGCCCGGATGCGGGTATTGCCTTCGGGAAACGTCCCGAGTAATCGGGCGTCGCGCACCGGGCTCAAGCGATAACCGTGCTTCGACAGCCGCGATCGCGATGACGCATGCGGGGAGGCAGCCTCAGCACGAGGCTGAATGGAAAGCGTTGTCGACCGACAAGTATGAGCAGTCCAGTTGCGACGATATCTAGCAAGGTGAACATTCGGGAGACGCCCGATTCCGCACACCGTACCGTCGATCGCTACAGGGCCGACAAGCTTCGTGATGGGGAGGGCGCCTCTCTTACCCACGCTTACCGAATGCTTCGGCAATCTGTCGTGCCCGTTTTGCCTCGTCGCTATGCAGATAGATCGATGTCGTGGACACCGAAAGCGGCGTGATAATGCTCCTGGCGTTGTATCGAGGAATGCTGTGCGGAAGACGTTCATAGAGATGTCGCAGCAGTCGGTGCAGTTGAGTGAGACCGAGCGTGCTTCGCAGCGACATAACGCCGTTGAATGGATCGTCGTCCGGGAATCTCAGGCGCAGAACATTGCCTGTCCGTGCCTCGACGCAGTCTGATTTCCAGAGGATCGCGAAAAGAGAATCACTGCGCAGGAGCCAATCGTTTCTAACAGCCGGCTCGGCGGCGTATCGGGCTGCCGTTCTTAAAATGTCAAAATAAGAAGCGCGTACGTCGATCACATCGCCGTTACGCTGTTGCGAGCACACGTCCGGTTGCATGGCAGGACTGGCTAGAGCCGCGACGATGAGCAGCGTGGGCCCATACTGTTGACTTGAGGCAGCAATCCGGCGCATTTTTGATTTCGCTTTCCCTGAGGACAATATCGCCGGCGCGGACGAACGAGTCCTTTGGTAAATCCAGGTTGTCAGGCAAGCTTGCCTTGTGCTCTGCAGGCTCGCACGTCTGCGACAACTGGCTGGCGTCGCTCAACAGGCGCCAGCGTCGAGCGCGTTGGTCATGTAAAAGCGTGTAAAGCTCCAGGGCGTATCTTCCAAATAGGCAAGCCGATCGTGCCCGCTCAAGCGTGTCGCGACATCCCTGACATTGCCCATTCCATCGAACGCGAATTCGTCGACCGTAAGACGCTCGACACTTCGCGTCTTGCCTACGAACTGCAAGGCGATGCGCGAGCAGTTCCTCCTGCCCGTTAGGAAACGTGGTTCGCTTAAGCTTCTGGCGATCCAGTGGGTCATGCACATCTCGCGATCTTAGGCTGGAAAGACGTCGTCCCAGACCCCAGCATAACCTTGACCGACATCGACCGCTCGTCCATCACCCGACGATCTTTGAAATAAACGTCGAAATCTGTTGGCGCATCACAGCCTGCGACAAACAGAGAGAGTGCCACGGCAACTACGAACCGATGACCCGAACGGAACGTCGACCATGATCCCCTGAAGCAGCGACGAACACCTCGGCCGAGCAGCCAGGATGTTTCCAGGTAATCCGGACTTCCGGCTTGACGCTATCCAGTAGGACGAACGAACACCGGGTCGCTGATCGGGAACTGGAGCTGGATATCGGGCAGTGATCATTGCACGTCCACGGATTGCATGCTGGCTTGTGGCAACGTTGCTGGCACGAGGCGAGACGCCGGTTGGCAACAAGGCAGGGGAGGATGCGCTGCCAGTCGCCGTCCACGCACGCGCTGCGGCGAGCTCAGCATATTTGACCAACCGGAATTCTAAGGTAGCAACGTCGACCTCAGGGCGCGACGGGTCTAGATGCGATCGACAAAGCGATTCGCTTGATACAACCGACCTATTCAGATCAACGCGGCACATCTGGAAACCGGCGAAGCGACGGTTTTCCGTGATCAGCACTTGCGCGCCACAGTTATTACCTTCTTCTTTGGTTCACGGCAATTAATGCACGACGGTGGAACATGACGCGGCGCGCGAGCTTAGGGCTTAAGGCTTCGAATAGGTGTGCGCAGCCTGGACGTCCAAGCGCTCTCGGCCTGGTTGCCAGAAAGGTGTCCGCCATCGGGGCGCACCTAAAAGTCGGGTAGCAGATGTATTACTTCCGACGCAAGCCTGTAATCTGATGCACGATTTCTCAAAGGAGCATATGCACTATGGATCGGTCCCACTGGCAATCGATAGCTAACCATGCTGCGTCGAGAACAGGTTTTACAAGGTCCAGTCCGCTCGATAGACCTTCGCCGCTGTTGAACCGCTTTCTGTTCGCTGCCTGTGCTTCGACTATCGCCTGATCCTGGGCCAGGACCCGTTGCAGGAACGGCCATACGAAAAGCCGTAGGGCCCACCCCGGCGCCCATCGGTTTTCAACGTGCAGCGTCCCATAGACGTGCAGTTGGGACGCGTCGCTCGGACTAAAATGAAGCGTGAAATAGAGAGCGCTTCCGTTCCGATACCGGTACTCCAGTTGTGCCGTGCCTGCCGCGCCCGAACAGAACCAGGCACGTTCGACTTCCCTTGGCGATTCGAACAGTCTGTACATCCAGCCGCTTTGGGCCGATTGCCCGCGATAGTCCACTCGCACAGAGCCTTGCGATTTCGATACATCTGCCGCGACGACCGTGCGCTGCTGGCTCCTGCGGACTAATCCGGCGTGCACGAAATGCGTGTGCTGACCATCCAGAAAATTCTCGAGCGCGTCGACGGCGCGCGCGCCACGTCGACTGCCACACGAAGCGTCGCTTCGACGGCTGCAGGCGGCGGACGAAAGCGGGCAGCGTCCCCGCCTGTTCAGGGGTGCGACCGTCGAGCTTCACCCATACCAGACCACCCTGCTCCATGACGCTCACCGCACGCACCTGCGCAACCGGCGCGCATGTGGAGGGCATGAGACCTGGTACCGAGACGCAGCGGCCGTCGGCACGAAACGTCCACCCGTGATACGCACATTGCAGGCCTTCGTCGGTCATCTTTCCGAGCGAGAGCGGTACGTGGCGGTGAGGGCAGCAATCGTCGAGCGCCATCAAGGCGCCCTGACGATCGCGTGCGACAACGAGCGGACGATTCAGGAGGGTAACGGCGAACGGCCTGTTTCCGATTTGCCGTGACTGGGCAACGACGAACCAACTGCGCGATAGCGCCGGATTCCAGGAAGTCATAACTGAAAGCGTCGCATGATCGGTACCCCGATATGGTGGGTCAGGAATCGAAGGTGGCGTAGCGCACGCTGTAACGCTTGCGGCAGATGCCCGGACAGCACCGCGCTATATTCGATCGCGGGTTCCCCGCCTCGAAGCCGTTTGAAATGTGCCGCGCCCGCGCTCAGGTTAAGCATGCCCGTACGTTCGCGCGTCGCCGACAGCACATGCGCCATCAGCAGCCGGTACAGGCCTTCCGAGGCAGGCGCTGATGTGTCATATCCGACGAAAGGTGCACTTACTAACCGGCCTTGCGCGAAGAGGCCGATGACGGCGCGTAGTCTTCCAGTGTCATCCCTGAATCCCGTGAGGTCCAGCAGACCGCTATGTTGCCAGGCCTTCACGAAGGCCGCCGTGTATTGTGGATTCAGCCGCGAGTACTTGTCCAGATAAAGCAGGCCGTATAGCCGCTCACTCTCCGCGAAATCCAGATCAGTGAACGTGTGGCCTGCGACGCGATGCAGCGGGGTCGTGTCCAGCAGCTTCAGATCGCGCCGCAGGTTTTGATGATTCGCGGCACATCGGTCGATGTCATGGAACAGATAAACCTGACGTGTGGGGATCAGTTCGAATCCGGCGTGTTCAAGCGCGTGAAGCCAATCTGCGTGCTGCACGTAATTGAGTGAGCGAAACCAGATCGCGTGATGCGGCCAGCGCGACTTCAGTGCTTCCCGCATCGCTGAAAAATCCAGGTCCTCCGCCGAAGGATAGAGGTTCGTACTAAGCAGCCAGTTGTTCACCGATACCGCGTGATCCAATCCGACATCGCGCAGCCGGCGATCGACGGCGCGGATGAACCCGCAGAGCGGCCATGCGAGCGGGCGCGGAATCAGGCGGCGTGTTTCGTCAACAGCATATCGGCTATAGGTCGTCAACGGTGAACACACCCAGGCGTTCTCGCTGCCAGTGTTGTTGATCGTCGCGGGAAACGGCAGGCCACCGAATGAAACCGACTGGACGCACGCGTCAATGTTGCGAACATAGTGTTGCGTGTGAACGTCCGTGTGAAGCGCCGAAAACGCGTTCGACAGTTCGATGAACCGCTGTTGTGGCGCGTAAAGGGTTTCGCTCATGGCTCTGGCAGCGGTTCGCCGTCCCATTCAATGTCACGCGTGGCCGCTTCGCGCATATTGCAACGCTGCGCAAGTGCGAGCCGCGCATACGAGATCAAGTCGCTCATCGCGCCTGCGACAGGGCGTCGATCGCCGGGCGTGCCAAGTACATCGCCGGCCCGGCGATAGTCGCGTATCCAGCGACGCAGGTTGCGATTGCGAAACGCGTCGATTAACCCCGCGCTCAACATGACGGCACCAATCATGTGAGGCTTCGCAGCCTCAGGTTCGATACATTCATCGAGCGTGCCAGCAAGCGAGGCGGGAAGCGGCGCGTCGAGCGCGAAGAGATGGCAGCCGCTCGTCGCACGCGGATTGCACTCCAGCACACTCATATTTCCGTCAGCATGCTGGATCCAGTCGAAGGACACCTGTCCGGTGAAGTTGAGCTTGCGCACGAAGGTTGCAACGAACGCGCGAATTGCACCAATACGCGCCGGCTCGAAATAGAAGCTCGAGCTGCGATGCATTCGCCACGTGGGCCGGTAGAGACTGTGTGCGAGCAGCCGTCCCTGATCGGCGACGCTGTACGAGCAGTATTCGATGCCGCTGACATAACGCTGCGCGACCCAGTTGCCGAGTGCGGGAAGGGGAGGGGCGACGTCTGGTATGCCATTTCTGTAGAGCCGCACGTGCACGCCGAATCGCGAGAATTCCGGCTTGAGCACGACGGGAGCGGCTCCAGCCCACTCGCGAGCCTCCTCAATTGAGCCGACGCGCGCCGATTCCGGAACGTTCACACCGCAGCCCTGCGCCAGTGCAAGGAAATGCCACTTACTGTGCACGGCGCGCAGAGTATCAAAATCATCGGCCAGAACGCGGATCTGCCGCGGCAGGCGCTGACGGTATCGCGACAGGAAGAACACCTCTTCGCACGTCGGCAGGATCATGTCAAAGCGATGCCTGTCGCAGGCGTTTGCAATATCGGCAGCGAACTGCGCGGGTGCGTGGCGTGGCGACGAGATTCGCAACGATGCGTCAACCGCTCGCGACGCGCCGCTCATCAGGCAGGGAATGCTGTCTGCCACTGTGACCTGCCAGCCCTGATGAGCGAATCGCCGTGCATGATCAAGCGCCACGGGAGCGCGTGCGCCGAGGATGAGCACCTTACGTTTCATGGATTCCCGCAATCGAATTGAGGGATTCGATATCAACGGATGGTTTTGTGGCACAGACGATTCGCCGGCGCTTCACTGCCGGCGATCTGATTTCGTGCACCGCACGCCGCCATGGAAGACTGAGCATGCCTTGCGACGCGATCATGTTGTTGAGCGCATGCTGGGCCGACGCGAACGCAGTGTCCGGGCCTTGAACAGCGAGCGACAACGTACCGCCATGCTGGACAAGGGAGTAGTCTTCGACTGACGGGCCGCAACGTGCGATAGCGCGCCGGACGGAGTCAGGAAAGAGGGGAAGCAGCGAGCCGGTCTTGCGGGACGGAAGCCAGAGCACATCGTCGCACCTGCCTTCGATGGCATCGAGCGCGATCGTGACGCGTCCGCACTGACACGGCGTTGCGCGTACACGCAGAATATCGTCCAGACGATAGCGAACAAACAGCTGCGTGTGGCGGGTGAAGTCGGTGATTACCGGGACGAACCGGGTGCGGGCAGCATCGAGCCATTCGGGCTCGACGTGCACAAACTCTTCATTCAGATGCAGCGTCCCATGGGAGCACGTGTAGCCGAGAAAGCCTTCTGTGCATTGATACAGCTGATGCACGGGCGTCTGCCAGGCTTCGCGAATCAGCGTTTCATCGTCAGGTTCGAGAACTTCCGCTACCGAGATTACCTTGCGCGGCGACAGGCGTAGACGGCCCTGGCGTGCCTGACCGGCGAGCCACCCTAGTACGCTCGCAGGGGCGACGAGTACTTCCGGTTTGAAGCCTGTCAACGAATCGATATGCGCATGTGCGCCGGCCTGAAGGTCAAAGAAACGAAAATCGATGCGACGGCTATGCAACGTCCTGTACAACGAACTGTTTGCCCGCAGAAAAAACGCCACGCGCAATGGTTTCGCCCGCGTGACGAGCAGTGTGAGCAGGTCGCGATCGAGCGTGCGCGCCAGTATGACGCCTGCCCACGTTGCGCGCTCGGCGGCGCTCGCGAGAAAGACGCTTGGGCGGCCGCTCGTACCGCTTGATAGTCCTGCCGTGAGATTCGGATCGAAGTGCGAGGGTAGTGCGCGCGATTCCTCTGAAGCGCGTGCTGCGGCCAATGCCGTCTCGAATGTGATGCCATGCGTGTTGAAAGCGGCAAAGCGTTGTACCGTGAAAGCCTTATCAACAACGGGCAGTTCATCAAGCTCGCAGCATGACCGGTCGCGATAGAAGCTCACAGGCTTCAGTCGCGCGCGAATAAAAGCGTTGAGCCGGCGCGCCTGCCAGCGCTCGAAGCTCGCGCGGTCGTCGAAACGAAGACCGTAGCGGGTGAGCGCGAAGGCGCCCATCATCCGGGCGTAGTTAGCGAAGTTCACGGCTAAGACGCCTCCACGTGAGTTCACAGTGCGACGGGACAATGGTGAGTCCGTCGTTGCGCCCAAGCAGAACACGCAATCCCGCAAAAGTCGCCAGGTACGCGCGCTTGTCCGAAAACAGACGCGCCGCTATCCATGAGGGTGGCTTGTCCTGCCTGACGGCTTCGAGCGACCAGCATGCATCTGCGACCAGAAAAACGGTTTGGTCGCCTGATGTCTGAAACAGGATACCCAGCTGACCCGGTGTATGGCCGGGAAGCGGGATACCGATCACGCTTGCGTCGCCCAGCAGATCGAAGCCGTACCTGAACGGATGCATCGCGGGCGGCAGCGTGACGCGCCCGCAATCGTCGGCGCAGGTCAAACGGGCGTCGAACGATTCGGGCAGCAACGTTCGCAGATAACCTCGGCGCAGGCCGCCGATCCGCGAGGCGCGACGCATTGCGTCGACTTCGTCGCGCATCGCAAAGAATCTTGCGTTCGGCAATTCACCGATGCCGGCGATATGGTCGGCGTGCAGATGGGACAGAAACACGTGCCGGATGTCCTGCAGCGCGATCCCATGTCGCGCGAGCTGCACGTGAAGCGTTTCGCTTGATGTCAGCGAGACGGGCGTGACGAGCCGATACAACCGTTCCGGAAACGGCTGCGTCGCCGCGAAGAACGCGTCATCGTAGCCCGTGTCGAACAGCATCGGACCGAAATGCGGATGGAGCAGCAGACCTGCAAGCGCAGGGAAGGGGACGCTGCCCAGGCGCCCGCCGCGCTGCGTGACGCATTCGGGATGTGAGCAATGGCCAATCCTGAGCAGGTGAAAGCCGAGCTTCGTCGTCATGAGCGAACCTGCTCGAACTGTCTGGCCCACGCGGCCGTTCGGCGGATGCCTTCGGCAAGCGGCACACGAGGCGTATAGCCGAGGAGTTCGCGGGCGCGTGTCAGGTCGAGCGTCTGCGACCAGGCCAGCAATCCTGCCGAATATCGCGTGACGGGCGGTTCACCGCCACCTCGAATCAAAGCGGCCCACTCCAGCAAGGTGGCAACGGCATCAACGACGGGATAAGGGATCCGCCGAACGCGCAACTCGATCCCGAACGCATCCGCCAGCATGGCGAAGAGCGTTCGCACGGGCATCGGCTCGCCATTGCTGATATTGACGACGGCGCGCTGCAGATTGGCAGAGAGCGCGAGTTCTACCGCGTCGACAACGTTATCGACATACGTGAGATCGATCAGCGCGTTGCCGCCGCGCATCAATGGCAGACGCGAGACGCGGGAAACTCGCAGAAGTCGCGGTAACAGCGTGGCGTCATATGGGCCGATGATCGCGCGCGGGCGAAGCGCGATGACCGAATCAAGCGGCGATTGCATCGCGCGCTGTTCGGCAACGCCCTTGGTGCGCGCATATTCGTTCACGGGCGGGGGCAGCGGTTCATCTTCGCGGATGCCGATACGGTCGCGGAAATTGAAGTAAATACTGGGCGTCGAAATATGGATGAGGCGCGGCACGTGCTGAGCGCGACAGGCATCGACGACTTCGTGCGTCGAATTGATGTTCGCTTTCTCGAATGCTTCGGGACGTCCCCAGGGCGATGAGAGCGCCGCACAGTGGACGGCGGCGTCGGCGTCTGACGCGGCTCCATGCATCGTCGCGTGGCTTTGGGCGCTCCCGTGTTCGACCTTGATGAAACGCGTTTCGCAACCGGTGCGTATCGCGCCTGAGATGACGGTGTCGGCGTGCTGAAGGTTGCGTCCGGTGAAGACGACGTCATGGCCTGAAGCATTCAGGCGCCATACAACATGTCGCCCGAGAAAACCGGTGCCTCCTGTTACGAGTATCCGCATGTCAGTACACCAGCACCATGCCGCCGAGCGTCAGTCCAGCGCCTGAGCCTAGCAGCATCAGCGGCTCGTCGCGCTGCATCCCGTTGCTTTCGACCGCGTGATGCAACGCCGTTGGAAGCGATGCGCCAACCTGATTGCCGGACTCCGCGAAGATATCGACTATACGGCCCGGCTCGATCTGCAAACGCTTCGCGAGATGATCGAGCGCGAGACGGCTCGCCTGATGCGGGATTACAAGGCGTATCTGGTCTAGCGTGAGCGCGGCGCTCTCAAGCAGTTGCGCAACGAGACGCGGCAGCTCTCTGGATACGGTGCGAAACAGACGTGGTCCGTTCATATGGAAGAACGTGAGCGGATCGAATTCCACTCCGGGACGACGCGGATGATAGCGGGAGCCCCCCGCCTTGATATGGCAGTCGTTTGCTCCACTTGCGTGCGTTTCAATTCGCGAAGCGAGAATGCATGACCGTTCGTCCGGCGCGCTTTGCCGGATGATCGCGGCTGCCGCGCCATCGCCGAAGATGGCGGATTCGCCAAGCGTTGCCCAGTCGAGTGAGAACGTGGCGATGTCGGACGAGACGATCATCACGTTGCGATAGCGGCCACATTCCACAAGGTAGCTGATTGTGTCGAGGCCGACGAGAAACGACAGACAACTGGCGCCGATATCGAACGCGCTGATAAGGCCTCCATCGACTCCGGCTGCCGCGAGAATCAGTGCGGCGTTGTAAGGAAGCGCCTGATCCATCGTCGCCGACGAGGCCACGAGGCAGTCAATGTCGCCCCAGGCGAGGCCGGCGCGCTCGAGTGCTTTTCCGCATGCTTCGGCGGCAAGCGTGGCTGCGTTTTCATGTCTGGCGTAGTGCCGTCGGCGCACGCCGTAGCGCTTGAATACAGTGCCGGTGGGCAAGCCGAAACGCTTGTCGATTTCTTCGCTGGTCAGGATGTTGGCAGGCGCCGCAGTGCCCGTGCCGCAGATGCGGATACGGCGTGTCAGGTTGCCGTTCATAGCACCTCCTCCGCGTAACGGGCCGTCGTATCGAGTGCATTGATCAGCAGCGATTTGTTTGCCGTCAGATAGACGTCGCGGCCTTCCTTTTTTGCAGCGAGAAGCCCCGCGCCCTGCAGTACGCGAATGTGATGGATCGTGGCTGTCCGGCTCAGTGGCAACCAGTCGACGATCTGCTTGATCGTCAGGCGTTCGCCCGGCTCAAAGAACAGCATGATCCGCTGCCGGTAGCTGTCTCCCATCGCGGAGAAAACCGAAGCGAAACGGTCCCACTCGGCGGGAATGCGATTGGCAAATTGTGTACGCATGGCTATAAAGCTAGTTATTTAGTCAAATTTTGTCAAGCTCAATGGATGGTGATTGCCAGCGAATGGGCTGCAAGCTCTGCTGATCCGGCCAGGTAAGGCGAATGACCTTCTTTCGGGCGACCAACGAGACATTCGCGTGAGAAAACGTGCCTGACGTGGAGGCGGTTTGAGCCGGTCACGGTCCGCCGCGAGGGTGGATGACCGGTTCAGACAGGAAGGGGCAGGCGGTGTCACCTTCCATTGTGTAGACAATCGACCGGCAATACGGGTCGCCGGGACCATCATGCCAACATGTCGCAGTGTTCGGCGGCACGGCGATTGTTGAAGCCGGTGCAGCGGGTCCGACGCGCTCGCGTCGCCCGGTTTCTGCACAATAAAAGTACGCTGCAAAAGCCGGAGACGTAGTACGGACTGTGGGCTCAGAATGAAAATTTGCGAGAGAAAACGTGGTTACGTTCTGCAGAAACAGGGATGAATCTTCGACCGCTGCGATAACGCTATCTGACCGTGAATCCTTTACGATAACTTCCCCTGCAGCGTGGCGCACGTCGCCACCGGTTCGGCGTTGATAAGCTTTTGGCCGGGCACCTGAATGTCGCGATTCAGTAGCGGTCGGCCCATCGACTCGTATGTCCGCCGTCCCGTTACCACCGAATGCCGTCCGGTCGGTTGGCGAGGCCTCTGTTGCTCTCCTGACGCCCGCCACGGATCGTCGTTGGCCCCGCCGATCGCCTGGTTTCTGACCATCGCAGTTCCTGGCTGCGAGGTCTGGCGAGCGTTTTGTGGCCGCCATGATCGTAATCCATGAATGAGCGGCAGCGGGAGACTGTGACGTCATCGCCTCAAAAGTGGTCGCTCGCGCCGCGGCTCCAATGTGCCGCATGATTCGTAAAGTCATAGCAAAATTTTGGACGATCTTGCTTTCATATACGCTCAAGTTCCTACGGCGGGTGCCGTAAAACATTGTGCGATGTTGTCCGGGATGGTCGCCGGGCACAAATTAGCGCGCCTATCTGCGTACCCGAAAGTACTCGCCCGTACGTCATCCGGTCACCCTGCATGACTGTCGGTGCGCAAATGTTTGAACGCGTCGGCGGGGATTCGAGCGCCCTATGTTTAAAAAGACCGCCGGGATCAGCCTATGAAACGGATTCTTATTGCAGCACTTCTTTGCATGGGATTGTTCGGGTGTGCCAGTTCTGGACGATTGGGAGCATTGCCTGCCATCACCGGAGGCCAACCGTCGTCCGAGCTTGTGTTAGTTCGACCGAGCAATTTCATTGGCGCCGCAAATAGTTACTATGTTGCGCTCGACGGCAAGGACGTATTCTCGATCCGCTCAGGCGACTATACAAAATTCCGCGTGCCGTCCGGCGAGCACACAGTGATGGTCAAGTGCTTTGGCGGATGGACGCCAACGTGGAAAGAAGACGGCAAGCACTTTGTCGCGGCGACCGATCAGGCAAGTTTTTTCGAAATTAGTCCCAGCTTTACTTGTGCAAAAATCACTCAGATCAACGCCGGACAGGCTTCGAAGCTGCTTGCGGCAAACAGATTTGTGAGTACGGGTATCGTGTCAAATAGGGACATCATCAAGCCGGCAGTTGGTAGCGAAGACAGGTCACAAGAACAGCTACCGTCTTCAAGTGACTTCCCATCGGCACCCGCCGCTAACTTGCCTGAGTATCGTCTGACGGGAGCCGCCGGTGGCAGGATTCTGATCGCGTCTCATGCTGAATGGGATCGTTTGTGCCGAGCGCTCGCCGTGCCTTCGGTGACCGTCGTACAACCGCCAAAACATGGACACATAGAGGTCACGGAGACAGACTTTATTATCAATTCCTCAAGGACCCGCTCGCACTGCCTTGGCCACGCAACGCATGGTCAATCGGTCACTTACATACCTGACAGCGGATTCACGGGAGTCGACCAGATGTCATACAGGGTTACTTCGCCGTTCGCAGACGCAGTGCATACCGCGGAAGTCTCCGTGCGGTGACTGGAAGCGACGACCCTGGAATTGCCCCAGCGCTTCTCAACGGTCGTTTCTGACAGCACCATGCGTCTGTTAAGGGGCGACAGGGAAGATCGTGTCTTGCTCGAGCAGGCAGCCGACGGGTGCCCGTCGTATCTCTGGGTTCGGCCAACAAGGGGCATTGACAGCACGCAAGCCGACGACCGCTTGCGGGCTGGAAGCTGACACACGTTCATGCCGCCAATCGCTATCAGCCAGGTGTTTGATGCTTGCCGCCATTGCCACCCGTCCGTTGCTCCGTGAGATTACCTGGTCGTTTTGTGCGACTTCGACGACGTCACGTCGTACGCGATCTCGGAGAGTCGCCTGTCACCAAGCAATTGAAGCAACGTATTTTCCGCTGAACCCAACGCCTCATTGATGTGGCGATTTACCGCCGCCTCCACCGGACAATTGTGATTGTCGTCGGCCAGGCCGATCACAAAAGGCGCGGTATGTCCAATGGCCTCGTAGACATCTCTCACCGTAAGATCGTTGAGGTCGCAGGCGAGCGCCCAGCCTCCGCCTGGACCACCAGTCGACTTTACGTACCCCGGTTCGCGTAGCGCAGCCATCGTCCGGCGGACAAAGACGGGGTTCGTATGCAGCATCAGCGCAATCGTCTCTGAGGTGGTCGCCCCTCCTCGAAGATGCATGTGAATGAGGATGTGCAGAAGTCGGGCCAGTCGGGTATCGCGTTGCATATTCGGAAGCTTGGTGATGCGCAACTTTTGATGTTACGCTATCTCGGGATTCTTGTGTGCACACATCTCTGCCAGAGCAACCATGACCGCATACCGTCAAACCTTTATTGAAGCAAACGGAATTCGCCTGCATGTCGCAGAACAGGGCGACGGCCCGTTGGTCCTACTTTGTCACGGCTTTCCTGAGACCTCGCATGCCTGGCGCCATCAACTGGCGGCACTTGCGCAGGCCGGCTTCCACGCAGTAGCACCGGATCTGCGTGGCTACGGATCAAGCGAATGTCCAACGGCAATCGGACAGTACACGACGTTAGACGTTGTCGGTGACCTGGTGGCGCTCGTTGGCATTCTTGGAGAACGCGACGCAGTTGTGGTAGGAAACGATTGGGGTGCAACCATTGCCTGGCAAGCCGCGTTGCTTCGGCCTGACCGCTTTCGCGCTGTCGTTGCGCTCGGGGTGCCAATGATGGACCGCGCGCCAATGACGCCGAGCCGGCTTTTTCCGCAGACCGACCAAACGAGGTTCTATACGCATTACTTTTCCGAACCTGGGTTGGCCGAAACCGAATTTGAGCGTGACGTTGCCACGACATTGCGCAAGATCTATTTTTCCGCATCAGGCGACGTCGGAGCCCGCGACGCAAATACGCCTAATCCATTCGGACTCGTGCCGCGGAGTGGTGGACTCCTTGACTCTCTGATTAATCCGCCTTTGTTGCCCGCGTGGCTCGCACCCACCGACCTCGACAAGTTTGTGCAAGCGTTCAGCATTTCCGGCTTTCGCGGTGGATTGAATTACTACCGCAACCTCGATCGCAACTGGGAAGTGCAATCGGCTTTGGAGGGCCTGCTCGTCGAGGTTCCCGCCCTGTACCTTGTCGGCGAGCGAGACACAGGTCTGGCAATGCCACGCATGCACGAAATTATCGGCAGCATGCCCCAGATCGTGCCCAGGCTGTCGGCTTCTCGGGTCGTTCCGCGAGCAGGGCATTGGCTGCAACAGGAGGCGCCGGATTTCGTCAACGCGGCATTGATTGAGTTTCTCCGCGATCTTTGATGTACACGGGCGCGATCTGATGGTTCAACTACGGTTAGCGGCCATTCCAGCCACAGAACCGTATGTGGGAGAAGGGTCGGTCCATGCCATTCGTATAACTGCTTCGATCAGCGGTCTGCGGGGCTCGCGTTGGTCCGGGTTCGGCCAGTTTGGGACACTTGGCGTCGCTGCCTAGATCGTCAACCATCTGTGCGTTCGAGACTACAGCAATGCAGTTGCAACCGACTACGGGGCAATTATGGGCTTACGGCGAATGATGTTGGGAGGCATAGCTGTCATTGTTGTCGGCGTCATTGGAGCCCTTCTTGTCCTGCAGGAAAATTGCAGCACGCGAGCTGACATTTTCATCGATCGGTCGCCCGCGGATGTCTGGCATGTCATCTCGAACAGCCCCGCATATTCCGACTGGAATCCCTTCATTACACGCGTTGACGGCGACTTCAGGGTGGGAAAAACAATCCGCATTGTGCTAGGGCGTGGCCCGGGATTCGATGGTGTTCAAACCGACGGCTCTGGTCGTCCGTCCGCAACATGAAATTTGTTGGCGCGGCAGCGTGTGGATTCGCGGCGTCTTCGACGGCACACATTGCATTCACCTTACTGCAGCAACTGGGGGTACCCATCTCGAACAAACGGAGTCTTTTTCGGGATTGTTTGTTGGGCGTCTGACGAAAGACATAATCGAGGAAACGCAGCGGGATTTTCAGGCAATGAATGTCGCGGTTAAGCAGCGCGTGGAAAAGAAAACGCCGTGAGCGCCCGCATATCGAGCGACACCAATTCGTTGCAATGGCCGCAGTCGCTTATCGGCCAACTCCGGCCGTTCGACAAAGTTGACTAGATCGTCAACAATCCATGAACTTGTTTGAAATCAACTTGAAGAACGAACGCGTAGACTTCAGATTCGTCAGCGCCGATATCAAATCAACCCGGAAGAGCTATGCCGAATTTCTCGTGGGAACCGCTGGATTTTCTGGAGGTTCTTAATGTGGTGCCGATCGAGGAAGAGTACGGAGTTTCGTATCGGTACGTTGTCTCCAAGACACCCGTGGTTCTGAGTCTAACAATATGGCCACTTAGCTGTGACGTGGAACTTTTGATCAATTATGAAGGAGTAGCAGAGCCGCTAGTACAGCTTAATTTGTTGGATTGTCCGGGGGCACGTGTCGTGCGAGACGATCGCGGTACGCACATTGAATTTGCAGCCGCGAACTTGTTCAACGGGCGCTACGATTGCGCGGACGCGCCACCATACGGATTCCGTTTGCAGATTCAGCCGTCCATCCAGCTTTCAACATTTTCCTATCCTGTCTAATCGCATCTGACGGCTGCGAGGATGTCTCACCCGCGCTTCTCATGGCGGCACGCGGCCCGAACGGTCAGTCGACAATAGGCTCCAGATCGTCGGCAATTTAACGCCGCATATCGCAAAAGAATCTCATGGACAGGGTACGGAAATCGCGTTTCTTTATCTCCGAATGTCCTTCAGAGCCAGTCTTCGTACTGGACGGAATCGCGTCGGAGTGGCTCTTCGCCTCGGGGTTCTGGACTCGGATCAACCGCTTGATGGGGACGATGTATGACCAGTACGAGGAGGACGAGGCGGCTCCCGCGAATCTCGATCAGATTGCAGCACAAATGTGTTGCGAGATTCGTGAGCTTGAAGCGCGCGAGGAAGAAATGATTCGTTTCAGGTGTGGGTGGTTCAGTACAGGTGAAGCTCATACCCTCGAAACCCCGAGGGCTACCCTCGTCGCGCAACTAGTTTCGCCCCAAAGTTTTCTGGAGCGGATGGCCGCGAGCGGCACCACTCTTGAGTTAAGCCTTTGAAGGCAACACCGTCATGAACATTGAGGCAATGGCCATTCGATGTGAAGATCAAAAATTGAGTTCGCCGGACGTTGATGCCGCATGCCAAGTCGCGAAAATATCAAGGCTCGAATTTTTTGACGAGCTTGCCCGCTGGCTTGCCGCCGAGTTCCTCGAAGGTCGGCGCGATTTCACGTTTTGCGATAGCGTCGCCAACAACATGATGCCGCTCGCAGAATGGAACCTCACTGATTTCGCGTGGTCGGTTTTCCATGCGTTCGACAATGGCGAGTTCTACCACCCGGAGGACTCACGAGATGTCGATCCGGTCGAAAAATACACCAGACCGATGTTGCGGCAGGCATTGGCGGAAAAGGAATAGTCTGTGCGGCTCATCGCCGAAAGACGATGAGGGCGACAGCGCGGATCAAATCCTCCACCTGCGTCAACTCCGTATCGGAAATGTCTGCTCGACAGTCTGCTCGCAATGCCCGTAGCGCTTCATGAAGTGCGCCCCAATCATCTGTCAGCCCGCTCGTTAGCGGCCATGCGCAAAGCAAGTGTCGCAATGGCCGGGCCGCACGCCGTTCGCACCACACGTCGAACAGTTCTGAGCATTCTGCGTTAATTTCTTCTGGAAGCACTGGGCGTACACTTGCAGGTGTTTATCGAGCAGGATGCCATGATGCACCATTTGAACGTCCGCTGTCGGGTGAGTCGAACGTCGCTTACGGGTCGCACCCAGCCGTTCGCGACGGCGCGACGCGGAGCGGTTCGATGCAAGACGCATCAGGCAGCAGTCGACCCTGAGCGGTCCGTCGCGAGCGCCAAAAGCAGTCATTCACTTTACGCGACGGCGCGTTGTATTTGGTTGATCAGAGCTGCGAGCTCCGGCTTGTCTCCCCACATGTCAAATTCCCGGGTCGCAATCAGCCCCATCGTAAGCGGCCCCTGCTTAGGCTCCGACGGCTCACCGGAGATTTGAGCGCGGCACCATATCAGTTGACGGTGAATACTCTGAACGTTCGGCCACATTGAAGTCAGCATAGGTTCAATGACTGACAGCGCTTCGTCAATTTTGCTTAACAGTTCGGTGTTTGTCATAACGGTCAAGAAACGCGGGCGCTACGTCACGAAAATACTCGCCGAGCTATCCACATGCAGCGGAAATCCGTGGTTCGCGCACCACGCCACCAATTGGACGTAGACCAAGTTCCAATACGGACGCGCCCATGTCGGCGCTAGGTTCTGCCAAGCGGATTCCGTGGGAATGTACACGGAGGGAACGCCCATCGGCATCTCAAGGACGAATTCGCCCAGCGTACAGGAGCAGACTAATTCCTCCTTCCATCGAGGTTGAAAGGTGAAGTCCAAACCTCATTCTCCAGAAATCACGCAGTCAGAACGATTTCAGGCGCAGCCGATCGAGCACATTGAATACGATGTCGGGATCGACTTGCGCGTGGTAGTTGAAGTGCAAATATAGCCCGTCGGAACGAGAGTCAAGGTCCGAAAATGCAATGGGCAACACACTTAGCGGTTTAGGGGCGGCCCATTGCTGTGCAATGACGGCGAGTGGACGCCCCGACACGGCAGACCAAGTCGCTTTCCCGCCGACTATTGAGGGTAGGTAGCTCAATTGCGAAACGTATCGAAGAATGTCAGCGATTGCCCGATCGCTTGAAATACCAAACTCCAAGCGGTGAGGAGCGTCAATGTCGTCTCCGGCTGCAACGCTGTCGCGTGTGACGACGATTTTTTGGTTGTGGCCGCTGTCAGAGTGCGTCATTCGACTGAGTTCAGTTATCGGAGAGGTGCGCGAAGGTATTCAAGATGGCAATTGCCGTGGTGAATGTCAAAAAATCCTCCAAGTTTCGGAGCCAACGAACGAAAAGGGCGCCTGCGCAGGTGTCTTCACATCCAGAATTGAGGGCCATTCGATGCGCGGATTGTAGATGTATCGCGGCAAAACAAAGTATCGGGAATGTCTTACATCGACAATTGTCGTCAGTCTTTCGAATTTTCTCTCCATCCAACTGAAGGCAATGAAGTTCGAGCAGTCCGACATAGAGAACATGCAGCCCCACGCATAGCCCGGAAACCGGCGACCGGCCACATCTACAACGTGATATGAATCCCCGTGCGGAGGTTCGCCCTGATATCGCAGAGTGACCTCATAGCTGCGATCAGGCGGAGTCAGCACATGGTCGCCCATGCCAGCCCAATGGCAAAGGTTGTCAGCGGTAAACTGGATCTCGCAAGGTTCCATCGGCCTGATTTCCGTCGCAAGTGAAGGTGTTTCACCGGATTGTCGACGATTCACGCCGGTATGTCGAACGACCGGTTGTGGCCGATTTGGTGAAGTGTGCGACGGCCGCACATCGACACTACGGTTGACCAGGACTGAACTAAGTTGACTGACCGGTCTGGGAAGATCGTTTGACCGGAGAGGTTCGGTTTTTTTTGAAGGGATCCGTATCTTCCCGCGGCGTTTCCATTGCTGCGTTTGGCTTCAGACCATTTCCCCCCTTCGAATGCGCGCAACTAACTGTCAACGCAATCAGGCCCAATACACGACTTCGTCGCCGCAGGCCTGCAGCAGGAGCGCACTGGACGAGCGGCGGAGACTTGAGGCGGAGCCTAGCCGGTCAGCCTAGTTACCCTACAAAGTCTGTGCACCGGCTTGACGCAGCTTCGGGTTGGCCAGCGCCTTGCGCCCGGACTTTGCCCGAATGCGGGTATCGCCGTCGGGAAACGTCCTGAGTATCCGGGCGTCGCGCACCGGGCTGAAGCGAAAAATGTGCTTCAAGGTCCGCGATAGCGATGAAGCATTCGACGGGGGCATGCCTGAGCAGGAGGCTGAATGAAACGCCTCGTCGATCGACAAGTGTGAGCGGTTCCTTGGTGAAGATATCCAGTCAGGCGAGCTGATTCGGATGCGCCCGCTTCTGTACACACTAACCGTTGATCGCTACGCGGCCGACGCGAGTTGCGTTGCGGGGGGGCGTCTCTCTTACCCACGCTTGCCAAATGCTTCGGCGATCTGTCGTGCCCGTTTTGCCTCGTCGCTGTGCAGATAGATTGATGTCGTGGACACCGACGCATGGCGGAGATTGTCGCGCACGGTGGTGAGCTCGGCGCCGCGCCCCAGCGCATGGGTCGCATGCGTGTGGCGCATCCAGTGGGGGCTCGCGCGACGAAGTTTTGCGGCGAGCGGTGGGTGATCCGCTTCGATCGCGTCGGCGGCCAGCAAGAAAAACCGCCGCAGCACGCCCCACAGCCGCACGCTGCTGATCGCGGCGTCGCTGCCGGCCTCCAGGCTGCCGATAACCGGCGTCGCCGGATTCCAGCGCACCGGCACGACGGGCAGGCCGCGTTCGGCCAGATAGCGTGACAGCGCCTCCCAGGCAAGCGGCGGCAGGGCCACATGCGCCAGTCTGTTCCCCTTGCCGGTCACGCGAAGCCAGTGAACACCCCGCGGATCCGTGCCGATCTGCGCCAGCGTCGCACCGACGAGCTCGCTCGCCCGCAGCCCGGTTGCATAGCCGAAGTCGAGCAGAAAACGCAGCCGCTGGGCTGCCGCAGGCGACCAGGCACGTGACCATTCGAGGCCATCCGCAATCGTGCGGAGCAGATCCCACTCGCCCTCGGTGAACGCATGCGAGACATCCAGCGTGCGGGCCCCAGTTGCATCGCGCACCCTGATCCCGGAGAACGGGTTGGCCAGCACGTAGCGCTGCTCGATGAGCCAGCGGAAGAGGGCGCCCGCGATCGAGAGTGCGTGCGCGACGGAGCGCGCCGACAGACTGCCGGTGAACGGCCGCCAGTCGGGCGCGGTGCGCGGCCGCACCGGTCCCACCCAGCGCGCGCGCGGCGACGGATGGCGCAGGAACGCCCGGTAGGCGATTGCGTCCTCGGTCGTGAGTGAGGACAGCGCGCGGCCGCGCTCGACGATGGCCCACAGGATCAGCCGCTCGGCTTCCCGGCGGTAGGTCCGCTGCGTGGCAGGCGACTCGTGCAGACGGAGCCAGGTCTGGACGGCTTCATGGTCGTTGTTAGCATCGAGCGTGCAGGTCGCGGCGGGCGCACGGAACGTTCCCTGCGAGCCATTGAGCTCATGTGGCAGCCGGATGGACTCCCACGGTGCGATCGCGCCGCGCTCGCTCACCGCAATCAGCGCGCGCGCCTTTTCGGTCAGCGTGGGCCAGGCGGCAAAGAATGCCTCGATCGCCCGGGCGCCTGCGGGCCCGAGCCCCGGGACAGCGGTCCACCACTGGCGCCGGCGCGGGATGCGCACCGTCAGGTCGGCCAGGGTTGTGATGCCTTGCGCGTGCAGTGCGCGAACCGCCCGGGGCGCGAGCCATTGCGCGATGTCATCGGCGATCTGCGGTTCGGGCCGGGGCGCGGCGCGCAGCGTGTCGATTGCCGCTGCAACGGCCTTTGCGTGCCGCTCGCGTTCCTCTGCCGGATGGCTGAGCAGCGCCGCGAGATCGTCACGATGCACGGTGCGCGCGATCGCGACCAGCCTGCGCCGGATCTGACCGAGCACGCCACGCGCGGAGCGGTTGCCGCCGAGTGCGGAAGGCAGATATCGCTCCACGGCGGGCCGCACGGCCAGACCTGCATACCACGCGCGCAGGATCGCGAGTTCGTCGGCATCGGGAAAGCCGGTGGTGTTATCTGCGTCGGAGGCTAAGGCCGGTTTCGAGAGGGTGGTGTCACGCGTTTTCATAGGGGCAAGTTTACTCCGTAAACGGTGACATTATGATAAGAAGGATTATCTTAATAGCGGCGATAAACATCCGGTTTTCCGTCAAACTTCGCGAGCCGGATGTGCCGTCGCATGCTCACAGCGCCGTACGGCTGATCGGGATTGGCCGCCTTTCCGGGTCCACCCTGCGGCGCAGTCCGGCACGAACTTCGCCATCGAATGCGAAATACAGACAGCCACAGCGAAAACCGTCAGGTTCACGTCCGGCAACGCAACAGAGATCCCGTCAACGCGTCACGACGTAAGTTGGCACCGCGCCCCGCGACTACGCCGGTTTATATGAGGGAGTGCTCCATATCGTCGAGTCGGCGTAAGGCAGGGCGGCTTACAACGTCAAAGAGGTGGTGAGGGTCGCCTGATGGAGATCGAGCGGCGAACACCAGTTAATGGCGAGGCGCCAGGCGGGCGCTGGTTACGGGGGCGGCGCTGATAGCCCGGCTTGCGGATGACCTGCACGCCTTTTTTGGACCCGAAATCCGCACCGTAATCTGGCGAGCATACGGGTTCAATACATCCGAGGCGCCAAAAAAAAATTTTCGGACGATACCTGGAAAGTTGACCGCGAGACGAACCTGCGACACCTCTGGAAAATGCGGTATAAACATAAGTCACCGAATTCCAGAAGTTGCTCCATGGCAGATATTTACCTGCTCACCAGGCTGACGCTTGCCCCAGGCGTCGCACATGAATCGCTGCCGGGGACAACGAGAGCCTTCATCGCTGAGTGCTGGCAGAGAATGAGCCGCGCGCAGATGATCGCGCGGGCGAAGTCGCGAGGTCTGCGCCTTTCGTTCCGTGCGGCAGGGCGGTGTATGCAAGGCGACACCGGGCTGTTTGAGCTGCGTTTCGGTGACGGGGCAGCGAGCTGCCTGATGCTCGCGCACCTGCAACGGGTGCGCAAGATTCGCGGCCGCCAGGGCGCCCGTGTTGCTGCCTCCCGGCCGCCCGAGCGCGACCCCCGACAGACCAGTCTCTTCTAGAACACGCGGGCGGTCGCGGTGCCACACGGCTCCCGATATGCTCGCTGCCATCATGGATGGCAGGGGCAAAAAGTGCGGCGTGTAACGGTCAGAAAATCTTCAATCCATGGGCGGGGCGTTTTTGCGCTGCAGCCTATCGCTGCGGTTGAGCGGATCCTTGAATACCGTGGCGAAAATACCTCCTGGCGCCGGGCAGCGGCCAGGCACAAACGCTCTGGCGCGCCGGGGCCAGACATTTATTTTCGGCCTGGCCGACGGACGCGTGATTGATGGCAGTGTGGGCGGCAATAGCGCGCGTTGGCTGAACCACTCGTGCCGGCCGAACTGCGAGGCAGTCGAGGACGAGCGGGGACGGGTTTTCATCGAGACGATCAGGAAGGTAATGCCGGGCGACGAGCTGTTTATCGCGTATGGACTGACGATCGAAGAAGCGCCGACGCCGGAAGTTGTCGCCAACTATGTCTGTTATTGCGGGGCAAAACGGTGCAGCGGATCGATGCTCGCCATGTAATCGGTTGCAGGCGGTTGCGAAGCGATTCCACCAGCTCCTTCGACGCTGACCCGTCAGCGGGTGCCGTCGTAAGAGTCTCCGGCGATTGCGGTGCAGTCCGCCGCGATTCCGCTGTCGCTACTCGCGCGGCATTCGCCGGCTACTCTCCATCCATCGCGTTGAACGCTCAAGGCGCCGTTGCCTGTGTGCAGTCTGTCAGACCGTGCGCCGCGACTTTCATTTCCTGAATGCCGCTTTTTTCGCTTCAACGCACCAATTTGATGGCATATCGACGGACTGCATATCGACGTTTGCGGTTGCGGTAAGCTTACCGGGTTTCCCACCTGGATAAGCTCATGGACAAGACACAAACAGCTGGAGCCAATCCGGGCAATCCGTTGCCCGCCGACGCGTCTGTCGCTTCGCCCACTGCTTCGACCGAAGCCGCCACAACGACAGCAGACCTCGCTGCATTCACGGCGGCATCACCCGGGAGGTTGCCGACCTGGTCGCCCGTGCCAAGATGCGGGCAACGCTGGCTGCCGAGCGACGCGTTTTGCAGGTAGTGCGCCGCCTCGTGGATGAGCGCGAGGAAGCGGCCTATTTGCGCCTAAAGACTAGCTCCAAAGTTCAAGAGCGTCCCAGCCTGCAGGGAATCCCATCGCGTCGACTGTGGCGACACTCGGGCAGGTGGGAAACGAGGCGACAAGCGCCTTGAGTGAACGCTTCCAGTCGTCGTCGAAGCGCAGCGCTTGGAGCAAAAATTGGGTGATGGCGAGTGCGCCGTACACGCGATCTCGGGAATGCGCATTCTGAGGGCCGGCAAGATGCCACAGTACGTCAACCTCGTTGCGACCAGGCGGTTTCGGGTTATCGGTCAGCGAGCGGTTCCACAAGCGACTGTGGTGGGCAGCGATATTCCGTAGGTGACTAATGGTGCGCAGCCAGCTGCCGAGTAAAACATTCCTTGGGATACCGAGTTCGGAGGCAAGCGTCTGACGATCAGCTTGCCGAAGTCCAGAAAAGTAATAAGAGAGCAGACCAAAATCCCAGACTTCAATCGAGATCCAGAGCGGAACCGGCGGGTCGTACTTGCTCCGGTAGTGCTTCATGAAGTCTTCTTTCGAGCGAGCAAGCAGTTTGTCGTGCTGCTCGACCCAAGTCTGGAAATTCGACTGACGCGGTGCCTCGCCAGGCGAGCCGCTCGGTACCTGGCAGAATTTCGGATCGAGAAGAGTCGGCTCAAGATACGCGCAGGGATGCTTTGAACCCATCAGGTAGGCAATCTTCGCTCTAAGTGCCACCTCCAACCGCTCGATTGCCTGCATTGCAAGCAGTCGTAGTGATTGATCGAACTTGTAAAGCTCGGCGACCTGCGAAAATGTCGATCCGGGGATGAACTCGGATAACCGCTGCCCGTTGACTTCGCCTGTCACGCCGTGTTGATCGCGTGACGCCAGCACCCGGAACGGATAAAAATACCCGCTCAGCCGGTAATAGCCCAGATTTTCGAGATGCCAGAGGGCGTGCTGCTCATCGTCAATGGTGAGACCCCGCTGTTTCAGCAGTTCCAACTGCTGGGTGTAGGTCAGGTGTGGCTTCGGATACGGGATGGGCATCGCGAGTGGTATGGCCCTGTTGTTTTATGACCCGTTAACGAGAAAACCCAACCGTGCAAACTGCGCAGAGGGTTGGGCCGTATTACCCACAATTTTAAACTAAAGGCTGGAACCGTCAATAGCGTTGCTATCGGTGTCGCTCGGACACCTCGGTTAAACAACAAGCAGCCTGCCATGACGACTGGCCACGGTACTTCTATGGCCAGTCGTCATGGCGTGAGCAAAGCGAAAATGCTACTTTTCGACCCACATGCAAGGAAATAGTTCCGAAACGCTTACTCAACAAGATAGCTATTTGACATAAAAGAAGTGGCAATCGTACCCCAATATTTGGACGTGGGTTGACATTAGCAATGTCGCTCACAACCCCTGAAGGGGCGGATAGTTTTAGTTATTTGGAATTGAAGTCGTGCTACGGTAGGTCAATTCATAGGCGTAGGGCATGGAAGCGCGAATTGGCGTAGGGTTATCCACGGGGCTGCCGCCCGCTTTTCTATAGCAAGAGGCGAGCAGCCCGGTGGATAACCCGGGGCGGAGGCGATTCGGCTTCTTGCACGTTGTCCGTTACTGGACGACCGTCAACCCGCTTTCCGGGAGAACGATTCATGGGTGCAGACAGCGCTTTGGTCAAACCGGATTGGGAGCGATACCCGCTGATCGCTTCAAACTGTTACGCACGCCGGTGGATAGATAGTTGCTCATCGCTCGGCCTGGCAAGAAATACGATAACGGCATACATGTACGCGGTCGAAGGCTTCCTACGGTTTGGACAGGAGCATGGCGTTGACCTACGTGGCACATCGCACGAAGTTATCGCACGGTATATCGGAGAGATGCGCACCCGGCCGAGCCGATCGCGGTCCAATGAGACTCGGACCGGCTCAGGGGGTTTCTTATCGAATGCGACATTGCAGCAGCGTATTACTGCGGTCCGTTTGCTCTTCGAGTTTCTGATCGATGAAGGACTACTCAGGACCAATCCTGTCAGCCGCGGCCGCTACACGTCATCCAGTCGCTTTGGCGCGGGCAGCGAACGAGGCCTCGTCCAGAGATTTCATAAGCTACCGTGGATTCCAACGGAAGAGCAGTGGACGACCCTGCTCGCTGCGGTTCGCGAAGAACCGATGCGAAACAGGTGCATGCTGGCATTTGCTTACGATGCAGCGCTTCGCCGGGAGGAGTTGTGTCGGCTTCGCAGCAGCGACCTCGATCCAGCGCACCGATTGCTGCGCGTCCGCGCCGAGACAACCAAGGGGCGACGCGAGCGAATCGTGCCGTATTCGGAGACGGCAGCAGAACTGCTGCGGGACTACCTTCGGCACCGGCCGCCAGGGCGAGATCGGCACGCCTTGTTCCTGTCTGAGTCACCTCGCAATCATGGAGCGCCAATCACGTTGTGGACGTGGTCCAAGGTTGTCCGATCCATAGCCCTCCGCGCCGACGTGACGGCGTTTTCTACTCATACGCTTCGACATCTGTGTCTGACCGATCTTGCTCGATCGGGCTGGCAACTGCATGAAATCGCGCGATTTGCTGGCCATCAGAGTCTGGAGACGACGCGCCAATATATTCATCTGTCTGGACAGGATCTGGCAGATCGGTTCGCAAAGACAATGCGGCAGATCCATGCGTGGCGAGTGGAAGCCCGAGCGGCTATTACTGATGGGCAGTAACCGTCATGAACAAAACTCTTACCGGGCGCACTCAGACGCCAGCCTGCGGCGCCGTGCTTGGACCTGGCCATTGCGAATCCTGGCCTATGACCGCGGCGGCGCTTTGACAGCTGCAGAGCAACGAATACTGATATACGGGCTTTCAGGGACGACGCGGACCGAACGCAAGGCAAGCGTGATACTCGACGAGTTGGCTGGGGTCGGGCGGTTGCTGACGCCGATCAACGACGCTCTTGCCGTGGTTGACAGCGAAGGCGAATGTAGCGATCGCGTCAAGGTGATACTTCTTCATCACTGTGCGCGGCAAAGGACTACATTCTGGGCATGGGACAACACCGTCTGGCGCGAGGTGATAGGGACGAGCCAACGTTCGCTTGCCTTGGCCAACCACGTAATAACTTGCGCTGGTGGTGAGCGAGAGGCGTTGATCGCCGTCGCCTATCTACTCCAATGTCTTAACGACACCTCCTGTTTCAAGGGAGTGAAACGGGCTGCCCTAGCAGAAAAGGTTTTCGGCAAGGACCATGTTACTGCGACGTTGAAGCGGGTGACAGATATCGCGGCGAAGTGGGGTTATCGAAGTTCCAACAAACTGCTGATGAGCATGGTTGCCGAACTCCTGCTCATGAACAGACAGCCGGACCTTGAATCCCTGACCGCCGAGCGCATCGAGGAAGCTCGTGTCCGTTGGTGCGACTCGATTCCTCGCAGCTGCCTGTTCTTCCTGTTGACACGTGCCCTGACGGGGCTAGGGATAGTTTTAGATGAGCCCAAGGTGCGCGATACCGTTGACAGGGAATTCATACATGCGGCGGGGATCGCAAATATTGCCTCGGATTGGGTCACGATGGTGGAGCAATGGGAGGCGACCAGCACACTGACAGCACATAGCCGCCGGCAGTTTCGAAGCAGGATTCTGAAGGCTGGTCGCTGGATGAAAGACCAGCATCCCGAGATCACCCGCGCCGATCAGTGGACGCGGGAAACGGCAGCAGAATATGTCGCCGCCGTGGACCGGATGCGTGTCGGAGACTATGTGTGGAACACTGCCGTCTTAAGCGGCAAATCTGGCAAACCGATCGCAGCGCGCTCCAAAAAAGCGCTGCTCGATTCGATGCGGTGCTTTTTTGCAGATGCTCAAGAGTGGGCATGGATACCGCGTCGCTTTGATTCGTCTCGCGCGTTCGCGACACCCCGTTCGGTGAAATCACTCATAGGGCCTTCGCCGCGCACTATTGCCGATGATCTATGGGCCAAGCTTCTCTGGGCGGGGCTGAATCTGACGTTGAGTGATCTTCCCCTGCACGGCAGCGCAGCTTCTGGCAGCGACAATCTGCATGGGAGTCGTCGCTGCACTGGCGGTTACTATCCACTCGAGATGATGCGGGCATTGAGCATCGTATGGCTCTTCGCTGGATTACGTAGCAACGAAATCGTACGACTGCGAGTTGGCTGCGCGCGGAAGGAACCGTTGGCAGGAAATCTGGGTGAGCACTGCTGGATGCTCGATGTTCCGGTACACAAGACTGGAACAGCGTTTTCCAAGCCAATCGACGCCGTCGTTGGGGAAGCAGTCCTGACTTGGGAACGAGTGCGCCCGGTCCAGCCGCTCGCCGTCGACAATAAGACTGGCGAGCAGGTTGAATTCCTGTTCTCGTATCGAGCGAAAATGATCCCGCATAACTACCTGAACCGGCATCTGATTCCCACGCTGTGCCGGAAGGCAGGCATCCCAGCCGCAGACGCACGTGGACAAATTAGCAGCCACCGCGCACGCTCGACAATCGTAAAACGAAGGAAAGTTGTCACTGCACCGTGCTCGCGGGGGCGAAGGTTTAGCCATTGAATTGACAACATTGCTTCGTTAACTGGCGAAGTAAAGTCGTCACTTCGCGTTAGCGCGAATTAAAATTGTCAACTCACGTTCGTCCTAGACCATGAAATCCTCAGGCAGGTGGTCCACATGGTCGACGTTTTGCGAAGCTTCGAGCCGCTCACGCTGCCGCGTCCTCGCGGCGCGCACCGTTATGACGTCTTCAGTCCGAAACTAGGGCGACGTCTGACGCTGTACAGGCGCAGCGCTTTCGAAGCATGGCTGATGCTCGAAGCGGATCCTGCTGCAAAGTCATTCTGTGAACGGCCTGGCTTCATGGCAGTCGACGGGCAACGCTGTGTCGTCGACTTCTGGGCAAGGTCTGATGACGATGAATGCTTGGTAGTACTATCGGAGCCGACACCGGCGACGGATTGCCCGCGGAGTCGTCTTGACTTCGACCCAGAAGCCTTCGCCGTGCGGCACATTGATGCAGCCGAAAGGGCAGCTGCGCGTGTGTGGACCGGAAACTGGCAGCGTATGCTACCCGTACTCGTCGCCGCGCGCGGCCTCGTCATGCCTTCGCTGCGCGGCGCGATCGAGCGCTTCGTCGTGTCATCTCAATCGCTGATGACGATAGAGCGTGAGTTCTCGACTGGCGACCCCGCGCTCATCCGCGCAGCTGTCTTCGAACTGTTGCACTGCGGTCGCATCCAGGCGCTGGAGCTACACACTGAAAGCCTGTCGTTTCTGACGCGCTTTGTTGCGGTCCGGGCCAAATCATGAGCCGCCGTAGTCCCGAATTCCAGACACTGGATCTCGCCTCGTGGCCGACCATCGCATGGACAGAACTCGACGCCACGGGGCGTAGTCGCGTCCAGAAGCATATCGACGCCATTGAGCGTTATGCTAAAGATGAGACTATTGGAAGTATTGAGGCCGTAACTGGAGTCAACCGCAAACAGCTCTACCGGTTTCTCGACAGGGCACTCTCGCTGCATGCCGACGGGCGGATATATGGCTTTCGTGCGCTTGTCGTTCATGCCCGCGTGACGGAATACACACGCCTGCTGCCCGTGACCAAGTGCGGCGAACGGGGCGGTGCCGTGGCTGCGCTTTCGCTACTGTTTGAGTGTTATCCCATGCTCGCTGGCGTGGCTCGTGCTGCAGATCAGACAGCGCCGCGTGACACTCAAGCAGATACCTTCGAACGACGGCATCCGAATCCGGCTGCACGGTTTGCGAGCCCTGCACGAAAGATTTCTGCAGGAGTGCAGGCAACTGGGCTTGACGGCCGCCGATTATCCGTTCAACACCGCGGGGCGGGCGATCCGGTCGCTGTCCTCGCGGGTGAAGGCGGAGCTTTTGCGTGGTTTTGGAATGGTAGCGGCTGCTGCCGGCGCATCGCACCTGAAGGGACTACCCCGAACCGACGATGCGCCTGCTCCCGCAGCGACGCGGCCGTATCAGGTCGTCGAATTCGATGGTCACCGGCTCGATGTGCGGCTGAAGGTTGTCATTCGTGATCCGCTCGGATTCGAGCATGAGTTTGAAATCGAGCGGGTGTGGCTGCTAATGATCATCGACGTATGCACGCGCGTGGTGCTCGGTCATCACCTGGCGCTGACCCGCGAATACAGTCGTTACGATGTGATCAAGACGATCGAGAACGCGCTCGAACCTCGGCCAGTACGCGCCTTCACCATCCCCGGACTTGCCTGCCAACCGCAGGACGGTTTCGCGTCACAGCGCCTGCCCGAGCTTGCCTACGTCAGCTGGGAGTGCATACGACTCGACAATGCGAAGGCGAATCTCGCTGGTGAAACGCTGGCTGCACTCTGTGAGTTCGTTGGTTGCGTCGTCAGTGCAGGACCGAAACACAGTCCGGACGAGCGCCCGTATATCGAGCGCTTCTTTGGCACAATCGCCAGCAGGCTGTCCTCACGCCTCCCAGGCTACACGGGCTCCCATCCTCGTGACCTGCGCCGCGCGCTGGCCGACCCAAAACGTAACCTCCGACTGTATGTGTCGCTTGATGAACTGGACGAGTTGATCACTTATTCGATTGCAAGCTACCACGGCACGCCTCACAGTGGGCTGAATGGCGCGACGCCGCTCGAAGCGATGGAATTCTTTGTTCGTGGAAGAGTGCAATTGCTGGCTTGGTTGCCCGAGGTGCGCAGACGTACGTTATGCCTGATGCAATCCGCGCGGCACTGCCGGGTGCGCGGCTATCTTGCGCTCGGCGTCCGTCCTCACATCAACCTGTTCGGCGTGCGCTATACCAACGTGGTCCTTGCCAGCAGCGCCCAGCTGATTGGCCAATCGCTCCGCGTCTACATCAATGCTGACGATCTGCGCTGCGTACGTGCGTTCCTCGCTGATGGCAGCGAGGTCGGTGTCCTTGATGCACAAGGTGCGTGGCGTGTGATGCCGCACAACCTGACCTTGCGCAGGGAAATACTGAAGGCCAGAAGTGGCAGGGGCTCGGCCCACTTGCCAGCTGAAAATCCGATTGACGCCTACGTACGGACCAAGGTCGCCGCAGCAAGCAGGTCTCGTAGGGCGGCCTCAGATGCAGCGCGGACGCTGCGCCTTCTCGCAAACGCACCAACGGCTAGAACACCGCCAGGGCCGCCAGGATCAGATGCAATTCCAGCAACACCGTCAGCGGAAACAGCGAAGGGGACCGACGTGGTCGCCGATACAGCACCCGTCGAACCGGTTCGTCCGCGCACGCTTGGTATCGGAACGGGGCAGGTCTTTTAGCAGGTTGTACTGACAGGTGGTACCCACAGGAGGGAGGCATGTCGCTTCAGGTCTCGCGTCCAGTCGATCCGTCGCTGCACCCGCTCGTCACTGGAAACTACCGGATTGCCACACCGGCTATCGAATCATTCTACGAACTCGTCGTGAGCTGTCTTCGCTACCGTGTGACGGGCGCACTCATTTACGGCGCTCCGAGGATCGGCAAGACGCGTTCGATAGAATACGTGCGCCTGCTGCTTGCCAGGGAATATCCCAAAGTGACGAGCTATCACGCGCGGTGCGAGCACAAGCCGCGGCACGCTGAAGGGCCATTCTTTTCAAACCTGCTGGAAGCTGTTGGCGATCATGATCCGAACGCGGGCACCAACCCCGCGAAACGCATGCGACTATCGTTGCGGATCCGGGAAGCGGCTGCTCGCGCTGGCAGCGGGACGGTTCTGCTCTTTTGTGATGAGGCGCAACGCTACAACGAAAACGAATACGAGTGGCTGAGGGATGTACACGACGCACTCGACCGCCAGCAGATCAAGCTGTTCACGTTCCTCGTTGGTCAGCAGGAGCTGCTCGCCCAGAAGAGCGCGCTGCAGATCGCCGGCAAGACGCAGATCGTCGCGCGCCTGATGGTCGAAGAACTTGCCTTCCATGGCATCCGCAATGCCGAAGATGTCGCCACGTGTCTGAACGGGTACGACCAGACTGCCTATCCGGAGGGCACGCAGTGGAGCTTCACGAGGTTTTACCTGCCTCAGGCGTTCGATGCAGGTTATCGACTTGTCAGCGATGCGGCCCTACTCTGGAATGCCTTCGAGGCCGCGCACCACAAGGCGACCCTGCCAGGCCGTCTCGAAATACCTATGGAATCGTTTGCGCGGGCCGTCGAGATCGTGCTCAAGGATAGCGAACTCAGGGATGCTCCGGGGTATTGTCCGGGTGCCTCGTTATGGGCCCACGCTGTGCGGCACTCCGGCTATGTCCAGTCGCGCCATGCAACCGGCCGTGTGCTCGTCCATGCGTAAGGAGGCGCCCGCGCTCATTGCGCCGCGCTTTCCAATCCTCAGCCTCGAAGAGCGCCGTTTCACCCCGGCATTGGGCTTCATATTCGATGCGAGGTGGCTGTTGCCTGGTGAATCGATCGTATCGATCCTGTGGAAGTTCGCGCGTGCAAATGGACTGCCTGGGCACACACTGGTCCGGCTGATGGGTGTGGACATTGACCCATACGAAGGCGTTGAGCCGTTACGTGATGCCGTCGATCTTAAACATCTGAGGCGCATGCTGCTGTTGCCCGGCAAGGCGTTGCGCGCTTCACTCCTTGACGCTGGACAGCGGGGACGGCATCACCCGGTTTTCCGGTATTGCAGGCAATGCGTATTGCTCGGTCATCACAGCGTGACGTACCAGATGTTCAGCGAAAACCGTTGTCCCGCTCACCAACGAAAGCTCGAGACGCAATGCCATCGTTGCGGGCGGGAAACACCCTACATCCTCAACGCGAGTCTTGTGGGATCGCCGTATCGCTGTGCGCAATGCGGCGAGCTGTATGCGCGTCAATCTCCTCCTGCCTTTGCAGCGAAACCAGCGATGCGCAAGGAGCATCGTATTGCCATCGCGCGACATTTCCACAATCGCATGGCAGGCAGCTTTTGCCTTGGCAAGGATGAACGCAACCTGTAGCTCGCGGCCTCGTGGCAGGGGCGCTCGCCTCATAGATCAGAAGCTTTCCATTAATCTGCGTCACGAAACTGTCGTGCGAACTACGCAAAAACGGGTGTTGACGACTTTACTTCGTTTTTGGTGACAAATTTACTTCGCTCTACGCCTGCGGACTCCGCGTTCTTTGCGCCACTGGCGTTCAGCCTGGTCGAAGAAGATGTGAAAGCCGAAAAGCTAAGCGAGTGAGATGGCATTTATTCGTGGCGCATCAGATAAATTCACAATAAATCAGTTTTATTCCATATCGGTTTTTCAATCTGTCTGATAGTCTCGTTCGCTACACGCTTGAAAGAATTTTTGAGGAGCGACGCCTGTTCTGCCGTCATGGCCTTGCGTCGTCGTGAAGGGCATGGAAAACGCCGTTGCATTGCGCAGGGCTTCATCCAGTATCACAGGTACAAGCAATGAATAATCGCTGTTATCGGCTTGTTTTCAGCAAGCTCCGGGGTATGCTCGTCGCCGTTTCGGAAACGGCAACCACGCACGGGAATTCCGGTCACGGCGAAAGCGGCCCAGCGGTCGCACTGCAATCCTTCACGCTCTTCCCAATGCGTCATGCAGCGTTTGCTGCGCTCGTTCTCTTTGGTCTCGCGCCAGCGGTCTCGGAAGCGCAGATTGTGCCGTCCGGCGCGCACGCACCAAACGTAATCACTACGGCGAACGGGCTTCCGCAAGTGAACGTTACCAAGCCCTCCGGGGCTGGTGTGTCACTTAACACATATTCACAGTTCGACGTCCAGAAAAACGGAACCATTCTCAATAATTCGCCCGTTATAACAGGCACGCAACTGGCCGGGCAAATATCGGGGAATCCGAATTTTGGTCCGAATGACGCGGCGAAGATTATCGTCAATCAGGTCAACAGCAACAACCCGTCGCAACTCAGAGGTTACGTTGAAGTTGCAGGCAGGAAAGCCGATGTCGTCATTTCTAACGGGTCGGGGATCGTGGTCGATGGCGGCGGATTTATCAACACTGCACGTGGCATTTTAACGACCGGCAATCCGCTTTTCGATGGCAGCGGGAATCTGACGGGCTTCAGTGTAACGGGCGGTCTGATTACTGTCCAGGGCGCGGGCCTGAACGCGTCGAATATTGATGAAGTTGATCTGTTGTCCAGAGCCCTCGAAGTCAATGCGGCCATTTACGGCGGCAATACGCTTCACGTCGTGACGGGCGCTAACAGCATCGATTACACGAGCCTCGTTCCCACGCCCATTGCAGGTAGCGGACCCGCACCCGGTGTCGCCATCGACGTATCGCAACTGGGGGGTATGTACAGTAACCGTATCGTGTTGGTTGGCACGGAAAACGGCGTGGGGGTCGCGAACGCAGGCATCATTGCCGCGCAGGCGGGCGACCTCATCCTCACAAGTGCTGGTCAGCTTGTGCAGTCCGGCAAGGTGAATGCGAGCGGCAATGTCGGAATCAGTGCGACGGGGGTCACGAATACGGGCACCGTCTACGCCGAGGGTAATACCGCGATTGGTACGGCGGGAGCGGTCACGAACAGCGGGACAGTTGCCGCCCAGCAAAATACGTCGATCACAGCAGGCAGTATCGCATCGACCGGCACACTCGGTGCGGGTGTGAATGGCGACGGCTCGGTGGGCGGCAGCGGCGACCTGCTGCTCTCCACATCCGGCCAGCTTGACGCTACCGGCCTGAACGTGGCGGGCGGCAACGCGACGCTGACAGGTAGCGGCGTGAATCTCGCGGGCAGCGAGACGGCAGCGAACGGCAACCTGTCGCTGGCAGCCTATGCCGGTGACGTGAACCTTACCGGAGCGACCACGAGCGCCGGGGGCGCCGTGAACGCACAGGCGAGCGGCGCACTGGTCAACGACAGCGGTTCGCTTACCGCAGGCAGCGGTATCACGCTGAATACGGGCAGCATCTCGAACCAGCACGGCGAGGTGTCCTCACAGGGTGCGCTCGTCGCGCAGACCTCCGGGCCGATTGCGAACCAGAATGGCCAGATGGTGTCGCAGGGCGCGATGCAGGTCAGCAGCGGCGGTGCCATTGCGAATAGCGCGGGCGTGATGCAGGGCGCTGCCGGCGTGTTGGTAGCCGGCTCGTCACTGGACAATACGGCGGGCCGTATCACCTCCCTCTCCAGCGACGGGCTCTCGGTCACGACCACCGGACAGCTACTGAATGCAGCGGGAACCACGGCAGGCGGCGCACAAGGTGGTGTAATCGGCGGCAATGGCGCCGTGACGTTGCAGGGCGGGAGCGTTGTCAACCACGGCGTGGTCAGCGCACAGACGGACCTCAAGGTTGACACGCAGTCCCTGAACAACGACTCGGGCGCGCTTCAGGCCCAGAACAATGCAACCATCAACGCCGGAGCGCAGCTCACCAACAATGGTGGCGCCATTGTTGCGGGCGAGGTAGCAAGCCTGAGCGCCACGACGCTGGATAACAGCGGCGGCGTCACCCAGGCCGCGCAGCTGTCGCTCAACGCGACGAACCTGCTCAATCACGCCGGGAGCCTTACCCAGACGGGGACGTCAGCAATGAACGTGGCCGTTTCGGGAACGCTGGACAATTCGGCGGGCGGGACGATCCAGACGAACAGCACGAACCTCGATCTCGCTCCGGCCACGCTCATCAACGACAACGCCACCATCACGCACGCCGGCACCGGCACGCTGACGATTGAAGCTGGCAATGGCACAGGCATGCTGTCAAACGTCAACGGCAAGATTCAGGGCAACGGCGAAGTGGTTGCCCAGGCCGGCGCATTCAACAACACCCAGGGCCAGGTCGTCGGTCAAAACGGCCTCACCGCGACCGTGAGCGGCGCGCTCAACAACACAGACGGCAAACTGCTGTCGAATGCGGACCTGAGCCTCACGAGCGGCACGCTGGCCAATGATGGCGGCCAAGCCGGCGCGGGTGCGAACGAAACGATCCATGCTGGCTCAGTCACGAACAACGGCGGTGTTTTTGTCGCGCCGAACCTGTCGATCACGACAGATGGTACGTTCGATAACAGTGGCGGCGAAACGCAGGCCAACCAGCTTGCCTTGTCGGCCGCTGACCTGCTGAACCACGGCGGCACCATTACGCAGTTTGGCGCATCACCGATGGCACTTGATGTCAGCGATACGCTGGACAATTCCGCGAATGGTGTCATCCAGGCCAACAGTACGGACCTCACGCTCGCCCCTGCCAGTCTCATCAACGACAATGGCGGTACGATCACGCACGCGGGGACTGGCACGCTCACGATTGATCCGGGCAATGGTTCAGGTTCCTTCTCGAATGCGGGCGGCCAGGTCCTCACGGCGGGGCAGCTTCAGGTCACGGCTGGCAGCGTCAACAATCAGGCGGGAGCACTCGCGGCACAGGGGGCCATCTCGGCAAACGTTGCGGGGGGCGTGAACAACAACCAGGGCGTTGTGCGATCGCTGTCCTCGATCGACCTCGCGAGCGGCGGAGCGCTGACGAACGTGAACGGGCAAATCCAGTCCGGCACGGGTTCGCCCGGCGACACCAGCACACTCGGTCTTCAGGCCGCGTCGATTGATTCCACAAATGGCCTCATCGGCAACCTCGGCACGGGCGATACCACCGTGCAGGGCGGCAGCCAGATCGTCAACAGTAACGGGCTGATTGCGGGTAACGGGGCCGTGAAGCTCAACGCGTCGTCCATCTCGAACACGCAGAACGGCCAGGTGGCCGGCGCGGCCGTTTCGATCCAGACGGGCACGCTCGATGACACGGCCGGCAAGATGGGCACCTTTGGCGGTTCGGGTGGTGATGTCGTTATTACGGCCACGGGGGCTGTGTCGAATACCAACGGCCGGATCGGCGCCGATCATGACCTGCTGATCAGTGCCGCAACGCTCACGGGTGGAGGCGCATACAGCGCAGCCAATGACGTGACGGCAAACCTGCAGGGTGACTTCGCGCCGACGTCGGCCATGCAGTTCACGGCCGGTCACGATCTCACCTTTACCCTGCCGGGCACATTCAGCAATTCCGCCACGCTCCAGGCGGTCGATAACCTGAATGTCAACGCGAACGACATCAACAACAGCGGCGCCATGATGGCGGGCGGTACCGTCTCAACGCACTCGAACACGCTCGAAAACTCGGGCGCGATTGTGGGCAGCAGCGCATCGCTGAACGCGACCACCCGTATTTCGAACGTGGGTCCGACCGCGCTCATTGGTGCCACCGACAGCAACGGCCTGCTTGAACTGCTCGCGCCTGACATCGAGAACCGCGACGACACCACGGCCACCGACACGCAGGCGACCACCGCGATTTTCGGTCTTGGCCGGGTCGTGCTCGCGGGCGGCAAGGACGCAAACGGCAATTACACCAACGCGAACCTGATCGACAACGTGTCGGCGCTCATCCAGTCCTCGGCTGACATGGCGATGTACTCGAATCAGGTCACCAACACGCGACGCGTGATGACGACCGACGGGGCCTACACCGAAGCGGTTGATCCGTCGATCATCGAGCAGCTTGGTATCAGCCTGTCGGGATGTACGGCCGCGTACATGGCCGCATGCGGTCCTGGTAATCCGCAGGTCATGGGCATCCAGTTTGATCCGACCGCTTCCAACTACGATCCCGCCGTCATCGCTGCATTGCAGGCCGGGCCTGGCGGCATGCCGACCAATCCGCCGCACGGCGGCCAGTGGAACAGTACGTACCAGTACACGACCTATACGGGCGTGGCGCTCGGGAACCTGATTACTGCCATCAGCCCGAAGGCGCAGATCATGTCGGGTGGCAATCTGGACCTGTCGAATGTGGGCCTGTTCCAGAACTACTGGAGCGCGGTGGCCGCCGTGGGCAACATTGCGATGCCGGCCTCCCTCGACGCGAATAGCTGGGCCGGACAGCTTGCGCCCGGTGTGCAGGTGACGTACTCGGGCCAGTATCACTACGATAACTACGACAATAGCGAATACAACTGGCAGTTGCCGTTCGGCAATGCGACATTCGTCACCTCCAATCCGGGCGGCTACCAGGTGGCCCCGGCTGACGTCAAGGTCTACGGTCTGCCCGCCTACGAATCCACCTGGGGCGCGGGCGGCACGATTTCCGGTAACGGTGTCAGCATCAACAATACCGCCGGTAACGCTGGCATTCCGTCGCTCGGCCTGGTCAACGGTCAGTCGATCTCGGGCGTCAATGTCGGCTCGGTTAGCGGCAGCGCGAACGGCACAAAGAGTGGTTCAGCTTCTGTCCAGGGCAACGCAACCCAGGTCGATCCGGTCATAGCACACGCGACGGCGGTGAGCGTCCTGAGCAACCTGTCGGTTCCCCAGGGCGGCCTGTTCAGTCGCGATACGGCACCGAACGCGCCGTATCTGATCGAGTCGAACCCGGCCTTTACGAGCGCGAAATCGTTCATTTCAAGCGACTACTATCTCCAGCAGCTTGGCCTGAATCCGCAGACGGTGGAGAAGCGCCTGGGCGATGGTCTTTACGAGCAGCAGCTCGTGCAGAACCAGATCACGTCGCTGACCGGCAAGGCCGTGCTTGGCCCCTACACCGATACGCAATCGATGTATGAGTCGCTGATGGCCGCGGGCGCTTCGCTTTCCGAATCCCTCAACCTGCCGCTGGGCATGGCGCTGTCTCCCGCACAGGTTGCGGCCCTGACGACCAACGTCGTCATCATGCAGACCGAGATTGTTGACGGGCACTCGGTACTGGTGCCGGTCGTCTATCTCGCGCAGGCCAGCCAGCAGAACATGAACGGGCCGCTCATCACGGCGACCGACATCGACCTCCAGAACGCGCAGACCTTCACGAACAGCGGCACGATGCAGGCCAGCAATTCGTTGACGATCAACGGCAAGTCGATCGACAACGCGTTCGGCACGCTGCAAAGCGGTGGCCTCATGTCGCTGACGACAACCGGGGACGTGAATTTTACCTCCGCGACGGTAAACGCCGGAAGTCTGGCGCTGAATGCGGGCGGCAATCTGCTGCTGAACACGGCAACGAATACGGTGAACCAGGTCAGCGCAACGGGTGCCACGCGAACCACGACCACGCTTGGCCCCATCGCGAACCTGAACGTCAAGGGCGATGCTGCGATTGTGACGGGAGGCAACGTCGAGCAGAACGGGGCCAACCTGAACGTGGGCGGTAACCTCGGCATGGCCGTTGGCGGCAACTACGACATCGGCACCGTGCAGACCGGCGAGCAGAAAGTGGTCCATGGCGCGAACGGCGTGTCGGATACGAACATCAATAGCGCGACTGGCAGTTCGGTGAACGTCGGTGGCATTTCGCAGATCGGTGTCGGCGGCAACCTGACCGCGACCGGTGCGAATATTAACCTCGCTGGAGGCGGTATCGTTGCGGCGAAGGGTGACGTGACGCTCCAGGCCGCCACCACCACTTCCACCGTCGATAGCAGCAGCGCGGGTAGCGATCATCACGGCAGCTATTCGGCGTCGATGCACACCTCCGACGATACATTGACTGCGACGACGCTTAAGGCCGGTAACTCGCTGATCGTGGCCTCTGGCAACGATATCAATGTCGCCGGTAGCACGATCAGCCTCGCCCAGGGGGCCGCGACGCTTGCGGCAACGAACAATGTCAACATCGGTGCAGCCACTGAAACGCGTGTCGACAATTCGCAGGAGCAGCACAGTCACAGCAATGTGGTGAGCGGCAAGGAAGTTTCGAGTTCGAGCGATACGACCACGACGATTTCACAGGGCAGCCTGATCTCTGCCGATAGCGTGGCAATCTCAAGCGGAAAGGATATCAACGTCGCAGGCAGCGCTATCGTCGGCACGAATGACGTGGCATTGAGCGCTGCGCACGATGTGAATATCACCACGTCGCAGGACACCATGCAGTCGTCGAGCAGCTACCAGGAGAAGGATTCGGGCCTGGGGGCAAGCGGCCTGAGCGTCACGGTTGGTACCCGGCAGACCGCAACCACGGACCAGCAATCGTCCGTTACGAACAACGCCAGCGTAATCGGTTCATCGACCGGCAACGTTTCGATTACGGCAGGACACAATGTTGGCATTTCCGGTAGCGAGGTCGTTGCGGGCGGTGATGTGGCGCTGACCGGCCAGAACGTCGCCGTCAATGCTGCCTACGACACCTACAAGGACAACCAGACGCAGCAGACCAGCCAGTCGGGCCTGAGCGTTGGCCTCGGCGGTGGCCTCCTGAGCCTCGGCCAGCAGATGGCGTCTACCGTGCGCCAGGGCGTCCAGTCGGGTGATTCGCGCCTCACAGCGGTACAGGGTGTGGCGGCGGCCGAAATGGCCTACCAGAATCGCGGCGCTATCGGCAATGCAGCCAGCGGCCTCGCGAACGGTGACGCCAGCGCAGCGACGCAAGGCGTCCAGTTGCAGATCAGCGTCGGGTCGAGCCACAGCAGCAGCAATTCCAGCACGTCGATTACGACCGCGAAAGGCTCCTCGATCATCGGTAACGGCAACGTGACCGTGACGGCCACCGGCGCACCAGACGCAAACGGCAACGCGCAGGCGGGCACGGGTGACATCACCATGACCGGCGCAACCGTGACCGGGAAAAACGTCACGCTGGATGCGAACAATGCGATCACGCTGCAAAGCGCGCAGAGCACCGAAACAGACACCAGTTCGAACAGTTCGAGCGGCTGGAATGCGGGTGTTGGGATCGGCGTAGGCAAGAGCACCGGAATCAGCGTCTTCGCCAACGGGCAGAACTCGCACGGCCAGGGTAACGGCAGCAGCGTGACCCAGGACAATACAACCATCGCGGCGGGCGACACGCTCACGATGAAATCCGGTGGCGATACGACGCTTGCAGGCGCGCAGCTTTCAGGCAACACGGCCAAGGTGGACGTTGGCGGCAACCTGACGATGACGAGTCTCCAGGATACCTCGACCTACAGCAGCAACCAGCACAGTAGCGGTGCGAGCGGTACGCTGACCTTTGGCTACGGCAGCAACGTGGATGCCTCGATCAGTCATACCGGCATCGACAGCAACTATGCGTCCGTGAACCAGCAGACAGGGATCGTGGCTGGCACTGGTGGCTTCGACGTGAACGTGGCGGGTCATACGCAGCTTAACGGCGCCGAGATTGCGAGCGCGGCCCCTGCCGCGAACAACAGCCTGACGACGGGAAGCCTTGGTTTTACCGACGTTCAGAATACGATGTCGTATTCCGGCTCGACGCAAGGGTTCTCGCTCTCGGGTGGGCCGAGCTTTGCGCAGACCAGCGACAGCGCAAGTGGTACGACGCATGCAGCGGTGAGCCCGGGCACGATTACGGTGAAGTCCGACCAGCAGAGCGGTACGGACAGCACGGCGGGCCTGTCGCGTGACACGGCCAATGCAAACCAGACCGTGCAGAACACGTTCAACCTGCAACAGGTTCAGAACAACCTCGCGTTCGCTCAGGCGTTTGGCAAGACTGCAACCTATGCGGCTGGCCAGATTGCGGACCAGCTTGAGAACAACAATCCGGCCTTTGCCGAGGGCGGCGCTGCGCGCGATGCGATGCATGCGGCGGTCGCTGCTATCGGCGCAGCGCTGGGAGGCGGCAACATCGCAGGTGCGGTGGGCGGTTCGCTCGCGGGTGACGCGTTGCAGTCGCTGGCGCAGCCGATCATCGAGCAGGCTGTTGCGCTGGTGCCAGTCGAAGATCAAACCGCTTTGCGCAATGCACTTAATCAGGTTGTCTCTGCGGCAGGCGGTGCGGCTGGAGGTGCACTGGCAGGCGGCGGATCGTCGGGCGCGATTGCGGGTGCAGGTTCGGCGTCGAACAACGAAGTGTTCAATCGTGAACTGGATCAAAGTGAGGCCCAGAAGCTCAAGCAGTCGCAGGCAGGACAAACGCCGGAAGAGCAATACAAGCTCGCCGCAGCCGAATGCGCGCTGGTCCATTGCGCCGATGGCGTGCCGTCTAGCGACCCGCAGGCGGCCACCTTGCAACAAATGCAAGATGACGGCGAGAAGTTTACGGCGGAGCAGGCCCAACTCAAGGCGGCTGGAGCATTCGACGGCTACGATACATTTGGCGATGCGCTTGTCGATGCGTATAGCAAATCGCAGACGATGAACCGAGTGAACGGTGCGGTACAGGGCGTTCTGGGAGCCGCAGGCGCAGCAGCACTGGTAGCAGCAGGTTGTGAGACTGGCGTAGCGTGCGGTGTTGCCGTTACGGGTGCGGTGACCGCTCTGGACTACTCGAAAGCGGGCTTTACGGAGGCGACAACCGGGATTCTGACGCCAACATATGGTGAACAGGCGCTTCAGTCACTCGGGTTGAGTCCAGGGTCAGCGGCGCTCGCTTACGCAGGCCTGAGTCTGGGCACTGCGGCTGGAAGTACGGCGCTGGCAAATCAGGCTGCGGCAACGAGCAATGCCGAAGCGCTCGCGGCACAGATAAACAATTTCTATCGTGATGGTGCTTCTCCTGAACTACTGACGCAGGCATACAATCAGGCTGCGCTCAGTTCGACGCACAACGCGTCGTCGTCGGAAGTGATTTTGGGCCCATACGTTGCAGGAAGCGCGAGCTCATATGACGCCGTGGCTCAAGCGCAAGGTGCGACGTATTTTTCAATGTCAGACTGGAGTTCAGTGCAGAGCCAACTCGGTGCTCAGAATATGTGGAATATCAATCAAGCGTTCCTCGATCAGCAAATTGCTGAAGGTAAGAGTTTTGCATTTACTATAGATCCGACAGCAGCTAGAGCAAGCTCATACACCGAAATGGAAGTCCAATACCTGCAAAGCAAGGGTTATTCATTTAAACAAGGTGAAGGAGGTCTTTATTATGCAACTAAAAAATGATTTGGAAGGCAGGAAATTACTGGACGATACGGTTCGCGCCTATTATCGAAAAACTGGTAATAGAAGTATCAAGCACTTCCTCTGGTCGGAAGACAGGGGTGCGCTTGCCTCTCATTTCCTGCTGGATAAGAAGCATGTTCTGAAAATCTCTATCGGAGAGGATCGAGGTGCTTACTTGACGAGCATTCAGTTGGGTATCGGCCCGCACTACTTCGGCCCTGCGGATTTTTGGTCCTACGAAGATTATAGAAGATTCAAGATTGAGGCAGATACATGGTCCATCGAATTTAATCTTCAATTGATGGACGAGTTTTTTGGATATAAGGAATATCTGCCGAAATATGATTGATTGTGAGCGAGATCGGGAAACTAAAAGACACGGCAAGAGTATTTCGCGCGTTACTTGGTGGACGTGATTGGGCCGATACGGATGTGCAATTGTTGCTGCGGTGGCTAACCCCTCTCTTTGATGAAATTGAGGCGGGTAACGTACAACCACCGCAGCGCTACAGATACCGCCAGGCCCTCGGAAAAGACAATCCGTTCTATGCGCCGGGTTCTCCTCTTGCGGAAGCTGAGGCCCAATTCATTTCGGCCTTGGAAGATTGGGAATCGCAGGAGTGGTATCAGGCAACTATTAAGCAAACCAAGGGTAACAATGCCGAGTAGCCCAAAGCGAAGAATTCTATTTGCATCCGTCATGCTGCTGGCCGGATGCCAAAACGTGCCTCCCGGTGCGCCCCCCATGCCGCCGCCGAAACCTGAAATGCAGCCCGTGCTGCCACCTAACTCCAATGCATTTTGGGTTATTGGCTTCTGGAAATGGAGCGGTACGGAATGGGTGTGGACTCCTGGCCATATTTCACCCAGGCCCGGACTGTAGGACAGACAACAAGAAAACGAGAACAAAGAATGCACCACCGATTGAAGCTAACAGCCGTCTCGTTAGCATCCCTGATTTCGTTTGATGTGCCCGCGCAAACAGCCCCCGATGCTGCGGCGCGTACCAACGCCGAACAGCAACAGCAGGTCGAGCAGCGACGCGACGCGCAGCAGCGTGCGGCGACAGTCGCCGCTCCCGTTGTACGCTCGACCGCCCCTGCCGTCGGGGAGTACCCCGTGCTGCCCGTCGAGACGCCGTGCTTTCGCATCGACACGTTCACGGTCGAGGTTCCCGATACGCTCCCTGAAGTTGTTCGTGTAAAGGGTGCGTCGGCGTTGCCGCTCGATCCGTTCGCATTCCTGCATGACTGGCTGCGCCATTATGAGGGGCAATGTGTTGGCAAGCAGGGCGTTGACCAACTGGCGAAGGGCTTGCAAGGCGTCATCCTAAGCCACGGCTACATCACGACGCGTGTACTCGTGCCGACCCAGGACCTCTCGAAAGGGGCGATGAAATTCACGCTTATACCGGGCGTGATCCGCAACCTGAAGTTTGCCGACGCCAGTACACGGGGCACGCTGAAAACCGCCTTTCCGGCTCGCGACGGCGACATCCTCCAGTTGCGCGACCTTGAGCAGGGACTGGAGCAGATGAAGCGCGTCCCGAACCAGGACGCCTCGATGGAGATTGTGCCCGGTACCGAACCCGGCCAGAGTGATGTCGTCGTCACCGTCAAGCGCACGAAGCCATGGTCGCTCGTCGTCTCAGCGGATAACTCGGGCGCTGACGCGACGGGCCGTTACATCGGCAACGTGTCGCTCGCGCTCTATAACCTCCTGGGCATCAATGACGTGCTTTCGGGCGGTTACAACCAGGATTTGCAGTTCGGCAACCACGACCTCGGTACACACGGCTGGAATGCCTCGTATGCGGTGCCGTGGGGCTACTGGACAGGCACCCTTTTCGGCTACACAAACACGTATTACCAGCAGATTGCTGGGGTCAACCAGACGTTTGTTTCGAGCGGAAACGCGCAGACAGCGGGTCTGAAGCTGGAGCGCGTCATTCGTCGTAGCCAGAACGATGTTTCGGGCGTCGAGTTTCAGCTAATCAAGCGCTTTGGCGCGAGCTTCATCGACGACACCGAAATCCCGCAGCAAAAGCGCGACAACACGTTCATCGAGGCCGGGCTGACCAATCGCCATTACTTCGGCGCAGCCCAGTTCGACGGCACGCTCGCTTATCGTCAGGGTATCGGCTGGCTCGGGGCGATGCCGAATACAGCGAGTGGGCCTACGTACTATTTCCACATGGCGACGCTCGACGCTAATCTCTCGGTACCGTTCGCCGTGGCCGGGAAGACGCTGCGCTATGTGGGCACGCTGCACGGGCAGTTCACCAACGACGAACTGAACTATATCGATGACCTGACCATCGGCAGCCGTTACACGGTGCGGGGTTTCAGCGGTGAAACGATGCTGGCCGCAGAGAAGGGCTTCTACTTGCGCAACGAACTCCAGTATCCGATTGGCCAGACGGGCCAGATGCTTTATGCGGGCCTCGACTACGGCCACCTCTGGGGCCCATCTACCGCGTTTCTTGCCGGGACACAGCTCGCGGGCGCGGTCCTGGGCTTCAAGGGTTCCGTGCCCTCGCGCCTGGGGGCATTTAGCTATGACGTGTTTGCCGGTACGCCGGTCTACGCGCCGCACGGTTTTCCCGCGCCGAGCGTGACGCTGGGCTTTCAGGTGACGGGACAATTCTGATGTGCGATTCACTGACCATAAGGAGCTAACAATGTTGACGAGCCGAAAATTTTCGATGGGTCTGATTGGCACCGCCGTTCTGCTGGCCGCGTGTGGTGGAGGCAGCGGCGGTGGCGGAGCATCAGGAGCGGATTCGTCGGCCGCCGCGGGCGCATCCTCACCAGGTGCGGCCTCTGCGCCTGACGCGGCGTCATCGCCGCAATCGACCACGTTCAACTGTCCGGTCAACTACAGTCGCCTCGATATCGCTCTGGGTACCGCTGCAGGCACGGCGATGACGATGGTCTCCAATGACAATATCGCAACCCTGAAATTCAATGCCCCCACGGGTGGGGTCACGCGCGCCTTGACGCTCTGCCTGGGAAAACCGGACCCGGTGCCCGCTGGCATCACGACGCCCTTCGCCTACGAAATCACGGAAGGCGGCTCTGGCGATATCACGCAGATGGACAGCCGGATGCTGACGTTCAATTTCTCGACAACGCAGACGGTGACGGGCACTCCCGCACTTGAACTGGCGACCGTTACGCCTGCGAGCGTGACCTACTCTCCGACAGTTCCAGGACCGCTGATGGCCGTCAGCCCGAATTACAGCGTCGCCGGCTCTCCGAACCAGGCGGGGCTGTACGTGGTTCGCCTGACGAAGTAAAGGACGAGTGGGCGACATACACGCTCTCGACAATAAGGATTCTCGGGCGGAGACCAACGTTCAACCGCCGAACGTCAAGAACCGTCGATATCTGCCGTCAGTTGGACCTGAATGAGTTTCGCAGCCTGATCTAGGTCACTGGCGCCGATGGCGGACGATTCTCCCATTGCAACGACGGGAGAATATTTAGGCGATGACCAGGACCAAACGGCGTCCACTCTCCCGCTACATGCCAGCTGCCGCTGGGATCTTGGCGTATTGCAACGCAACGGGATTTCCAACGGTTGACCTCCGACAGCGTATCCCACGCGCCGGGTTGCCTCCTGCCTGGCGTCGCAATCTGTGTCAAACTATTTTGTCGCAAGAGACCTGTGCCAGTTGATCGGCGAGGGGGTTGTGTCGAACTCAATTTCGAAGAGGCACTACCAAGCGCGCCGCCAAGTGTCTGATTCTGAACGTAACCTTGTGTCGAACTCTATTGTTTGCTCACAATTACGGCATGGGTGCCGCGCTAGCCGTTGGATCGATCGGTGACGCCGCGCTAGGAGTCTTGACCCTAGGAGAGGGCAAAGCTATTACGTCAGCAGCAAACGCGGCGGAACGAGCGATTGGTAGTGCTGTTGCTCAAGATACGGTTACAAGCGGTTCGACTTCGGGCAACGTACTGGGTTCATACACTGCGGTGAGCCCTGGTTCGTTAGATCCAGCAATCGCAGAAACCTTCGCTGGCGGCAACTACAGTGTCGTCCAACTGCAAAATGACACGGTTTTGTACCGTGCGGGCACCGCAGACAAGCCTCTTGGTCAGTTCTTTGACGTAACGCCACCCTCAGGCGTAGTACAGACAAGAATTGACAAAGCAGTCCTGCCGGTTTGGCCCGGTGGCGCAACTTCGCCAATCGACACGTCGTTTGCGGTTAATATTCCTGCTGGTACTCAGGTATATGTTGGGCAAGTCGGTTCGCAAGGTGGGTTCTATGTTGGAGGAACGCAGCAGGTAGTTGTTCTCAAGCCGTGGACGATTAACGGTGTGAAAGTTATCAATTCGAGTCCGTTGAAATGATCAAGACGCAAGATATAAAGCTCACGTTGGCAAGGATGTCCGAACTCCTCCGAATTGGAGGCGTTGAGGATTGGGCGCAATCTCTCGATAAGTTTGGCATCGAAATAGAGTGTGATCCAGATAGTGCTGTTTCCAAAATCCTAACCACGTTTGGGGGTATGGGATCGTTAAATGACATTGTCATTTATAGGGCTGGTCAGCCGCTGACGAAGGAAAACAACGAGTTCGACGCATTGAGGTCAAAGCTTTATTCCCTTTGCCACGGTTAGCAATTTCAAGCTTTCCTAGGTGATGAAAGTGAATGTACAACGCGATGTATGTATGCGTTTCGGCGCCGACTTCTTCGGTTGCGATTTGAGTTTGAAGGTGGGGGTCGCGAGAAACGTGCAGGATGGATTGCGGCCTCTAAACGGCTTACGCCTCCAGCCTGGAAATGATGTGTGTGGGTGGTATCTATGGGCAGGCGACGAGTTTTCGCATGCAGAAGATTTCTTCGTGCCGCTTCATGGGATTCATCTGAAAGAATGGGCTCCATTGGTTATTCCTTACCTTGGCTTGCCGCCTGGGTGGCGCTTTCTTATTACGGAGCAGTACGAGGACGCTTGGGAAGATCCACAATTGCTAGAGTCGGAATGATTTTTCAGATCGAAGAAATGCCCGACCTGAACGAGCCTAGCGCCACCCGGCTTCTTTCGACATTGAAGTCTGGATGATGTACCGGAATTGAATTCGTTCGGACTTCATCGAACTGAACAGGAAAAGTCATGTCAATTCTTGACGAAAACGTGGTCGATATTATCGGCGTTGATCCGAAGAAGGGACTTGCACGTTTAGTCATTGCCGATCATCTCGAATGGACCAATCCTGTAGAAGAGCATCTGCTTCTCCTACAGGAAAAAATAAACAGTTATCTTTGCTTTCTAGAGGGGGGGGAATTGCAACAGCACTACCCGGACTCGAAAGGATGTCGGTGCGAAATCGAAATCGCGATGAAATATGAACCATCGTCAGAAGCACTGCGCTTCATCGGAAAAGCTCGCGAGATAATTCAGGGTTCTGGATTCGATCTAACGTATCAAGTTAGCTAAATTTGTTGGCGCCTTTCGATGGAAATAACAACAAAAATCACAGGGTGTGGTCGTTCGCTCACACCCTCATCAAACGTTCACACATGAAAATTCGAAAGAGGCTGGCGGCCGCGCCGCTCACAGTCTTGGTATCTCTCGCTCAAGCGCAGCAGACCCCGCCCGATGTAGCAGCGGCGGCCCGTACCAACGAAGAACAGCAACAGCAGATCGAGCAGCGGCGCGACGCGCAGCAGCGCGCGGCGACTGTCGCCGCACCCGTTGTACGCTCGACTGCCCCTGTCGTCGGGGAGTACCCAGTGCTGCCCGACGAGACGCCGTGCTTTCGTATCGATTCGTTCACGGTCGAGGTGCCCGATAGGCTGCCTGAAGTTGTTCGTGTGAAGGGTGCATCGGCGTTACCGCTCGATTCGTTCGCATTCCTGCATGACTGGCTGCACCATTATGAGGGCCAATGTGTTGGCAAGCAGGGTGTTGACCTGCTGGCGAAGGGCCTGCAAGGCGTCATTCTGAGCCACGGCTACATCACGACACGTGCACTCGTGCCGACCCAGGACCTCTCGAAAGGGGCGATGAAATTCACGCTCATACCGGGCGTGATCCGCAATGTGAAGGTTGGCGACGCCAGCACACGGCGCACGCTGAAAACCGCCTTCCCAGCTCGCGACGGCGACGTGCTCCAGCTACGCGACCTCGAGCAGGGTCTGGAGCAGATGAAGCGCGTACCGAACCAGGATGCGACGATGCAGATTGTGCCCGGTACGTCGCCAGGCGAGAGCGATGTCGTTGTGACCGTCAATCGTACAAAGCCTTGGTCGCTCGTCGTCTCTACAGACAACTCGGGTACGGATGCAACGGGCCGCTACATTGGTAATGTGTCGCTTGGCTGTACAACCCGCTCGGCCTGAACGATGTCTTTTCGGCGGCCTACAACCAGGATTTGCAGTTCGGCAATCATGATCTTGGCACGCACGGCTGGAATGCCTCGTATGCGGTGCCGTGGGGTTACTGGACCGGCACGCTGTTCGGCTACACGAACACCTATTACCAGCAGGTTGCGCAGGCCAGCCAGATTTTCGTAGCGAGCGGCAATGCGCAGACGGCGGGCTTCAAACTTGAGCGCGTCGTATATCGTAGCCAGAACGATGTGTCGGGCGTCGAGTTCCAGCTGGTCAAGCGGTTCGGCGCGAGCTTTATCGAAGGCACCGAGATTCCACTACAGCACCGCAACAACACGTTCATCGAGGCGGGGCTGACCAACCGGCACTACTTCGGCGCGGCGCAGTTCGACGGCACGCTCGCTTACCGGCAGGGTATCGGCGGGCTCGGTGCCCAGTCCGATACATCAGGTGGGCCGACCTACCGCTTCAAGATGGCAACGCTCGACGCGAATTTCTCGGTGCCGTTCGCAGTGGCCGGTCAGCCGTTGCGTTATGTCGCCACCCTGCACGGACAGTTCACCAACGACGAGCTGAATTATATCGACGACCTGACCATCGGCAGCCGCTACACCGTGCGCGGGTTCAGCGGCGAGACGATGCTGGCGGCGGAAAAAGGCTTCTACTGGCGCAACGAACTCCAGTATCCGATCGGACAAATGGGGCGGGTGCTCTATGCAGGGGTCGACTATGGCCACCTGTGGGGACCATCTGCGGCGAATCTCGCAGGCACGCAGCTCGCGGGTGCGGCCATCGGCCTGAAGGGTTTGGTGCCGTCGCGTCTGGGCACGTACAGCTACGACGTATTCGCGGCTACGCCAATCTATGCGCCGCCCGGCTTTCCCGCGCCGAGCGTAACGCTGGGCTTCCAGATAACAGCGCAGTTCTGAAGGACCTGATAACGGGGTTTTCCGAAGATTGCGTTCTTCCCGACAGCATGACACGAAAGACCGCAAAACGCCCACGGCGTACGATGGAGATGTTGTTGCCGCTGCCGGCCAGCGTCGCGCTCGATCTCTCTCCCTGGAAAAAATGTGGCTCTGGCTGTCATTCACTCCCGACAGGGCGCGGCAGCGACGATGAGTTTGCTGCGGATGCATCATGCTCGGAGCCGGATGCGGGACAGCGGTAGGGCTGGCAGGTGCGGGGGGAGCAATTGCTCCCTGTCGGGCAGGTGGCATTGCTCGTCCGGGCATCTGGTATTAGTTAAGCGGCACCTCCTTCGAACGGGGTTTGCCTTTGACGTCGTCCGCGTCGTTTAGGTGCTGCCGTGGGACGCGGTTAATCATGCCGGCCCGACGGTTTACCTTCAGCCTGTACGAGTCGCCGGAGATCGGCAGGACGTGTACGTGATGAAGCAGCCGGTCGAGGAGCGTACTTCGAAGTAAATCTATGGTCCGCCCCAGATTTGCAACCCCATGTGCTTAAGGAGGGGTTGGCTCGCTCGAATCTATCCGGCGTCGTTGGTTGGGGCTGAGCCCCGCGCCATGATGAAGTTCGCGCCTGCAGCCCCCATAAAGTCGTGCGGCTTCGTGAACCTCATCACTTTCCGGGTTTTGCCGCAGGCCGGTGTGCCGTTCCGGTTCATCAGTGTCAGGCGTCGAAGAAGCCGAGGTGTTGATGGGTCTTTTCGAAAGGTTCAGGCCGGCAAGGCCATAGGTCCTGCGTTAAAGCTCCGCATGTGATTCGGGCCAGCTTGTTGGCCACCGCGCACGACAGACTCGAACCACAACGTGCCGGTCGCGCCAAACCTGTTGGAGCGCAACTTCACCGCGACAGCGCCGAATCAGATCTGGACGAGCAACATCACGTACGTGGCGAGGGCCAAAGGCTGGCTGTATCCGGCCGTCATAATCGACCTCTTCAGCCGGCAGGTGATGGGCTGGTCGATGCAGTCGCACGCAAAGGGAGATCCAGTTACAGACGCGCTGCGCATGGCATGGTTCCGGCGTCGCCCCAAAGCCGGCGTGATTGTGCATAGCGACCGTGGCAGCAATATTGCAGTGGAGTTTACCAGGACAGGCTCAAAGCGTGCCACATGCTTTCATCAATGAGCCGGCGTGGCGCTCGTTGGGATGATGCGCCGACCGAAAGACTCTGGGATTCGCTCAACGTCGCTCGGCTGCATGATCGGCACTTCGCGATGCGGCGTACTGCGATGAATGAAATCATCGACTGGCTTGGTTTTTACAATGGCCGCCGCCTTCATTCGACATTGAACTACGTTAGCCCCATAACGTTCGAGAAGAACTGGGCCGCCGCTCAGCGAAGGTAAGCGGCCTGATCGCTTCAGCTATGAGGTCCGTGAAACAGGAGCAAGGTCGATATTTCATCCGCTCAAGACAATATGCCTCTAAGTGGCGCGCCAGTACACCGTTACTGGGACGTCCCGTTTTAAAGTCATGATATTTGGTGACATCTTGTGAATGCCACAGCTATTCAAGATAGCGCGGCTTGGCAGGCTGTTAAGCTCGCGCCCCAGGGGTAAATTGACGTAGGCTTCGGCGGCCAGAGGCGAGTGCTCGGCGCCGAGTCCAGAATTACAAGGAAGGGAACAATACATGCGAATTTTTGTACGTGCAGTTCTTGTGGTTTGGGGCACCGTTCTCTTAACTGCTTGTGGAGGGGGATCTGGCAACTCAAGTTCGACGTCTCCGACTGGCCTGGCGGCAGGTTCCAGCATGACCATGATGGCAAATAGCTCGGTGAATGTACCTGCCGGGACTACCATTACTGCGCCGAACGGCACGATCATTACTGTAAGCGGGTCATCAGATACCGTCATTACACAGCCGGGCGCAGTTGTTAGAGTACCCGCCGGTGCAACAGGCCCGGCGAATGATATCGTCACAACCGGGTATGCATCCGGTAATGGTCTTTCGACGTCCGCGTTGTCGGTCACCAGCCTCGCCGGTTCCGCCACCACAAACCTGTATCCTGCCGACGGGACGGGAGCGGCCGCCATTTTGTGGGGCGGTGGCCATCTCGCAATGGATTCGTCCAACGACGTTATCCTGTCTGATAGAGGGAGTCTTCGGAAGGTCACGCAGGCAGGGGTGGTCACCACATTGACGACTCAAGGCTTTTGGGACGGCGTTGCAATCGACCCGTCTGGCGCCTTTTATGGATCGGGAAACGCGTCAGGAATTGCAACCCCGTCAGTTGTATGGCGAGCGTTATTGCAAAAGTTCTCGGCATCTGGCGCGTACCAGCAATTGTTCACGAACTGGGAAAGTTCAAGCACCAATACGTCAGACGGCTTCGGCGGCCTTGTAATGGACAGCAGAGGCGCTTTGTTTCTCGCGGACGCGGTAAGCAACCGTATCGTGAAGTTTAACGTCGATAGCAATACCTGGGCGATTTTTGCAGGCAGTGGCGCCAGCGGCAATCAGGATGGGCCAGGCACTGCCGCAACATTCACACTCGACCAGATGCCCGATCTTGCAATCGACAGTAACGACAATCTGTATGTAAGAAGTGCCGATGCCGTTCGAAAAATTGCCCCCGACGGCACAGTCACGACGATCGCCAGCCAGCTGCCAGCGACAGGTGCGATCGCCATCGACAAGTCGGGAAACATCTACACCGCTGGCTACCAAGCTATCATCCGTATTACCAGCGGTGGTAGCGTCGCGTCGTATCCGTTCACGAACACGACGGACTTCATTACCTCGCTTGTCACTGACCGCAACGGTAACGTTTATGCCGGTACGCGGGGCTTTGGAGCGCAAATCTTCAGGATCAATTTTGCCGACCAGTGATCTTGGCTGCTGACAAGCTGGGTCTCGCTGTTCGGGGGGGCTCGCTGACCTGCGCTGGTAACTGGTAGGCAGGGGCGTGGGTGTCGCCCCCACGTATCGCGCAACGTATTGGTCGTCGTAGAAGCGGGGTAGCGAAATGCTTGCTCCTGTCTGCAGTACCGCCGCCGAGCGCATGCGCGATGCGTTCGTCTCTCTGCTCAGGAAATGCCGGGGTGCTGCTCTCAACAGACGTTCGTTGCACAACCTGAGTCCGTTCGTTTCCCCCTGCCAACTGCTGCGTTTCCCATGCGTTGCGGGAGGGACGGAGATAGAGCAGGTACTACGCGGCACTGCTTCAGCGGGCGTGCCGCAGGGGCATTTTGGGGCTGTCCGCGAAGAGCGACGGGCGGACGGTGCGCAAGTGGATCAGCGGCGATACCCCGATTCCCTATTCGGCCTGGGCGTTGCTATGTGATGCGGCCGGTTTGGGACAGATATGGCGTCTCGATGAAACCGCGTGAACCGCAGAGGTAAGCAGGGTAGTCACGCATCCGCGGTTCATCATCCGGCACATGCCGGTCATTTCAAGGCGATCGAGCCTGCTCGACCGTCGCTGCAGGCCGTGACGTGGCTTTGGCAAGGGCTCCTTGCGAGCCACGCGCGACAAAGCCTGCCAGAGAAATGCCAACTGCCTCAGTCTGCCGGAATCCACCGCGGCCGCTTTCGGCAGCTAGGTGACAGGCCGGTCAGCGTCGGCTATAGGGCGTTGTTGTGGCTGGGACGCGATCGTTTCCTCATTCCTTACGGTCTGGCGCAAGCCGGGCCCGCCAGCCGCCAGAGATGTGCGCAGGGGTGTACGAGTGCGCACATTGCTGCGATCCCTCCACGACGATCGCAGCAATGTGGAGCAACGCGAGCTGCAGTCAGGTCATGTGGACACAGCGTGTCCACGTCGACGAGTTGAGTGAGCTTATCTCCTACGCAACGCATCGAATAATGACAAATAATAAAATAAAATTTTTCGCAGCGCGTTGCGCCAAGATCTGCAAAAGACAATATATAAACCCTTACATTTGAAAAAAAATATAGGTTAAACCTGATACGTCAACAGGTAAAATGGTTAGCCTATGTTGCCAACCGGGCGTGTTCAATCTGCCTAGTTGATTACATAACGAGGCAGGCATGGACAAGTCCAAAAAGCCGATACGCTTTCTGATGGAAACATTCCGGCTTTGTGATCAACAGAAAACGCGAAATGCTAGTCGCACTGACTGCGTTGCCATCAGATTGAATGGATTCAAGATGAGAAAAAAGGCATGGCTTGGAGTGCAGCTTTTGATGTTGCTGCTGCTGTTATCCTGGATTCAGTTTCATCCATTTTTATTTGCCATTTCGAAAGCAATCATTTTCATTTGCTTGCTTTTTTTGATTTTCAGTTGTTTAAAAAACAGGGGAATGCGGTGGAAAATAACTGGATTTGGCATAATCACCACCTTTGCCATCGCATGGACATTTCTCCTTTGGATAAATCTTAGGTGCAACATTGTCGATCGCGTATTTATCGCCGCTCGACTACCCCCATACGCTCAGTGCGAAAAATATGGGGTTGCCGTCGATAAGAATTCTCATCTGTCTGTGTGCTCCAAGGATGACGAGTGGTGGCGATATGGATTTACGCGCGCTGTCATTTATGATTCAAGTGGCCAAATCGCGCGAAGTGATAATTTAAGAGATGAAGGGTGGCGTCACGCGGCGTTGTCATTGGACCATATTGTGCCATTTGGGAATGTGGGTTTCGAAGCGGAGAAAGTAACTGACTCTTTTTATGTAGTCACGTTTTACGATGATCTCGAACAAAACGTAATATCCAGGCGAGGAAAAAATGGCTGACACTTTTTACGTTACGAACAAAGCCGGACAACTAGTTCAAGCGACGTTTCTTTCCTACAATGGAAAATACGTTTCGGATCCAAATGCGAGCAAGGCGCAGAACGCGAGCATCTGTCACGTCGAAACTCGAAATCCCTTGCAAACGGGGGCGTTCATATAAATGGAGCCATGAACAGGAAGGTCCCTTGGTCTGGCAGGTGTTCTTTCTCATTTCCTATTAAATCCGCAGGTCCTGCCGCGCAACCACAATCACGCTAACAAACAATGCTATCAAGCCGTCCTTCTCACGTCCCTGGTTTGCCTTGTTGTGTCTGTTGTGTCGTCTGCAGGGTAAAGATCAGAGCGAAAGTGGAAAAACTGGCCGTTCGGTCGTTACAAAGTTCTCGCTCCATACGGAGAGCTTTCGTCTCCATCTTGCCCTTGTAGCTCATCAGGGGTCGCCAGGCGCCACTGGGCGTTGAGCGAGCTCGTTCCCTGTGCAATGCATCGGCTAATACAAAATAATAAAATAAAATTTTTCACAAGGTGTTCCCCCAAGATCTGCAAAAAAACAATATATAAATCCCTACATTCGTAAAAAAATTGGGTTCAGACCCGATGAATGAACGCGTAGAATTGGCGTCACGCGGCTTTGTCGCTGGATCACGTTGTGCCCTGCTGGATTTTGAGTTTCGAGGCGAAAAAGTTAGCTGGCTCTTATTTTGTAGTCGCGCTTTTCGACGATTTCGTAAAACGTACTATCCAGGCGAGCAAAATGGCTGAAGGGTTTTGAATCAATTTGATCACTTCTCCGCAATTCGAGCATTTATCCGAAATCCGAAAGATATTGCAACAACCGAGTCCATGAAAATTCGTCTATCTCTCTACTCGCAAGTCAAGCTGGTCGTCTACGCGGCCTTGCTATTGCTCGCCGGTTTGACCCGCTCGGGGTTTGCAGCTGAAGATTCGCCTGCCGACCGGATCGTTCAGGTCAGGGGACAGGATGCAGTCGCCGAAGAACTGGTCATGGGCCCGAAGCAGACAGAATTCTGGTTCAAGCTGCGTTCGCTGATTGATCACCCCGAGTGGATCAACGATTTCTCGCGAATTGTGAAACTCTTCGACCTGACAATTACCGATCCGGTTGACGTCATTAGCGCAGATACACCTGGTTTCAAGGCGCGCTTTGACGCAAAGGACGAACATTTTTTTGCCATGTCATCGACGCAATATGGAATCGGTCCAGATATCAAAGGAGACGGGCGGGTATTGAGTTTCGAGATTGATATTCATACTGAGGAGATCTGCATAACAGACCGAGAAGTTCGGCGAATTTATGGCCGAGGCGTCGTGGGGGTCGCAAGTCACTGGGGTGTGCCTCCTGCTCTTGCCCAGGATCCTACCGGTGTTCTTTACTCGGTGGGCTATCGGAGCGAAGGCTTGATATCGCGCGCTCCAATTTCAATGTCTTACGCACCCAGCGGGTGTGTAGAGAATATCACTTTCAGGCAGTCAGTTTCAAACTGATTTAATTAAAAAAGAGAGAGGCGAAAAAGATAACTGGCTCTCATTTTGTAGTCGCGTTTTTCGACGATTTCGTAAAACGTACTATCCAGGCGAGGAAATGGCTGAAGGGTTTTGAATCAATTTGATCACTTCTCCGCAATTCGAGCATTTATCCTAAATCCGAAAGTTATTGCAACAACCGAGACCATGAAAATTCGTCTATCTCTCTACTCGAAAATCAAGCTGGTCGTCTATGCGGCCTTGCTATTGCTCGCCGGTTTGACCCGCTCGGGGTTTGCTGCTGAAGAATCGCCTTCCGACCGGATCGTTCAGGTCAGGGGACAGGATGCAGTCGCCGAAGAACTGGTCATGGGCCCGAAGCAGACAGAATTCTGGTTCAAGCTGCGTTCGCTGATTGATCACCCCGAGTGGATCAACGATTTCTCGCGAATTGTAAAACTCTTCGATCTGACAATTACCGATCCGGTTGATGCCATTAGCGCAGATACACCTGGTTTCAAGGCGCGCTTTGACGCAAAGGACGAACATTTTTTTGCCATGTCATCGACGCGATATGGAATCGGTCCAGATATCAAAGGAGATGGGCGGGTATTGAGTTTCGAGATTCATATTCATACCGAGGTGATCTGCATAACAGACCGAGAAGTTCGCCGAATTTATGGCCGAGGCGTCGTGGGAGTTTCAAGTCACTGGGCTGTGCCCCCTGCTCTTGCCCAGGATCCTACCGGTGATCGTTATTCCGTAGGCTATTGGAGCGATGGCTTGATATCGCGTGCGCCTGTTTCAATACTTTATGTACCCAGCGGTTGCATGGAAAATATCACTTTCAGGCAGTCAGTTTCAAACTGATTTAATTTAAAAAGAGGATTGCTATGTCAAATGCAATTTCCGCGACGGACCCGGGCTTGGCAGGTCTGGCTGCTGCGATGGGTGGCACTAACAGCAGCACTTTTCAGGATTTTCTCAGGATTGTAAATGCGTCGCCGCAATTCGTATCCGAATTGAGTGGATATTTGCAAAAGCATGATATTGAGATGTCGTCGGGGCAGCTGATTGAACAAGGGGTTAAAGTTAATGGGGCTACGGACAAGGACGTGGGTATCACAATCAGCTCCGTGCTTCCGTCTGACCCGCTGAAGAGTCCAGGCTATGTCCTTGCCGAAACTATCGCGCATGAACTTGGGCACTATCTGGATCCGAATGGTCCCGTCCAGGGCAGCGGTGACGCACTGCTTGGCGAGGCTCGTGCCGAAATCAATGCGTACGAGTTGATGTTTCAGGCGACCACCAACCTGAGCACAAGCGGAAATCTCGCGTCCTCCGATCCTAATGCGCCGGGCGGGCAACTGTATCTGGCGAATCAGGCGGGAATGCCGCTTGGCAACGTGACGCTGTTTGGTGACGCTGATGACTCCATTCAGCAACAGATCGCCCAGATGCTGGCCGCCAATCCGAACGTGGTTGGCGACATCATTTCAACGTGTGGCTATAAGTCAGCCTGTGAGGCGGCAGTTGCCACGGCGATGGGACAAATTCCGGCCTATCGAAATTACTATAGTGGAACGGGTAGTAATGCGTCGCCGGCAATCTCGATACAGAGCGGAGACTACCTGCTGCAGACGGATGCGAATAATCCATCGCAGATCAATGTAATCAATAGCCAGACGGGCAAAACCATCCAGACCATCACCACGGACGTGCTCCCGGATGGCTCGATCACGATGGGCGTGAGTGACGTGGCGTCAGGCTCAACCTGGAACAGTGTCATCGGCGCCAACGGGCAGTTGGTGCAGACGGACGCGATGCAGGATACGGGGGGAGTGCTGACGGATACCCGTGACAGCTATGACGCCAATGGCGATCTGACCGGATCAGATGACATCACCTATACCGGCAATGGACAGCTCAGCCTCGAACAGACCTTTGATGGCGATGGTAACCTTGTCAGCACGACGCGGGGCGCTTCGTACGTCAACGGCATGCTTACTGGCGAAAACGTGTTCAACGCCAGTGGCAACCACACGGATTATATCGTCATCGACCCGACGACCGGGCTGATGACCCAGGACCGCAAGTTTGATCCGATCACCGGCCAGCAGTACGAGACCGTTGTTTACCAGAACGGGCAGGAAACCGGCTACGCCGACTTTGCTAACGGCAAACAGCTCGATTACGTCGCGGTCGATCCGGTGACGGGACTGGTGACGCAGGACACAGAATTCGATCCTGCGACGGGCCAGACCAGGCTCATCGCGCTTTACCAGAACGGCGTAGAAACCGCCTACGCTGATTTCGTGAACGGCCAGCAGGTCAACTACGAGGTGGTCAATCCCGCAACGGGACAAGTCACAGAGGACCGGGAACTGAACCCGGCTACCCAGCAGCTCACTGTCATCCGGGAACTGGACGGCAACGGCGACGTGACGGGCGAAGCCTTCTTTAACAGCGATGGGCAGGAAACGGACTTCAAGGTCTACGACACGACGACCGGGTTGATGACCGAGGACCGCACGTTTGATACCGAAACCGGCGTCGAAACGGCCCAGCTCAATTACCAGGACGGGGTGCTGGTCAGCCAGGCGCTGTTTAACAGCGCTGGCCAGCAGGATGGCTGGCAGAACTTCGACCCGGTCACGGGGCAGCTAACGGAGAATGAGGTCCTTGATCCGGCGACGGGCGTGTGGACGGAGCTCGACTTTTATCAGAACGGCCAGCTTGCAGAAACACAGTTGTACAACGCGACAACGGATGCGGAAACGGCCCAGCTCAATTACGAGGACGGGGCGCTGGTCAGCCAGGCGCTGTTTAACAGCGCTGGCCAGCAGGATGGCTGGCAGAACTTCGACCCGGTCACGGGGCAGCTAACGGAGAATGAGGTCCTTGATCCGGCGACGGGCGTGTGGACGGAGCTCGACTTTTATCAGAACGGCCAGCTTGCACAAACGCGGTTGTACAACGCGGTCACGGATGCGGAAACGGCGCAGCGCTACTACCAGGACGGGGCGCTAGTCAGCCAGGCGCTGTTTAACAGCGCGGGCCAGCAGGATGGCTGGCAGAACTTCGACCCGGTCACGGGGCAGCTAACGGAGAATGAGGTCCTTGATCCGGCGACGGGCGTGTGGACGGAGCTCGACTTTTACCAGAACGGCCAGCTTGCAGAAACACAGTTTTACAACGCGGTCACGGATGCGGAAACGGCGCAGCGCTACTACCAGGACGGGGCGCTGGTCAGTCAGGCGCTGTTCAATAGCGCTGGCCAGCAGGATGGCTGGCAGAACTTCGACCCGGTCACGGGACAGCTAACAGAGAATGAGGTCCTGGATCCGGCGACAGGCGTGTACACGGAGCTGGACTTTTACCAGAACGGCCAGCTTGCACAAACGCGGTTGTACAACGCGGTCACGGATGCGGAAACGGTGCAGCGCAACTATCAGGACGGGGCGCTGGTCAGTCAGGCGCTGTTTAACAGCGCTGGCCAGCAGGATGGCTGGCAGAATTTCGACCCGGTCACAGGACAGGTAACGGAGAATGAGGTCCTGGATCCGGCGACGGGCGTGTGGACGGAGCTGGACTTTTACCAGAACGGCCAGCTTGCCGAAACACAGTTGTACAACGCGACAACGGATGCGGAAACGGTGCAGCGCAACTACCAGGACGGGGCGCTGGTCGGTCAGGCGCTGTTTAACAGCGCTGGCCAGCAGGATGGCTGGCAGAATTTCGACCCGGTCACGGGGCAGCTAACAGAGAATGAGGTCCTCAATCCTGCGACGGGCGTGTACACGGAGCTGGACTTTTACCAGAACGGCCAGCTTGCACAAACGCAGTTGTACGACGCGGTAACGAATGTGGAAACGGCGCAGCTCAGCTACCAGGGTGGCGTACTGCAGACTGAGGCGACCTTTGCCAACGTAAATGGACAGGCGCAGCAGGACGGATACTTCTGGTTCAATGATCAGCAGCAGGTGACGGCGCAGGCGACGTTCAGCGATGGCCAGCAAACCGGTACCCTTTTCTACGACACCTCGAAAGGCGTGGTCACGGCGATCACTACTGTCAGTGACGGGGCCATGACGGGAGAAGTTTTCTTTAACGATGACCCCAGCAACCACTATGTAGACAGGATTGAAGTCGTCAATAACGACCAGGTCACTGACTACGTCAATATCAATGCTCAGGGGAAACCTACGTCCGGAACACCCGATGTGATCAGGGACCCGTCTGTATTTACCAAGGTAGCGGACGCCGCTTCCGGGAACGTCAACGGCCTGCTGGATACCGGCACTGATTTCTCAACTCCAGAAGTCGGCCTGCCCACCGATACCATGGATGGTCTTTACGGCCTCAATGGCCTCGCCGGTCTCGGCGATGAAATGGACAACCTCGGAGGCGAAATCGATGACTTCGGAGGCATCGAGTATGCTGGCCTCGCCGGCAGCCAGAGCATCATCGACCAGACACTCAGCGCTGGCCTGGCAGCGACAGCCCAGACGGTTGGGGGTGGGTCGACGCAAGGCGCTGCGGCTGCTGCCAGCGGGTTGCAGGAAGCCGCACTGGCTGCCCAGCTCTCATCCATGTCGGGAGGAACGGGAGCGTCAATCTTCGAAGAAGCCGGCTGGAGCGGCAACGTGATCACCTGGAGTGCCGGCGGCAGCGCCAACGGTTTCAGCGACGGCATGTCTGGCAGCGAGGCAATCCTGGTCGAGCAGGCGTTTGCCACGTGGGCAGCAGCGTCGGGTCTGCAGTTCGTGGAAGTCTCCGATCCGTCGCAGGCCGATATCTCTGTCGGCCTGGCGCACCTGGACACGGCGGCTACGGGCGTGGTCGGCATGACCAGCATCAATGCCACGGCCGGCGTGCTGTCATCGGCTGAGATCCGGCTGGAAGCCCCCAGCGAAACCGCACTGGCGACGGACGCGAACGGGCAACTCGCTTACACCGGGACGGACGCGGAGTTCGAACAGGTGCTGCTGCACGAGATCGGTCACGCCCTGGGTCTTGCCAGCAATGCAGATGCGAACTCGATCATGTACTACGAGCTGAACGGGGCGAACCGCACACTCGATGCGACGGATCTCGCCGGTATCCAGTCATTGTACGGTGGAGGCGCGCCGACGGCCCCTTCGTCATCCAGCACGGCGGTGAACCAGCTGATCCAGGCAATGGCGGCCTATGCACCTGAGTCGTCCGCGGGAACCGGTGCGAGCGTGATATCCGAACAGCCGCAGCCATTGCTGGCCGCCGCCCATTGATGCCTACCCCCCGTTGATGCCTACCCCGTAGCCGCCGCGTACGCGGTTGCTTCACGGGAAGCCGTGCCGCCCGGGTGACTTTACCGGGCCGGCGCGGTTCTCCGGATACGCCTGTCTCTGTAACCTCTTTTTCCCGCATGCAAACCGAAGCACCCCCCACGCCAGACGCGGGCCTTGCCGCGCTCGTCGATATCGCACGCTTTCATGGCATTGCTGCCGATGCGGCCCAGCTACGCCACGACGCCGCCATCGCAGGCGCTTTCGATGCCACGGACCTTGTGCTCGTCGCACGGCGTCTGGGCATGAAAGCCCGCATTGTCTCACTGCGGGCTGCCAGTATTTCGCGCACTCCGCTGCCCGCGCTCGTGCTCGACCGCGAAGGACGGCATTTCATTCTTGCAAAAACGGACGGCAAAACCGCGCTCGTGATGGAACCTGGCGCTGCCGCGCCCACCGTGCGCCTGCTGAAGGAGATTCTCGCGCGCAGCAGCGGCACGATGATCCTGTTCGCGTCGCGCGCATCGATTGCAGGGGAACTCGCCCGCTTTGACTTCTCCTGGTTCATTCCGGCCATCATCCGTTATCGCCGTTTGCTGCTCGAAGTGCTGGGCGTGTCACTGGTCCTGCAGCTGTTCGGGCTCGTTTCGCCGCTGATGTTCCAGGTCGTCATGGACAAGGTGCTCGTGAACCGCACTTACAGCACGCTTAACGTCGTGTGTATCACGCTGCTCGCGAGTTCTGTTTTCGAGGTGGCGCTGACCGCCTTGCGAAATTACGTATTTGCGCACACGACCAACCGTATCGATGTAGAACTCGGCGCGCGGCTGTTCCGGCATCTGGTGGCGCTCCCGCTCAATTACTTCGGAGCGCGCCGCGTGGGCGATACGGTCGCCCGCGTGCGCGAACTCGAAAATATCCGCAACTTCCTCACGGGCCAGGCACTGACTGCAATTATCGACCTGGCCTTTTCCTTTGTCTTTCTCGCCGTCATGTGCGTCTACAGCGTGTGGCTCACGCTCATCGTGGTCGCATCGCTGCCTGTCTATGCCGCCGTCTCTGCCTTCCTGATGCCCGCGTTTCGCGCGCGGCTTAATGAGAAATTCGCGCGCGGCGCGGACAACCAGGCCTTCCTTGTCGAGTCCGTCTCCGGCGTCGAGACCATGAAGGCGATGGCGGTGGAACCGCAGTTCATCCGCCGCTGGGAATCGCAGCTTGCGGCCTACGTGAGCGCGGGGTTTCGCGTCAGCCAGCTTGGCAACCTCGGCCAGCAGGCCATCCAGCTTGTGGGCAAGCTTGTGACGCTCGCCACGCTTTTTTTCGGCGCGCGCCTGGTGATCGACGGGCGTCTGTCCGTGGGCGAGCTCGTTGCCTTTAACATGATGTCGCAACGTGTAAGTGCACCGGTCCTGCGTCTCGCGCAACTGTGGCAGGACTTCCAGCAGATCGGGATTTCGATGCAGCGCCTGGGCGATATCCTGAACACGCGTAACGAACTGCCGCAGAGCCGCCAGGCCCTGCCGCCCATTCGGGGAAATATTGCTTTCGAGAACGTGCGGTTCCGGTATCGCGCCGATGCGCCGCCCGTGATCGACGGCATGTCCCTGGCTATCCGCGCGGGCGAGGTGACCGGCATTGTCGGCCGCTCCGGCTCGGGCAAAAGCACGCTGACGAAGCTGCTGCAACGGCTCTACGTGCCAGAACACGGCACGGTTCGCATTGACGGGCAGGACCTGGCGCTGGCCGACCCCGCATGGCTGCGCAGGCAGGTCGGCGTTGTGCTCCAGGAGAGCGTGCTGTTTAACCGGTCGGTACGCGAAAACATTGCTCTCGCCGATCCGGGCGCACCGCTGGAAATCGTGATCCGCGCAGCGCAGCTCGCAGGCGCACATGATTTTGTTTGTGAACTGCCCGAGGGCTACGACACGCTCGTCGGTGAACACGGCAACAACCTCTCGGGCGGCCAGCGTCAGCGGCTCGCCATAGCGCGCGCGCTGCTGGGCAATCCGCGCATTCTCATTCTCGACGAGGCAACCAGCGCGCTCGACTTTGAAACCGAGCGCATCCTGCGTGAGAACATGAAGGCAATCTGCGCGGGTCGCACGGTCATTATCATCGCGCACCGCCTCTCTGCCGTGCGCCATGCCGACCGCATCATCGCGATGGATCGCGGGCGCATTGTCGAGCAGGGCAATCACGACACGTTGCTCGCGCATCGCGGCTATTACGCACATCTCGTTTCACTCCAGGACGGCTGACCATGCGATCCATGAAACTTCTGGCGCTCGTTGACCTGTTCCGGCGATATGCCGCTGTATGGCGGAGCGTGTGGGCTGTACGCGCGCAGCTTGAGCGCCCCGCACGCGATGCCGACCAGCTAGCGTTCCTGCCCGCCGAGCTTGAACTCGTTGAAACGCCGGTCCACCCTGCGCCGCGCTGGGCCATGCGCATTCTCGTCCTGCTGGCTGTTGTCGTGCTGCTTATCGGCCTGCTCGGGCGGCTCGATATCGTGGTCACGGCCAGTGGACAGTTCATTCCCGATGCGCGGGTGAAGACGATCCAGCCCGCCATTACGGGCGTGGTACGTGAAATCGCGGTGCGCGACGGTCAGCGCGTCGCGCCTGGGCAACTGCTGATGAAGCTCGACACGACACAGGCTGCAGCGGACGCCGACAAGGCCCGTTCTTCACGACTCGACGCGCAACTCGCGGCAGCACGCGCCGGTGCGCTGCTCGCTGCGCAGCGCGATAACCGGATACCTGCCGTAGCACATATCGATGGAGCGCCCGACGCGCGCATGCAGGACGCCCAGCGACAGGCCGAAGGCGCATGGCGGGAATATTGCGACCAGTACAGCAGCGCGAATGCGGAAATCACGAAGCGCCAGGCGGAACTCGAGAGCACGCGCGCCGAAATCGCCAGGCTTGAAGCGACCGCGCCACTCGCGCGGCAGCAGGCCGAAGCGTACAAGGCGCTTGTGACCGATAAATACGTCGCACGCAACGACTGGCTCGGCAAGGAACAGGACGCGCTTGACAAGGAGCACGAACTGGCGGCCCAGCGCGCACATGCGAACGAACTGGCGGCAGGGGTCGCCGAACAGCGCGCGGACCTGGAAGCGATCGCCTCGAAATTCCGCCGCGAGCAGCTTGACGAGCTGGAAAAGGCCACGCAGCAGGCCGCGCAAAGCCACGATGATGAGGCGAAGGCGACAACGCGCCAGGCGCTCCTGAGCCTCACCGCACCTGTCGCGGGCACGGTGCAGCAGCTTTCGGTGCATACGCTGGGTGGCGTCGTCACCACGGCGCAGACGCTGATGGAGATCGTGCCCGACGATGCGCTGGAGGTTGAGGCGCGCCTGCAGAACCGGGATATCGGTTTTGTCGAACCAGGCCAGCGCGCCGCTGTGAAGATCGAAGCGTTTCCCTATTCGCGGTACGGCTATCTGGACGGAACCATCACCGAAGTCTCGAACGACGCCGTGCAGGACAGGGACCGGAAGCAGGGCCTGACGTTTCCGGTTCGCATCCGTCTGGACACGAACCGCATCCGCGTCGATCACCGCTGGATCACACTCACGCCCGGGATGGCGGTAACAGCCGATATCCGCACGGGTCGGCGCAGCGTGGTCGGCTACTTCCTCGACCCGCTGTTGCAGACGGCACAGGAGAGCATGCGTGAACGGTAGACTACTTATGCGGCCCGCTGTCCTCGCCGCCTTGCTGGCGCCATGCGTGCCTGCTCATGCGCTTGATGTGCTGCGCGCGCAGCAGGACATTCCGGCAACCGCTGCGGGCGCAATGCTATCGGCCGACGGGTGTCCGACAGGCGCGCCGGAGCGTCCCCTGCGGCTGGCCGAAGCGGTCGCGCGATCGCTGTGCAGCAACCCGAAAACGCGCCAGGCATGGGCCGATGTAAAGGCGCAGGCAGCGGGCGTCGGTGCGGCGCGCGCCGCGTACCTGCCGACCGTTTCCGCAAACTGGCAGGGCATGCGCGAAAACTCCGTTGTCGATATCGAGAATCATCCGGCGCTTGGTTCGGATTACACCGCGACGGTGCGCTCTGAAGGCGTATCACTGAACTGGCTGCTGTTCGACTTCGGAGGGCGCGAGGCGACACTCAGGAACGCGAATGCGCTGCTGGAAGCCGCGCGCGCAACACAGGACGCGACGTTGCAGGAAGAATTCGCAACGGTCGCAAAGGATTACTTTGGCGCACAGACGGCAATGGGCGAGCTCGACGCGGCGAGAGACGTCGAGAGCATGACGCGCCAGAGCATGGTTGCCGCGCAGGCGCGTACCGAGCGGGGCGTCGCGCCAGTCACGGACGCCCTGCAGGCGCAAACGCAGCACGAACAGGCGGTATTCAGCCTGACAAAAGCTGAGAGCGATATGCAGACCGCCCTTGGCACGCTCGCATCGGACATGAACCTTGATCCATCCGTTGCGCTGGAAGTGCCGGCCGTCACAGAAGATGCGCGCACCGATGCGACGTTCAGCGAACCGGTTGCGCAGATGATTCGCGACGTGCAGACTGCCCATCCTTCCGTGCGCGCCGCGCAGGCGCAGTACGAAGCCGCGCTCGCGAAGGTTTCGCAGACGCGCGCGCAGGGTCTGCCCTCAATCAGCCTGGTGGGCAAATACAGTCGCGACAACCAGCCCGAAAGTATGGGGCTCGGTTTGCCGACGTATCCGGCGACCGGCCATGAAGCCTATGTCGGCATACAGGTGAGCATTCCGCTGTTCGAGGGATTCGGGCGGCATTACCAGACCGACCAGGCACGGGCGCAGGCGGAACGGCAACTGGATAGCGTTGATGACGCCAGGCGGCAGGTGGCACTTGACGTGTGGACAAGCTTCCAGGCGCTGACCGGCGCAACGTCCAATGCACAGAATAGCGCAAGACTGCTCGACATCGCGCAGCAGGCCTGGAAGGCCGCACAGCATCGTTACGATGCGGGCGTCGGAAACATCCTTGAACTGTTAAACACCCAGGCGGCGCTGGCCAACGCGAAGCAGCGACGCATCCAGGCGCTGGCCGGGTGGGATACCGCACGGGTCGAACTGGCGTCAAAACTTGGAAGGCTCGAACTGGACAGTATTTCAGGGCAACGGTATCAATGGGAAGGAAAGTGAAGGAGCGGCATTCGGCACCGCTGGTCAGCAACACGTGCAGGCGCTGACTGACTGGCGCGCAGCGCGCCCAAGACTCGCCGGCAGTCTCGGACGGCTCGGGTTCGACGACGCACAGCAACAATGAGCCGCGATGAACCTGAACAGCATACCTTCACATACATCGGCCGCACGCGCCACAGTAGCCTCTTTGCTCATTGTGACGGCGTGGTCGCGCATTGTGCTGTTCATGCAGGCCGGAGGAAAATACCTGCTGCACGGACGACTCGCACGGCCCTCCGATCTGACGCACCGGCGCCGACATCCGGACGAGCGCACCCGCACGTAGCTCGCGTGGCTGGTCAGCTCGTCAGTCCCTAAGCGGGCAGTTTGAGACAGTCGACACCCTTGGGCAGATAGTCGACGACGTGGCTACCACCCGACCCAGTTGGCATCTCGTAATCCATCGCAAACCATGCACGCTTACAACATATATCTAGCGATCGCAGTTTTGTTTGTTGGAGTGCATCGAGCGCTCCGTTGGCGAAATGCAAAGTCGCGGGGTTTGAGTCCAGCACAATTCGCGCTGGAAAACGGTGCTTTAGTGCAGAAGTTACGAGCAACGGGAAAACAGATGCGCTGGTTCAGCAGGATATTGTTTGTTTTCCCGTTCGTGCTGGGTGTGGAATTGGCAATCAAACCCAAATCACCGGGAAGTCCCGTCGCAGCAGAATTCGTGACCTTTTTGGTCATCTTTGGGATTCTTGGCCTTCTTTTCCTGTGGGTCGCTAGAAAAAATGAAGCGCTTGCACGCGAGATTGAACTGCTTTCCTGAATAATGGTGCCTGACGCGCATTACTGCTGCACGTGCACGGCGACCCTTGAATGTCCGTTGAAAACTACACTGTTCGTCCGTCTCGGGTTGCACCCAGCCGCCCGCGACGCGATAGCGCGGATTGGTTCGATGCCCCACGCTTCAGGCAGTGTCCGGCCAGTTTCGGTTGGTCGACGGCGGAGCCCAGATCGTCGACAATGTTCTTCGCTGACTTCGAGATTACCTTTCGCGTCATGCGCCGATTACAGGCGTCGCGCTTCTTTATCGCGGGTAGCCCTGCAGAGCCAGTCCTCATGCTAGACGGTGCAGTCTCGGAGTGGCTCTTCGCGTCGGGATTCTGGAATCGAATCAACAACTCGCTGGGAACGATGTTCGACCAATTCGAAGAGGATGAGGCTGAGCCTGCGGCTCTCGTACAAATTGCTTTGGAGTTAGAGACTTGGGTTCGATCGCTTGAATCGCAGCGTGAAGAAAAGGTGCGCTTCGTTTGCGGTTGGTCCCCTGCTGGAGACTCCCATACTGTGGAGGTTCAGCGGACGGATCTCATCTCGCGACTGGTCATGCTACGAAGCCTTCTTGCTTCGGCGGCTGCTAACGGAAACGTTCTTGAATTCAGCCTTTGATTGCGGCCCGTTATCGAAATGGGCGTGAAGCGGCCCAAGAAGGGACATGCGACCGGATGGGACGAATCGACGACAATAACCGGATTACCGCAGATTTCCGATAGTGATTTCAATGGCGAAAAAAAATAGTTGGAAACGTTGCTGCACGATTGCGCGGCTGGTGATTGCAGCTGCTGCGATGAGCGGCTGTGCACAGATCCAAACGAACAATGCTGAAAATTCGTCAACGCGTAGGCAGGTGGAACAGGATGACGCCAACACCCAGCTTATGCGTGGGTTCCAATACGTATTGGGTTCATCCAAGGATTTCGGCCAGGCGTTTGCATGGTTCCGTAAAGCGGCCGATCAGGGTAGTGCTATTGGCGAATACCAGGTCGGGCAGAGCTACGACATCGGCCGCGGTGTGAAAAACGACCAGACCGAAGCGGTGGTCTGGTACCGGAAAGCTGCGGAGCAAGGTCTTCCCCTAGCCCGCTCACGTCTCAGGCAAATGTTTGTTAGCGGCCAACTCCTACCTGTCGATGATGACCGAGGCGGACAATGGTGGCGAGAGCTTGTGGAGCAGGCGGCTGATGAGTCACAGGCGTTTTATCGTGCCTACGCTACTGCATCCCAAGGCGATGCGGATGCCGAGGTCGAACTCGGCATCGCGTATCTGACTGGTGTTGGAACGCTCAAAGACCGGACTCAGGCAGCCTCGCTATTCCAGCAAGCTGGCGAGCAGGGACAGCCCGAGGCACAGTGTCTTTTCGCTGCTCTCTCAGCCTCCGACGATGACTGGACCATACCGACCGAAGCGAAACACGCCGCCGACCTGTGTCAGAACGCGGCAAACCAAGGGCATGCCGACGCACAATTGGTTCTCTCGACCTTTTACCTGACGGGGCGTGGAGTGCCGAAGGATTCTGCACAGGCGGCTGCCTGGCTCCGCAAGGCGGCCGAACAGGGACGACCGGACGCGCAGTTCATTGTCGCTTTCGATTATCAGCGAGGTAGAGGTGTTTCCAAGGATGATGCTCAAAGCATTGTCTGGTTACGCAAGGCAGCCGATCAAGGATACCCAGCGGCGATGACCTCCCTTGGGCTGCAGGCTTCTATCGCTCATATGACTGGGGCTAAAGATCCGCTTGGCGACCCGGTGCTCGCACAAAAGTTTACCGACTTGGGAATCGAACATTCCCCGGACTCAACGCGAGATCTGCTGCCGAATTTATGGGCCAGTCGTGCTCAGCAGGAAAAGGATCGACAAATGCAAAAGCAATGGAGTGGCGTTCTCGCTCCGGCGTTGAAAGCAATGGGCGTCGACGGTCGATGACATCTCCGGCCCCATAGTTACTTCATCGTGCAACAAGCTGTACAGATGGTCGTGTGAACGGCTGCTAGGGGCAGCGCCTATGGCCGGTTAGGGTGGCTAGGGACGTTCGCGTCGATATCGGGCCGGAGGCTGACGTTCGGCCAATTTCGGACAGTCGACACCACCGCACAGATCGCTGACAATCCGTCCGCAGCGGGCGCTGGTGCCATCCCGTGACGCTTACAATCTTGGGAAAAATGAAAATCCGTTCGGTTACTGCATACATCCTTTTCTACGGCCTGATTTCAATTTTTCCCGTTGCGTTCGTCCTGTCCGGTGCTGTTGCTGATTCTTTTGCAAATAATATGCTGCGTGGCCGCCTAGATCCTGTATGGATCGGGTTCGGGCTCGCCACGCTCGTTGTTGCCGCCATCGGTGTACTGACTCGAATGTCGACAAAACAGGCTAGTTCGAACAGGCGCATTGACACCCGCCAATTTTTCGGCTTCCTGCTCCTTATCTTTGCGTATCTGGTGTTTGCCGGGTGGATGCTGGCGGACGCCGGAGAACGACTACTCGTCCGAACCACGTCCCACGAAAGCCGCTATTACCTGACTTCCGCGCAGCCGATGTCAAGGAAATGCCAAAACCCCGTGACGTGGTATGACCATCAAGTCGACGGCATGGTATTCACCTGTTCGACATTTGCGCTCTTCAACTACCCCGCAGACTCGAATGCGCGCAGAGCTTCGATCGTTCATGTGCTGACCGGTCCGTACGGTATCCGTGTTCTTTCGATCCATGCAGTTGATTCGTATTTCGGCCAGCAAGACTTGGCGGCCATGAAGGATTGTCGCTGATCACCTGAAGTTCCGAAGGGGTCCACGATTGTCGGGGCGACCACTTTGAATGCCCGATGAGGGGAACGCTCATGCGCCGTTTCGATTCAACAAACAACCCGGGATCGAAGCGAGTCGATCGCTGGAAAGCGCCGTATGCAATCTGCATTGGACCGGAATGGACGTGCGAGCAACGACCGCCTGCGTTGGCCAGAGGAGCGGGTTCGGCCACAAGGGACAGTCGACAGCAGTTGCAAGACCGTCGACAATCGACGCGATCACGATAATCGGCAGAACTCGTGTCGATCGGCCGCCAGGCGCACCTTTGCGCCTGGATCATAGGGCTGTTCGAGCGAGATAAAGTCGCAAACCAGAGGCAGGTTGAAGCGACGGACCTGGACGTTCAAAGGAATTGTTCCGCAAATGCGTAAACATCCGATTGCCCTGATTCTTGCAGCTTGCCTGGCGTGCCTCAGCATTTACCCCTCCGCAGTCGAAGCACAAACACCATGCGCGCACTTTGAAAAACAATTGTCCCGGTTACAACGGCAGCATCCGCGTGTCGATATCTCGAACCTAGGCTCGCAAGAATTATGTTTCGACAGCTGCACAGGAGACCAGATCCGGGCTGCGCGGTACTGGGAACAAGCTGCACCGGCTTCGGCCGACGCCATCCAAACTGAGCTGGCTCAATACGCCGATACGACGGGTTATTCGACAGAAATAGCGATACCCGGCAGATCCCAGGCTATCGACAGAATCTCGCGGCGTGTGGGAACGGCCTCTTGCATACGCGATACCTATCTCACCCGCGCTGCCGATGGCTACCGCTTGATGAGCAACTCAATTCTCGATGATTTATCTCAAGAAGCCGGATACTGCGGCAGATCGTTCGTCTACTTCGAAACGTGGCGAAGCCGCTCTTACGCCGTTCTCTGGGACGAAGGAGAAGGCAACACGGAGATAATTGCTTACCGCGTGACGCCGTCACTTGATGTGGAGAACCAATCAACAGTTTCTATGCCGAACACGCGGGACTCAAGCTTCATGAGCTGATCCATACGTTCGCTGTACCGATAAAAAACGGAAATCAGACGGACGAAGCAGGGCGTGCTGAGGTCGTAATTGAGGGATTCTGCAAACTCGGCAACGACGCGGTGTGCAAGGAGCATTGGCCGCCCACCAGGGCTATCGAACGCGAGTAAGCGGACTAATTTCCGTGGTCAACGAAAAGCCTGCCTTGATTGTTTTCGAAGCCGCCGCCATTTGTGACCATTCGCTCTCAATTGTTAGCCACAGGAGGTTGTACCTCGTGCGGCGAATGGCTGCTCCTCAGAATTCCAACACTCCCTTTTGCGTCGAAAAGAGGCGTTTGTCCTGTCTGAAAGCGGCCGTTGACAGAGCTTGTCACGCATTCGACAGCGGTGGCCGGCCCGTTACAAATGCATGCTGGCCGCGTCATTAAGATAAGTTTTCTTATCCTTGTGGCAACGTTTCAGGACTAAACTCGATGCCGTGAAAGCGCGCTTTGTCCTCCCTTTGCTTTCGCGGCGGCACCGGACGGCTTTTCCGATGCTGACTCGCTGGCTGCGCTGCGTGCCTGGTACGCAGGCCTGCCGGCGCGGGCAGCGGTTGCGCGTTACCTGCCGGGCAGCGTGCGCGAGGGACAGTCCGCCCGTGGCATCCTTGGGCGCGTCTGCCACCAACTAGTTGCGGTGGCTCGTGGTCTTCACCGCGACGATCTCGCCCTGCTGTTCGCGCATCCGGCGTCCGAACGTTTCAAGCGGACCAGCGCGGTGATGCACGCGATCGGTATCGCTCCGATTGCTGCCGGAGCCGCAGCCGCAGATTGGCGACGACGTCTCTTGACGCCTGGCGGGCGTTGCCCTTGCAATGACTCCGGCGCGCGCCTTTTCGGTTTCAAACAACTGTCGAAGTTCCTCAAGCACAATCAGCTGCATCTTGCCCGGTGGCCGGGCCGGGCGCCCTGTCTTGAATATTGGAAAAGGCAAAACGCCCCCCGCCACGATCCAATTGAATCCGGGCTGCTACCCAACATAGCAACAGCCGGCGCATACTTTCTCCTATTTCGGTTTAGCCACGCTGCCGTCCCCTTGTGGGGGCTTCGCTTGCTGTCGATTCAAGTCTGGAGGAATTGTAAGTACCCGCTCCCAGTCGGATGAGGCCTGCGGATTCGCTGCAACCTCGGAGGCGACCTGGGACATCAACTGACCTATACGGGGATACTTAAGCCGCCAGGTGCCGAGCGCAACGGCCACGAGCGCATAGTTCGGAGGCTTGGCGAGTAACGCTGCGTTCATTATTCCGAGTGTCGCTTGCGCTTCACCACATTCCTTGTTGTATAGGGAGACCTTGAACGTGAAAACCTGCAGGACGGTAACCTCATGCTGTGCGAGGCAGGTCACGCTATTGGGCGGTGAATCCTGGTGACTGAATATCAGGACAAAAGGCGCAGCGACGACCAGGTAGATAATGGAAAGCCAGCCAACCTTTTTGGCGAAAGACATCGATCTGAATGACGCACACATGGCCTCTCCTGAGCTAAAAATGCAGCCCGTTCGCGAAACGCTGCTTATGTTGAAGTGCCGTGTTGCTCATGATTTTCCGATCAGAGCGTGATTACAAGATCGGAGTACCGACCCACGGTATCATCGCCGGTTAGCAGCCGCAATGGCTCAGTAATGGCCTGTGCGACCAGCATCCGGTCAAACGGATCGCGGTGAATATCGGGCAGATCGCGGACCGCCGCAGCGTGTGTCGCTGTCACGGGCAGTTCGCGAAAGCCCGCTTCTTCCATCCGGGCTACCAGCTCGTTCACGTCTGCGTCCAGCTTCCCGATTCCAGACTTGATAGCAATTTCCCAAATGCTCGCGGCGCTGACGAAAACGGTTTCTGCGCTCAACATGATGGCCTCGGCCTTCTTCGTGAGTTGTTTGTCGCCGCTCATGGCCCACAGGAAAAGGGGCGTATCGATCAACAGGCGCATCACCGACCTTCAAATGTTGCCAAAACATCGTCGGGCAAGGGCGCGTTGAAATCGTCAGCGATTCTGATCTTCCCCTTCATCAGACCGAAGCGAAGTTTGGGCTTCGTCTCGACCGATACGAGGCGCACTACCGGGGTTCCAGCCTTCGCGATAACAACTTCTTCGCCTTTGACAGCGGCCTCAATGAGACGCGAAAGCTGCGACTTTGCCTCATGAATATTTACGGTTTGCATGGCATCTCCATCAATTTAGCTTTGTTTAGTCTAGCTAACATGAGAATGCAACCTGCGCCTATATCACACGCGGATCTCATGGAACATCGCAGTGCATCTGTCTGAGCTTTCCATTGGACACGGCCAATAGGGCAAAACGTGGCCCAGTCCGTACGGCCTATTGAGCACCGTGATCATGACTGTCGGACAGGGGACGTAGTATCCGACGGGTGTTCCAGGCCCGGATACCGCTCGCGCGTCATGGCCCGTTCCCCAGGTCATCAGGCGTGTGCAGCTGATCGAAGTAGCCGGCCAGCTCGCGGCGCACGCGCTTTTTCTCGGCCTGCGCGTAGAGGGTCGTCGTCTGCAGCGAGGCGTGACCCAGCACCTTCTGCGCGACCTCGAGCGGTACTCCTGCCGCCGACGCCTGCGTGCCGAACGTGTGACGGAACGCATGCGGCGTCGTGCCGGCCAGCTGCCGCCGCTCGTCTTCGCTGAAGGATTCTGTCTCCAGCAGCTGCGCGATCGCCCAGCCCGTGAGCGCCCGCAGACCGTTGCCTGAATAGCCGTGCACGTGGTTCGCCTCCGGATCCGTCACTGAAGTCCCGTGCCGGCGCCGGGCGGCCGTCGTCGGCGGAATCCACACGGGCCGCATCAGCGGCGCCGACGCCGGCGGCGCATTGAAATCCATTCCCAGATCCGTCCAGTGCTCGCGCAGCGCACTCACGCACGCGCGGCTGAGCGGCACCGTGCGCTGCTTGCGCCCCTTGCCGAGCACCTGCAGCTCCCAGCCTGCCGGCACGTCATCGCCGGCCACGTCATCCGCACCATACCAGCGCAGCCGCTCGCGGCGCGCAAGGGCCGCCTCGGTGATGCGCAGGCCGCTGTCGCCCATCAGCAGGATCGCCGCGCGCGCGGCGCGCCAGCGCACGCCTGCCACAGCAGGCAGCCGGGCCCGTGCGTCCAGCAGCGCACGCACCTTGCGCCACAGTCGCAGCGGCAGCGCCCGCTCGATCTGCATTGCGTGTTCGCGTTCGACCGTCGCCGGCAGCGTCACGGCCACCCAGGGATTGCCGGCCAGATAGCGGACCTTGACCAGCCACCCGAAGGCCGCCTGCAGGGCGCGCACCGCATGGCGCTGGCTGTCGGCCGACAGGCCTTCCGGGGCGAACGGACGCCAGCGGGATGAGTTGCGCGCGCGGCGCACCCCGGTGAAGCGCCCGGCCGGCGCGGCGAGAAAGGCCTTGTAGGCTTCGCAGTCGTCGACGTCGAGCGACGACAGTGGTTTGCCCCGCTCGGTCACGGCCCACAGCAGCAGCCGCTCAAGCTCACGGGTGTACGCGCGCAGCGCCTGCGGCCGGTCGCGGTAGCGGTGCAGGTACGAACGCACCGCGTCGAGATCGTGCTGCGCCTGCAGGTAGCACAGACCGCCCATGCGGTTCGTTCCCTGCGCACCGGACAGCACATGCGGCAGTTCGATCCGTTCGAGCGGCGCAAGTGGACTGTCGCGCTCATTGTCGATCACCACGTGCGATGCCGCCGGCGCGACCAGCGGGTCAGTCGCGTCGACGTCGGCCGCCACCGTCACACCGAGCGTGCCGGCATGCCGGCGCAGCCAGGCGACGATCGTGCGCGCGCGCAGCAGACCGATACGCGGCACCGCTCGCCACCAGCTGCCGCCCGCAGGTTGCAGAAGGCGACGAGCTCCCCGAGTGTGTGAATTCCCTCCCCCGTCAGGCGTGTCGCGACCAGCGGCCGGAACCACAGACCCACCGCGTGGTGCGCGAGCGGCGCCGCCGCGGCAAGGGTCGACGCCTGTTCGACCATGCGCAGGCTGACTGCGGTGAGCTTTGCGCTGCCGTGCTGGCGGATGGAACTTTTCAGGTGCGCGGCGAGCACGGGTGAGCCGTGCAGCAGCGCGAGCTGCACGAGGTCATCGCGCATCTGCCGCAGATAGCGGGCGGTGTGCTCGGGCGAGGCCGCATGCGGCGCCTCGGGATCGAAGTACAGGCGCGCGATGGTGGCCGGCGGCACGTGCTGCACGGATGCGCGCAGCGCGGCGAAGTCGGTGCGCGTGTACGTACGCGGCGGCGGCAGGACGAGCTGTTCGGGTGGTCGGGTCATGGCGTTTGGTCAGCGGTCCGGACTGTCGCGCCGTACTGCGGGCTCCACCCGTCAGCGCGGGTCACCTGACCCAGCCGGGCCGGCCGGATCGCGCACCGCACGACAGCCTGGGTAGTCACTGCGGGATCGGCTCCGTGGTCCATCTGCCTTCCTTCATTCGTCGAACAGGATCGCGGCGTAGTTGCGCGCGCTGTGGATGACGTGCAGCACATCGACCCGCGTCACGGGTTCGCCGATGGTCCGGTAGAAGATCTGGTAGTTCCCGTGCACGCAGTGGCGCACGCCCCGGTCCTCATACCGCCGGACCAGGGGAAAGGACAGCGCCATCGGTCCGAGCGAGAGGCACCGCTCGCGCAGTTCCCGCACGAAGGTGAGCGCCCGTCGCGGGTTGTCGCGCGCAATGTAGTCGCCGATCGCCTCGAGCTCGGCCAGCGCCGCCGGCGTGAGCCGGACCCGTGGTGTAGCGGCGGGCGTCACGGGCGCCGGTCCGCCATCGCCTGGTACTTCGCCTCGAGGCGGTCGAACGCGGCCTCGGCGTCGACGCCCTGACCGGCCTCGGACTGGGCGACGCTCTGCGCGACCGCCGCATCGAGCGCGGCGAGCTGCGCCTCGCGGTCCTGGATCAGGCGTACGCCCTCGCGCAGCACTTCGCTCTTGGAGCCGTAGCGGCCCGACTCGACCAGCTGCGCGACATAACGCTCCAGCTGGTTGCCCAGTTCGGCACTGATCATGGTGACACTCCCGTTGGCTGCCGGTGCCGGACGGCACCGCGTCCAGCCAGTATAGCCCGCTTGATAACTGTTATCAAAAACCTGGCCTGATGGGCATGCGTACCGGGACTTTCCCGTAAAACGGCCATTAACCACAATGTTGCTAATGGCAATTGGCGGCAATACAGATTGATACATTCTGTCTATGGCCGGCCTGTCGTTAGCGTTAGGTAAAGGTGTCATCGGTCAGGGGCCGCGCGGGAGGTCTAAGCCCCGCATTAGCGCGAAGTGAACTTGCAAATTGACGTTCGTCTTCGACGACATATCATCGAGTGGGTGGCAAGCTTGGTTAGCAGCTCTCAGATTTGGCGCATCTAGCGTTTTCTTCGGGCGAGGAGATAGGCGCGAGCCAACCCAACCATCAATGGCATAAGTCATACCAATGCTTTGCATCCTTATCAATGCCAGTCTGTCAGACTTGCGTTGCAATTCGGGTTTTGAATTCGAACCATTGACGCAAGGACAGTGGCTCACTGCGCGCCGCAAGAGCGCGCTCGCATGTCGTCACGCCGGGCAGATCTTATAAATGTAACGCCTAACCCGCGCGCTTGACCTATCTTTGGCTTTGTGGGCTGGGTATATCATGGAGACGGAAATCATGGATATGCCGATCATGATAAAGAAACGCCTGTCGCCTCGCAGGCATTGCCTGAGGGCCGCTGGCTGCACTGCGTGAAGGTCCGCCTGATAGACTGGTGAACAGTCCGATGACGCCTGTCGAGCTTCAGGATCTGACTTGCGTTCAAAAAAGGTCATCATCAGTGCGTGAATGGCGACGGGATGAACATGCAGGAGAGTGTGGCAAACGTCATTCAAAGTTTCGCTGGATTGCTAGCCAGAATCAGCAGCAGACCAAATACGATAGGCAGAACCGATACCAGTGCGAAGGCCATATAGAAGGTGCCAGTCGCATTCACGATAAAGCCGGTGAACAGCGGTGCGACAATGCCTGCCGTGGAGCCGATACCGGTGGTCAGGCTCGACGCTGCTCCGCCGTGTTCCGGACAGGCATCGATTGGAATTGCAAAGAACACCGGGTTTGCAATGAAATTGATGAAACTGGCAACGCTGATCAGGGTGACGATCGCATAAGAATCGGACAGAATCAGCGTCAAACTGATGACCGCACCTGTCAGCATAAGACACGTACCCGCCAGATAGCTGCGCCCCAGCACAGGTTCTGACTGCGGCGGTAGACGAAGTCAGAACACAGTCTTGTGCGTCAAGCACGTGGCCGAGATGAAAACGCTCCTGGCAAATTCTATCAGGGCACGCAGCTTCGGCTTGAAAAACGCCCGCATATAAGACCGCAGCCGATACCTCGTTCACGTATGAGAAGGATTAGCTTGGCAAGCCGGGCGGTGTCCATACGAGCCTGTGTGAAACCCATCGATCGCCACAAACTGAATTAACGTGTCGAGCGCCACCAGCATTCCGACCGCACCGCCGGCACGCGGATGGAACGGATAATAGATGCGAGCCAGCTAAGGAGCTACTCGCGACCAGTATGTCTCTGTTTCGACTGGCGCCGGAAAGACGTGGGTCGTCTGCGCGTTTGCACAGCAGGCCTGCCGGCAGGGCTCCTCGGTATTTTATGTCAGCGTTGCCCGGTTGTTCGAGGAACCGAAAATTGCGCACGGTGACGGAAGTTTCACCCGCCGACCGGCTCAGCTTGCGAAGATGGACCTCCAGCTGCTGCACGACTGGAGCCCCCAGGGCCTCGACCAGGGCGCTCGCCACGATCTGCCTGGAGTGCTTGACTATCGCAATGGCACCCGGTCAACGATCACGATCCCACACTCGCTGATGCCATTCCCGATCGTCTCGTATATCAGGCGCAAAGGCTTCCATTGAAGGGCGAATCGATGTGCGAAATAAAACAAAACGCAACGACGCCATAGCCTGATTCCGAACACTCACGCTACAATCCATGCACTACGCAGTCCTGCCCTACATCCGGTTTGGCTTCACCGAAACGCCCGTTCGACCTTCCCGAAATACGCACCGGGATCGTTGAATCCGACGCACTGGATTATGACGTGACCTCAAGCGCGTGGGGGCGTTCTGGGAGCCGATCGAGCAGGTGTGGACACGTTGGCGCCCCGGGGACACAGATATGCTATTCGGGAGTTTCCTCTGCGCTGAGCAACGTGTCGAGACTTGCGTCACGGAGACGGCTGCTTGCAATCGCCATTCGCCATCCAGATGAAACGCATCGCGCAAACACCGCGGCCAGACTGGCCAGCCCGGCTCGAATCGATCGGCTTCCACTTCCACTCGCTCGACGAGGACAACCTTCCGCAGCCGGTCGATCAGCACACGTTTGTTTATTGGCGCGAGGACATAGCGTACGCGTTCTCGCAAGCGGAGATTGAAAAGCTCTACGCAGCCGCACTTGAGCTGAACCGTCTGTGCCTCGTCGCCGTCGAGCATGTAATCGAGCGCAACCTGTTCGTCCGGCTCGGCATAGGCGCACGCGCCGGTGCGTGGATTCGCGAGTCCTGGGAGCGAGGTGATCCGACGTTGTACGGGCGCTTCGACCTGACCATCGGTGCCGATGGCCATCCAAAAATGTACGAGTACAACGCCGATACGCCAACCTCCATCATCGAGGCAAGTCTTGCGCAGTGGTACTGGAAAGAAGATGTGCATCCGGGCGACGACCAGTTCAACAGCTTGCACGAGTCGCTGATTACGCGATGGCGCTGGTTGCGCGCCCATTACCGCGACGCGCCCGTGTTGCATTTCGCGTGCATGTATGACAGCCAGGAAGACGTGTGCAACACCGAGTATCTGATGGACACTGCAGTGCAAGCCGGCTGGCCCGTCAAGCTGATCGACATGCGAGACATTGGCAACGATGGCGACGGATGCTTCGTCGATTTGCAAGGTGTACCGATCCAGCTGATGTTCAAGTTGTTCCCTTGGGAATGGATGATGAGTTCCGCCTTTGGCGACGAACTGCTGAAGGACTGTTGTCGCTGGATTGAGCCGCCGTGGAAAGCGGTGCTGTCCAACAAAGGGATCCTGCCCATCTTGTGGGACCTCTTTCCCGATCATCCGAACCTGCTTGAAGCCTCGTTTCATGAGGCGCACTTTAGCCGCCGTCCTCACGTGAAAAAACCAATGCTCTCGCGTGAAGGCGCCAATGTCACGCTCGTTATGCCCGACGGTCGCCGCGTTGAAACCGGCGGCGAATACGGCAGCGAGGGGTTTGTCTACCAGGCGTTCTCACCCGCATCGCAGTTTTACGACCGACATGTGACCCTGGGCGCATGGATCGTCGAGGATGAACCGGCTGGACTTTGCGTTCGCGAACAGGCGGGGCTGATCGCCACCAACACATCAAACTTTGTTCCTCATTACTTCACGCGCAGTTAGACGCAAACCTGACATGACCACGTACGACAACGAAAATGAAAATACGCAGGGCGAGCAGAGCCGGGAAAACGCAGGCGATCGCGTAAGTCGTAAGGGCACGGGGTTCATGACGCAAGAGGATGCGTCGATGCGCGGCAGCACGAGGGGGTACGCGCCCGAGCTGAAGCATAGCTTCAAAAGGCCTTTGCTTTATCTGATCGGATTCGGTAGCCTCGTGGCCGGCACGGCAATGTGGCTTTCGCCGGACGACCAGGTGCTGGAAGCAGAGCGTACCCGCTACGCGTCGCGCGAGGCGTGCTTGCAGGACTGGAATGCATCTTCGGACTGCGAGTTCGTCAGCGGTGACAACACGACCACGGTGGCGACCGCCGCATCGGAGGCCTTGGCGTCCGATGCGGCGGGAAGCGGTCACGGGGGAGGGGGCGTCTCGCGCGCCAGTAATGACAAATACGCCGCTGGAAAGACGGTAGGCGCGGCGGCTGGCTCGGCTAACGGCCCGCTCGATGCCGGGCATGGTGTCGCGACGACGTCGACGACCGCGTCGGCGAATGGAAGTGGCGAACTGAGCGCCACATCGACGTCGACCGATGCAACGAGCGGCTGGTACGGTCCGTACTATACGCGCGATGGCGTCGTCTATCACGCGAGCGGCTTGCACACGACCGGCGTGCCGGTTCAGCACGGTACGGTGTCGGTGCTCGCGGTGCGCGAAAGTGCGCTTTCGGCGGACTCCGCCGCATTTCGTTCGACGCCGCGCACCGTGTCCGTCAGCGAGGGGCGCGCGATCGTGCGAGGCGGCTTCCTGTTGTCCCGTGGCGGGCTCGGTGGACATGGTGGCGGCGAAGCCGGTGGAGGTGGCCATGGGTCGGGTGGCGGCTGAAACCACTGCCAACGCGCTAAGCGAGCTCCCGAGACCTTCGACAACGCCGACGCCAGGTAGAGATGTCAGGAACTTCGTGTGCTGAGGCCTGTTAAAAGATCTCCGCGCATGGCGCTCGTGAACCGCTCGCCGAACAGAATGGCCAACTGATTGACTGCTTGCCGCCACGTGATAGGCCCGTGGCAGGTATAGTTGCATCGTATTGTCGACCGGGACAAAAAGACCCGACTCGCAATCAATCCAAATCCAAGCGACACGCCGACCTTCTGCATCAAAAAATTGACAGCATTAAAGTCGATATCAGCTTGGTCTTGCTCCCAAGCATCTACAAGTTCAGTCGCTTCGTGAACGGCATCATAGAACCGATTAACATGCGAGCATCGTCCGGAGCAAGATTTCCAAATTGCACCGACCCCGGGTACAGAACGGGGCGCCATGGTCGAAGTGAAGCGAGTGTGTCGTTTGGCCGGCTCTGGTTTGTAGACAGCGTAATGAACTTCGCTCGCAGTCGTTCATGATATGGACCTGATGCGCCAAAAACTCTTGCAAACTCCGGAGCAAAGAAGTCCCGGGTTAGGGCATTGCTCCGGGCCTTCGCTGCTTTTTCCGCTTCGGTGCGATTAACTTCATCTACCCAAGAAGCAACGAAAGCAGCTGCTGCTCCGGACAACGCCCCAGCCAACGTCACCGCGCCATCCTTGAGGGGAATGAGGTAAGAACGGCGACGACTCCCACTACGCAGCAAAGCACTGCGCCTGTCAAATGCGGGTGATGCCTTGCAAGGTGGAGGGCCGTAAGACGAAGATCTCTCAAACCTTCGCAATCTCAGATGGAATCTTGTGAGTCATTCGTTATTCCGCGTCGTTATTGCCCTTGCTCACAAGCACGAAATATCTCGCAAATTTTCGTGGCCAGATTTTCCTGGCTTTCTCTTCTGGTTGTTTGTCTTTGCTGAGTCGACTGCGAGGTAAGCGCCCAGGATGCCTACGGCGAACATGGCTTTACCCGGTAATCCGAGGCCGGCAGAAGCCAGCCGATCGCTCCAGCAACGACAGGTGTTGAGATCGCCCAGAATCGCGCCGATGGCTTCCGCTTTAAAACAGCAAACATGGCTTTCCTTAGTATACTGACCGCCTTTCCCCGTTGTACGTCAGGTGCGACAACGTGTCTTCGGGCTCCGCTGCCAGTGTCAGCGATTTTTGCGTGAACGCTTTCATCTCATCGAGCGACTTGACTTTGGACGGGTCTGTAACCTTCTCAATCTCATGCACAAACTCACGAGTGTCGAAGTCGATCCACGTGTGAAAGGGATTGTGAGCAAACAGGTTGCGTTCTTCGGCAAGTCCGCTGATCGACCTCACGCATCTGCTCGCAAGCTCCTTCATTGATTCAGGCCCGCCGAGCGAGCTATCAGTTGCTTGATGACCCGAATGCGCATGGGTATCGACTGATCGGCCATCAGCCCATTGAGCGTGTCGCTGGACAGCTTCTTCATGTAGCGATAGGTGGCCCGCTCGACTGACGCAAACGCCCAGGTTGCTTCGCCAAATTTCTCCGCAGGCGCACGGTTTTGAGGCACCCATCCGTCGTAGCGAATGCTGTCCTTGTCCATCCCGTCGCTCCCTTGATTTATCTACCCGTTAATCCAGTTCTCGATCCTGACGCCCGGATAGGCCGCGAAATCGCGTTCGTTGTTTGTCACCAGAGCCACATCCAGCGCTATCGCATGGGCGGCAATCAGTTTGTCGAGAGCATCCTTCTTGCGCTCCCGCGTCGCTTCCCGGACCGGTCCGTAAGCCATTGCCGCAGCGGCGTCAAACGGGACAACGGGGATGTCTTCAATCAGCGCGGCGAGGTTGCGGCGCTCACGTGCCCGGTTCGCGGAAACAGTTACACCGTACTCGAGTTCGGCGTATGTCACCGCGGACATTACAACGTCCCCGACGTAGCACTCGGCGAATCGCTTCGCGACTTGCTCCGGCTGGTTTTTCATGAGGTAGATGCACATGTTGGTGTCAAGCATGAAGCGCGGCATCAAAAACCCTCGCGCTCGGCCTGTTCCTGCTCGCCGCGCCCTTCAGCCAAAAAATCCGCCCCGAATCTGGCGAACTTCTTCAATACGCCCCCCAACGGACGACGGGCAGGGCGAATGCGGATCTCATCGCCAACTCGCTCGATCTCCAGTTCAACGTCACTGCGGTCATAGGCGAGATCGGCCGGAATACGAACGGCTTGCGAATTGCCATTTCTGAAAACGCGGGTAGTTTGCATGGCGGCGCCTGCTTTGTGTGTACAAAGTATGTACTATAGACGATTTGTGGATCAATGTAAATCCGCGTGTGTACATCCGGATCCTTCGCAAGCTACACGTTTTTAACGGCGATGGTGTCCCGGCATGGACGAGCCGCTTGCGTCAGTCTCCGGACACAGGCGTACCCCGACCTGATACGAGGCTTCGCTTGCGGCACAGAAAGACCCGGGCCGCCGCGCCGAACGTTATTCATTTCCCCGGACATGGCGCCGTGAGAGGCGCTCGCGCCGGTCGGCGCAAGCAACGCTGACGGCCGGCTGGAACGCATCCCGGGCGGGTCGTCCACCACAGACGCCTACTGGTCGTCGCTGCTGCCGTCCGCCAGCGCGGAGCCTTGCGTGATACTGCGCCATCGCGCTGCGCTGCCGCTTCTGTTCGGCTGTCACGTAGACCGTGGTGGTCTGCAGCGACGCGTGGCCCAGCAGCCGCTGCACCACGTCGAGCGACAACCGGCGGCGACAGACTGCGTGCCGCAGGTATGCCGGAACGCGTGCGGCCAGGCGCGCCAGCTGGCGTCGCTCTGCTTCCGGCAGCGCCGGCAGCTGCGCCTGCAAGCGCGCAATGCCCGCTGGGTGAGACCACGGGCGCCGCGCACCGAATGCCGCGGCCGCCGACGGCACGCCGGATCTGGGAACATTGGCGCCGCTCGCGAATTTCGCGCGGGCGCGTCGCGTTGCCGGAATGACCGGCGGCACAACCAGCGCAACGGACGCGGCGATGACCTGCCCGTCAGCGAACGCCAGGCCCCGGTCCCGCTAGTGCGGCGACAGCGCGGCGAGGGTGTCCTCACTGAGCGGCACGAACCGCTCACGCAGGCCCTTGCCGACGACCTGCAACCACCACGTGGCCGGCACTCCGTCGTCCGCCGGCCGCCACTGCGGCGCGCCGCGCGTCGCGGCGGCCGCCTCCGCGATCCGCAGCCCGGTATCGCCCATCAGCAGCAGCAACGCCGTGGCCGCCCGACAGCGTGCCGCATCCCGCCCGGGAATGCCGCCGTGCTTTGCCATGCAGTTTCGCACCCGGGTCCACAGGGCCATTGGTAGCGCGTGATCGACCCGCATCACTGCGACGCGCTTCGCCGCTTTCGAATCCGTCACGGCGGCTCACGGGTTGCCGGCCAGATAGCGCACCTGCTCGAGCCACGCGAACGCGGCCAAGATCGCGCGCACCGCATACCGCTGGCTCTCCGGTGACAGCGCGTCCGGCGCGAAGGGCCGCCACCGTCCTGAGGTGCGCGACGCGGGCGCTCCGCAGAAGGCGGACGACGGCGCCGCGAGAAACGCATTGTAGGCTTTGCAGTCCTCGACACTCATGGATGACAGTGCGGTGCCGCGCTCGACCGTGGCCCACGGCAGCAGCCGCTCGAGCTCGCGCCGGTACGCCAGCTGCGTCGCCTGCTGCGCGCTGTGGCGGTGCAGGTATGCGCGCACCGCGTCCAGATCGTGCCGCGCGCGCACGTACGCGAATGCCTGCGCGCCCGAGTGCGCACGCGGCACCGCGAGCCGCTCGAGCGGCACCAGCGTGCCGCGGCCAGCCTCGACGGTCTGTTTCACCGGCAACGCCAGCGGATCCGCCGTCTTGATGTCGAAGGTGACCGTACATCCGATCGACCGCGCGTGCCGGCGCAGCCAGCTCACCAGCATCTGCGCACGGTGTGCGCCAATGCGCGGCACTGCCTGCCACCAGCTGCGCCGCGGCGGTTGCAGAAGGCGACGAGCTCGCCGAGTGTAACGATGCCCTCCGCCTACAGCCGCCCCGCGATCAGCGGCCGGAACCAGCGGCTCACCGGATGCTCCGCGGCGGCCTGCTCGATCAGTTGCAGCGTGACGGGCGTCAGGCGCGCCTCGCCGTATTTCCCCTATGGAGGCTTTCAGGTACGCAATGAGCATCGGGGAGCCCTCGCGCTTTATGCGCAAGCCTGATGTGCCAACCACGCTCTCACATCTGGCCGGCGCGTTTGAGCAATGATATGAACGCCTCCCGCCTGGGCCGGGCCTGTGGCGGTCGGACTGTAGCGATATCGCCAAGGAGTCTTGGTGCAAATCGGAGATCGCTATGTTGCTCACTCCTGTTGGAATCGATATCGCCAAGTTGGTGTTTCAGGTTCATCACTTAGACGAGAACACTGGGAAGACAGTCAGCAAGGCAATCAAGCGCGCCGGCTTCCTGCAATACTTCGCAAATCGGAGTCCTTGCCCTATTGGCATGGAAGCGTGCGGCGGTGCGCAACATTGGGCGCGCGAACTGACAAAGCAGGGACATCAGGTAAGGCTGCTCTCGTGAAGATTCGTGAAAGCGTTCAACATCGGCAACAAGAGCGACGCAGCGGATGCACGAGCAATCTGGCTGGCCGTCCAGCGACCAGGCAAGGCTGTTGCAATGAAAACCGAGGCTCAGCAGGCGGTGCTTGCCATGCATCGGATGCGAGAACAACTGGTGAAGATGCGGACGATGCAGATAAATGCACTGCGCGGCCTCATGACCGAATACGGGGAGGTTATGGGCAGAAGCCGTGCGATTCTGAAAAGAGAAATGCCAGGCGTCTTGCACAGGCTCGCGGAGCGTCTGCCAGCCATGCTGGTCGATACGTTGCGCGACAGATGGAACGAATTAGCAAGGATGGACGAGCAAATTGCCAAGATCGAGCAGCGGCTTCGCATCTGGCTCAAGCAGGATAGAGATTGTTCTGCGATAGCCGAAATCCCCGGCGTGGGCCTGCTCACGGCGACGGCAGCGGTTGCCACGATGGCCGACCCCAAGGCGTTCAGATCGGGGCGAGAATTCGCAACATTTATAGGTCTCGTTCCGCGGCAACATGGCTCGGGCGGCAAGGTAGGCTTGTTCGGAATCAGCAAGAGGGGCGACACCTATCTTCGTACGCTCCTAACTCATGGCGCGCGCTGCGTATTGGCAAATGCCAAGGAGCCGGGGCCGTGGGTCGAACAGTTGAAAAAACGGCGACCGGCAAACGTGGTAGTGATCGCGCTAGCGAACAAACTCGCGCGAATCATCTGGGCAGTCCTTGCACACCGACGCCCCTATGAAAAAGGGTACTCGGCTGCCCGACCTGCCTGAGTTAGCTCGCCGTCTAACGAACTGGGAAAGCATAAAGTCTGATCGCAAGATCGACACGTAGCACACGAACCATCGCAAGGTTGCGCAGGCGTTTCGCTTGGAATGACAGAACAGGTAGGACCGAGACTCGCTGAACCTGTGTTGTAGTGAGAGCTTCGAGCTCGTTTGAGCAATGAGGTGCGAGTCAGCGGATTTCATAGTGGCCAGCAGCGACAGTTCGAGCTGCAAACAGGCCGGATATACAGCTGCAGCCCATCTTGTTCTGGAATGCCGATCGAAGCCTCTCGCAAAGGGAGGCGTTCATATACACTACAACGAACGCCACCCGCATAGGGCACTGTAGTACCGGTCTCCCCGAGAGTTCCGGCGAACCGCTGCCTCATCAACTTAACGGTGTCCGAGTGTCCTGAGTTACGGGGCAATTACAGGGGCAGCTCCATCGATCGTAATGCCGCAAATCTGGTCATCGTGGCGGATGAAGGTAAGAGCGCCGCCTCGGACCTTGGGCGCTGCCTTTCAACCGGGACCGGAACTGGTTCTTAGGTAAGGTTGATGCCGAAGAACTGGTAGATCGAAACGCAAAAGCGATTGGTGCCGTTGTTCTGGTCACTGCTTTCCAGGTTAGAGTAAGAGCTGATCGCACTCTGTGTCAGCAGTCATCTTCGATGTCCAGGTTCGGGCGATTGGCAAAGTTAGTGACCAGGCACTGCGCCAAGTCCGAGTTCGTCAGCAGCGGATTTTGGGCGCCGCTCACGCGTCCAGCGCATGACGCCGGGTTGCAGGGGTGCCGCTGTCAGTAGTGACGTGTCCATATATCCGATTCCGCGATTGAACAGCCCTTCGCGTTCATAAGAGAAAATATTGCTTCCAGCGTCGCGACCGGGGCACGCGGCAGATCGAGCAGCCCTCCAGGTACGACTTCAAGTTCGCGCAAACTGCCGAGCAAAACTTTCGCCAATCTCGTAGGGATAAACCAGCACACGGTCATTCGCAAGAAGGTTAATCAGCAGAGGATCGGAAGCGCTAATGTGATCGATCCGATCGACGTGTCAACGAGGATCATTTAACGTCTTGCCGGCGCCGCAGTGATGCCCCTTTGGGCCCCTCCAGGTTTCGCGAGTCGCTTTGCGGCCTCACGCTGAATCAACGCCCTTAGTGCTTCGCGCACAAGTGCCGTCTTTTCTTCCACGCCTGTGTAGGCCTGAGTCTTGGCGATCTATGAACCGCCCCGGATTTGAACTGACCCCCGAGAGTTGGACACAACCTTGGAGGCTCCGTGAGGAAATTCGATGTAAAGTTTAAGGGGAAGGTGGTTCGCGAGTATCTCGCTGGCAAAGGGGGCTATAAGCTCCTTGCGGCGAAATTCGGTATTGCAGAAAGCATGGTGAGGCGATGGGTCGCGGCATATCGTCACCATGGTAACGCTGGGCTCATCCGCCAGCGTGGCGCTTACACCCTTGAGTTCAAGCTTGAGGTGGTGCACCGGGGCGTGGCTGAGAACCTTTCCTGTCGAGAGCTGGCTGCCATTTACAATATCGGCAATCCGCACAGCATCACGATGTGGCAACAACAGAAAGCACGGGGAGAGCTCCGTTCGCTAAAGGGCATGCGCCCGTCGGGACAGGATGTTTCGGTGCCAGCAAAGAAAAAGACCTCGAACCAGTCGTTGGAAGCTCCGCGATCTGAGGAGTCAGACCAACTCCTTCGTGAGAATCAGCAGTTACGCGCGGAGGTCGCGTACCTAAAAAAATTAAATGCCTTGGTTCTAGCAAAGAAGTTGGCGCGGCAGAAAGAGCCAAAATAGTGCTTGAACTGAGGCAGGAATTCCCCTTGTCCGACCTTCTCCAGGCTGCGGGGTTGCCACGCAGTACGTACTACTATCGGGCCAAGACGTTGGCCGCTCCAGACCGGCATCGTGGACTCAAGGCGAAGATTCAGGCTGTCTATGCTGCACATCGCGGCTTGTATGGCTATCGTCGCATCACCTTAACTATCCGCAGTGATGGCGAGCTAGTCAATCACAAGAAGGTGCAACGCCTCATGAACGAATTGGGAATCAGGTCGAGGGTGCGCCGGAAGAAGTTCCGGTCATACCAGGGCGAGGTCGGCGAGGCCGCTCCGAACCTGCTCAATCGTGAATTCACCGCATCGAGCCCAAACGAAAAGTGGGTCACCGATGTGACCGAGTTCCGGGTCGCGGGGAAAAAGCTGTACCTTTCTCCGGTCATGGACCTCTACAATGGGGAAATTGTTGCCTACGAGTCGAGCCATCGCCCCGACTTCCCAATGGTCATGGGCATGCTCAGGAAAGCTGTCAAGAAATGCGGGAATGCGGCTACACCGATGCTTCATTCAGACCAGGGTTGGCACTATCGCATGCAACCGTACCGAGTGGCACTGGCGCGCTACGGAATGAAGCAGAGTATGTCGAGAAAAGGAAATTGCTTCGATAACACGGCCATGGAGAGCTTCTTTGGCACTCTGAAGGCCGAGTACTTCCATCTCACGGACTTCGAAGACGTCGACGCACTGAGGGTAGGCCTGAAGGGCTACATCGACTACTACAACCGGCATCGCATCAAATCGAAACTTGGTGGACTGAGTCCCGTGGAATATCGAATGCGAGCGGGAAAAAATTAACGCTTCAACGTCCAACTCTCGGGGGTCAGTTCATTCCCGGGGCGGTTCACTAATCATCATCAGGCGCAATTGTAGTACGCACATTAATCTTCCCCTTATTGGCACAAATAACGGCACCTGTTTGTGCCGATATCAATGCTCTCCTTGTTAGTAGTAGCGTGGCTCCTGAATCGTTACGAGGAGATTTGCACCCGGAGGTGGCGAAGTCAGGCGACGTGGCCGGCGGCGTGTCACTTGCTGGAAAAAAGGGTCGCCGCGACCCTGCGGGCGAAGAAACCGGTCGTAGCGACCAGCGAACGATTCTGCTTGAGATCATTGGCAACTACATGCCGGATGAGCTCGCTCAATTCTCCGCGATGCATGCTGAGCTCGTGATGAGCTTCGAGGCGAGGAACGGGCGGAGGTTTCTCACTGACGTGCCGGCTTGGTTGTTCATGATGCTGGGACCCGGTCACGACCGGGGCGGCCATTTTTTCACGCTCGCTTCCCGCTGGCAATCAGTAATCGAAAGCGGGTTAGCCGCTGGCGGGAGGGCTCGACCACCGGCGAACGGCAGGAGCGCCGGGGGTGCCGCCATCCTGTAAGTCAATGGCCGCCGTCCCGCACCGCCTCGTTTTTTCGCATCGAGCCACGTCATCAGCGATTCAATCTGGCGAACGCTGCTACGACTTCTCGTGTCAAGCTTTCTGTATCTAATACCGGGATGCCCCCCACGATCTGAGGTGGCCCGATTCCCGGACGACGCATCAGCGCCTTCTTCGGCCGGCAATTGTGAAATTTTGTGAATCGGACCATCCCTGACAATTTTCAAGGGATTTGTCATTTATAGTCGCGCCGAAGCAGTCCCCAATAATACTAAATAGCTTGGCCTCCCATGCGTCGTCCAGTCCAGCAGTTCTTCAACAGGTTAGTACAACGTAACGCTGCTCTGGAGACCAGCCGCTTTGCAAGCGGCAGATTGAGCGCAAAGCGGCGTCGCCCACTGTGGGTGCGGGCGACCGCCTCGATCATGGCGTTTGTGATGTACGTGGCGCCGATCGCTTTCCTGTTCGACGAAGTCGCACATGCCGCGCCAATCGTCGATCCGCACGCGCCGATTGCTTTTCAGCCAACCGTCACACAGACAAGTTCGGGCGTGGCCGCGGTGAACATCACGTCGCCCAATGCAAATGGCATAAGCGTCAACAGTTTCCAGGCGCTGAATGTGGATGGATCGGGGCTGGTGCTCAATAACAGCCTGATCAGTGGCACGCCCCTGCTGGGCGGCACGCTTGGCGCAAACCCCAATCTGGCGGGACGGACCGCGAGTACGATTCTCGCGCAGGTGACGTCGACCGGGGCACAGTACAGGAGCGTCCTGGCCGGCCCGCTCGAAGTTTTCGGATCGCCTGCTGCGCTAATCGTAAGCAATCCGAATGGCATCAGTGTGAACGGTCTGAGCGTCACGAATGCTTCGAACCTCACCCTCACTACCGGTGCCGCGCAGTTTCTCACTGGCGTGGGTGGCACGTCAACCGACTTTGCCCATGCGGCCGCGCTGGGCTATTCCGTCACCTCCGGCGACATCAGCATCAGCGGTCCGGCGGGGGTCAACGGTACGCCGGGTGCCGGGATCGAAGGCACAGTCGGCAATCTCGATCTGATCGGGCAATCTGTCTCCATCGCTGCGCCTCTTTATGCCGACCAACGCGTAAACGTCATTGCTGGCAACCAGATCGTCACACCGTTGAGCGCAGGGGCGACCGGGACCGGCTACGCGACGGCCGCCAATGGCGTACCAGTCGTCCCAACCTCGAGTGGCTACGCGATCGACGCGAGCCAGTACGGCTCGGTCACGGCCGGACAGATCTTCATCGTGTCGAACGCGGCCGGGGTGGGGGCGCGTGCGCTCGGACCTCTTGCGGCCACTGCGGGCAATCTGGTTGTCACGTCCAACGGGGATATCGTCGCCGGCTCGACCTATGCGCAACAGGGCGCCACGCTCACGAGCGCTGGCAATGTGTCAGTGAGCGGCAACGGACTGGCAAACCAGTACACGGTGAACGCCACGGGCGACATCTCCGCTGCGGGCGCAACCGTGCAGTCTGTGCAGGACCTGAACATGACGGCGGGCGGCGGCCTGTCGGTCGGCACCGCTCAGTCGGATGGCAGCGTGAACCTGACGTCCGGCGGCGACATGTTCGTTGGCTCGATCGCCACAGGCAACAACCTCACGCTGACCACGACCGGGAAGACCGGCAACGGCGACCTGACCGTAGGCGGTGCGGTATCGGCCCCCGGGGCGCTCGCGCTGGATTCCGCACGCGATGTGACGGTCAATGGTGCGGTCACGGGCGGCTCGGCCGTGCAGATCTCCGCCCGGCGCAACGCATCGATCAATGGTCAGGCGCGGTCTGGCGGGACCTTGGCGCTGACGGGTACAACGGGCAATGTCAGCACTTCCGGAAACGTGCTTGCCATTGGCGACCTCGCAGCGACGGCGGGGCAGGCCATGACACTGGGCGGCAGCGTCAGTACGAGCGGCAACACCGCACTGACGGCCGGCACCGACCTGACCGTTTCCGGCAATGTGTCCGGCAACGGTACCGGTTCGCTCAACGCGGGCGGTCGCCTCTCGGGTGCCGGCAGCGCGAGCTTCGGACAGGATGCGACGCTCAATGCGGGTCAGGCGATCGATCTGACCGGCGCGGTCCAGACGGGCGGCAACCTGAACGCGACGGCGGGCAGCAGCCTGACGGTGGGCGCAGCGACTGCCGTCGGCAACGCCACGCTCAAGGCAAACGGCGGGGATGCCTCAATCAATGGCGCGGTGCTTAGCGGCGGCAATGTGGCAGCGCAGGCGACCGGCAATCTCACTGTCGCGGGCAGTACGACAAGCCTCGGTACAACGACGCTGACGGCCCAGTCAGGCAACCTGCGTGCGCAGGGCAATCTCCAGTCGGCGGGCGATGCTTTGCTGTCGGCCGGGCAAAACCTGACCGTGACCGGCACCACCCAGGTTGGCGGCAACGCGACGCTGTCTGGCGCAAACATCACCACCGGCTGCACGACGACCGTAGCGGGCACGCTGAACGCCACCACGCAGAATACGCTGGACCTTTCTGCCGGACAGCTTAATGTGGTGAAGGACGCCAACCTGACGGGCGCGAACGTATCCACCGGCGGGGCGCTGATTGGCGGCAACCTGACGGCGACCGCGAGCAACGAGCTGACGACAGGCGGCAGCAATACGTCGGTTCAGGGTGCTGCGGATCTGACCGGCACCAGTGGCGTGACGAATACCAGCAGCGTCCTGACGGGTGGGCCGCTGACGGTCACGGGCGCAAACGTCACGAACGGTTCCGGCGCGGACCTGATCTCGACGGCCGCGACGACCGTCAACGCGACCAACGTGAATAATGCTGGTTCTATCGCTGGGCTGACGACGGCGATTAAGGCCAATGGAGCGCTGACGAACAACAACGGCGCGATCATCGGGACGAATTCGCTGAATGTCACGACGGGCAACCTGGCCGGTAACCAGAACGGTGTGCTGTTCGCAGGCAGTACGAACGCGGCGAGCCCGGGCGCACCGGGAGATGCGACCGTCACGGTGACGGGGGGCAACGGCACGTTCAACAACGCCGGAGGCCAGATACTCGCGCAGCACGACCTCACGCTGAACCTGCAGAACCAGACGTTCGATCCGTCGGCTGCCTCAAGCGGCACGATCAATCTCGGCAATGCGCTGACGATCAACACACAGCAGCTCAATAACTCTGGCACGTGGGCGATGCCGGGCAACAGCGTATCGATCAACGCGACGCAGGGATTCAGCAATAGCGGCACGATCAGTAAGGCGGGTGACATCACGCTGTCGACCAGCGGCACGCTGACCAACAGCGGCACCATCTCGGCGGGCAATGACGTCAATCTCTCCGGCACGATCGTCAACCAGGCAGGTGGATCGATCCTCGCGAACGAGGACGTGAATCTCACTGGCGCGACGACCAACGCCGGGACGGTCAGCGCCGTACGGGACGTCAATCTCAATGGCAGCAGTTACGACAACAGTGGAGCGTCGACAGCGGCTGGGCGCAATCTGACTGCGAATCTGTCAGGCGATCTGACGAATGTCGGCGGCACCCTCACCGCGCAGAACGACATTACGATCAATGCTGCGAACGTGAACAACAGCCGGGCTGGCGCGAACACGACGACCACGTCGACCTCGCTCACCACGATCGATGCCGCAGGCCTCGATTCAGCGTTCCTGTCCGCACCGATGGGTTCGCTCACCCTGAGTATGACCGAGTTGTCATACGCCGATGGCAGTGTCACGGACTCCCAGACGTTCACGACAAACATCACGGGCCGCGTTGGCGATATGCAGCTTGCCAGCACGACAGCGCCGGTCGCTGCTGATCTGAGCGGCGGCACGTTCTATGGCATCGCCTTGCCGACGGTCAACCAGACCACCACGACGACGCAGCCCAGGGGCCAGAGCGGTGTGATTGCCGCAGGCCACGACCTGTCGATCACTACCGGCGTTCTGAACAACCACGGCAGCACGATTTCTGCCGGGGACAACGTCGCGCTGAACGTCGCGTCGCTTGACAATGGGGGCGATGCAGCCGTCACGACGGTCACCGACAGCATTGATGCCGCTTCGTACGCAGGTTTCCTCACGCAGCTGAGGGCGGCGTATACCGCCGGAACGCTCGCCGCGATGCTTGACACCTTTGATGCGGCGGGGAATCCGACCGCTGCCATGGTGGTGCCAGCGAACGTCATCACGACGACCACACCGCCGGCCGGGCAGACGTCTACTGTCACTGTCTACACGAGCCAGAACGCCGGACAGATCGTCGCGGGCAACAATCTGGTGCTCACCGGCACGGGCGCGAGCCTGACGAACGCCGGAAGCCTGTATGCGGGGCAGGATCTGCGCGTCACGGCAAACAGCTTTACGAGTCAGGGCTACCACACAGACACCGTGACGTCGAAGACGGGATGTGTTGCCGGCGTTGCGGCTGTGGACTGCGGCTACTTCTCGACGATGGTTTCGTATCCGAACGAACAGATCAAGTTTGAGCGTCCAGGGCAGGATTTCACCGATGCGATGACCAACGCCGCAATCGCCCAGGAACTCCTGCACTTCTACGCGACGTTTGGGCCCAACAACGATTCGGCCAACATCTACGGCGACCAGACCAGCACGCAGAGCTACAGCTACACGCAGACGAACAACACCGTGTTAGCCGGGCGGGATCTGATCATCGCGGCGGCGACGGTCAATAACACCTACGGCAATCTGCTCGCGGGCCGGGATGTCGTGATTGGCGGCGCCGGGACCGCTAGCGACAACACGAACGCGAACAATCCGCAGACGACCCTCACGCAGGCGTCAGCGGTAACCAATACGTCGGGCAACATCCAGTCCGGTCGCGACATCGCGATCAGCGCGGCCGCGCTCACCAACACGCTGTCGGCACCAGTTCAGATCTACCAGAACTATGGCACAACGGCGCAGTTCGGCTGTAGCGGCGCCACCGGCCACTTCTGCGATGTTTTCGTTGACCAGCAGTCGGGCGACGCATCGACGATCACCGCCAATCGCAACCTGTCGATCAACGCGGGGGCGGTGGTCAACACGGGCAGTCTCATTAACGCCGGGAGCCAGGCGACCATTACGGTCGCGGCGGGTGTCACGAACCAGGATCAGACGCTGAACGCGTACTGGCACGATACCTCCCCCCCGATCATTGGCAACGCGCCTGCGCCGGACAATTTCGGATGCGGGACGTCGGCCAACTGCGCCACGCTCTTCGGAAGCGCCTACAACGCGCGTGACGGCGTGCAGCCGCCGACGCCGTACGCAAGCCTGCCCGGCACGATCCAGGCACCGTCGCTCGCCGTGACCGCGGGTGGCCAGTTGCAGAATTCCGGCAATGTGATGGGGCAGCAGGTTGCGCTCACCGGTGCGACGATCGTCAACGGCATTACGTCGCCTGCCGTATATACACCGCAGGCGACCGGTTCCCGGCAGGTCGTCTCGCTGGGGCCGGTTGGCACGCCCGCCGCTGCGACAAATGCAGCAAATCAGACTAGCGGTCTTGGGCAGGTCGGCACCGGTCTGGCGAGCGCATCGGGCATCGCCGGTTCAATCTCGAATGGATCGAGCGGCGCGCTCGGTTCCGCAGCCACAGCCGGTTCGGGCGGCGGCACCGTTTCTGTGCCGGGCAGCCCGGCAACGCAGACGGTCGCGGGCGCTACACACAGCGCGACCTATCTCGTTAGCAGCCCCGCAGCGCAGGTGATGGGCGACATCGGTGCAGCCCAACTGCTCGCCAGCCTGCCGGCCAGTCTTCAGCCGAACACGACGCAGTTCTATTACGATCCGTTCATTGAGGATCAGGTCCTGCAGCAGGCCGCGCTCGCGCAGACCGGTCAGGCGAGCTTCATCAGCGGACTCTCGTTCGACAACCAGAACCAGACGTCGGTGGCTAACCAGGAAAAGCAGGTCCTGTACGGTAACGCGATCAAGTATGCAGAGGCGAACAATATCGCCTTGGGCACGGCGCTGGGCCAGGCACAGATCGCAGCGCTCGATGCGCCAATGCTCTGGTATGTGGAAGAGACGGTGCCCGAGCCGGGTTGCACGGCAACCGGCAGTGCAGCGTGCCCGACGGTTACCGCGCTGATGCCGCAGATCTATCTGCCGGCGACCTACGCGGTCGTCCAGCACGACGGCACGATCACCGGACAGGACGTATCGCTCACCGCTACCAGCGGTGGTTCGATCCTGAACACCGGATCGATCACGGCGACGGACACCTTGACCGTCAACAGCGGCACGCTCACGAACCAGCAGCGTTCGACCGATATCGGCACGCAATACACCTACCTCAGCAGCGTAGATGGCCTGCTGACGACGAAGGGCACGGAGGTACAGCAGGGCGGCTTCATGTCGGCGGGCAATTACCAGATGAACGTCGACGCGGTGAACCAGATCGGCGGTGCGCTCCAGAAGCTCAATGTCGACGGTACCGTGGACGCGGCCGGCACGCAGCAGGAACTGGCGAACCTGAAGGCGCAACTGGGCGACAGTTTTACGCAGGGCACAGTATCGAACGATCTGAACACGACCTTCACGTCCTTGGCCGACACCGGGGGCGTGTTCCAGCAGATCGGGATGCTGGCCGCGATGGTGGTCGCGTCGGTCATGACGGCGGGCGCGGCATCGGCTGCGATCGGTAGTGGCGCAGCCGTAGGCAGTACCTTTGCAGCCGGGACCGCTGCGACGACGACGGCCGAAGGCGTCGCGATCGATGCGGTATCGGCCGGTCTAGGCAATATGGCGCTGTCGGCTGGTATGGCGGGAATGGTGAGCAGCGCACTCGGGCAGGCTGCGACTGGTTCGTTCAGCACGGCCGCGATGCTTCAGGCCGGCGGCATTGCGATGGTGACCGCAGGACTCACGAATGGCATCACGGTAGGCGGGCAGAGCCTCACGTCCCTGGCAGGCGTACAGAATGTCGGTGGTGCCCTGGTACCGCTGGCGGGTTCCACCACGGCAAGTACGGTGCTTGAGCAGGGCGCGGCGATCGCGGCCGAAGCGACCGTGCAGGCCGGGGTGCAGACTGCGATCGGTGGCGGCAGCTTCCTGAGCAACCTGAAAAATGATGCGGTCAGTGATGTGGCGGCAGCGGGTGCCTACGCGATCGGCAATGCGAACCAGGCCGGCGACTTCGGAACCGGTACGCAACAGGAACTGGAATATGTGGCTGCTCACGCGGCCTTGGGGTGCGCCGCATCGGCAGCAGAAGGAACCGGGTGTGCAGGTGGGGCCATTGGTGGAGCGGCGAGCGCCGCAATCTCGCCGTATGTGATCGGCCAGCTTGATCCGACGGGCGCAGCGCCGACGCCTGGGCAGGCAGCGATCACAACAGCGATCGCGATGCTGGCGGGCGGAGGTATTGCGGGTGCACTGGGCCAGAACGTGGCGGGTGCCGTGACCGCAGCTGAAAACGAGGCGTTGAACAACACGCTGGACCATGTTCATCCGGATGGGACAACGGGCAAGCCAGGTCAGCAGAGTGAAGCCGAGAAAGTTACCGTGCCGATTGTTCAGTCAAGCGGCGGGGCGATCGACGAAGAGCAGGCGGGTGACGTGCCAGTGGCTGGCAAGGGAACGGCCGCCGCAGCTGTTGCTGGAACCACAAACAGTGGAAGCACGAGCGATATCTTGGTGCCGAACGGGCAGCCCGTCGGATATGTGAATCCGGGTGCGGGCCCGGGTATCCGGACGGTGACGCCAGAACAGTTTGGCCAATTGCAGTCGCAATTGCTAGACGGCGCTACTCCTGTTACCACGCCGTCGGGTTATGCTGGGACGTGGTATCAACGGGCCGATGGTACGGTCTTTGGCATTCGAACGAGTGCCGGAAGTGGCACAACAATCGACGTGATAAAGAGCAATAATTCGAGTTTGCCACCCGGATTCAAGGTGCATCAAAAATGAGTTTGGACCTTCAAGCTAAAGATCGGTTTTTTGGTCAGACTGTCATGGAATACATCCAGACGGTTCCTGGCGAATTGCCCAATGATGCCGTTGGCTTGTGGCAAATTGTTCCTACTGGTCGTCAAGGGTTTGGGCTGATTGGAGATGATCTCAGCGAGTTTGTACGCCGATGCGTGTTAGCGTTGTTAACGCACGGTGCGAAGCCCGTCGTCGGTGGTGGCGGGACAAAGTACGACTGGATACTTCAGCCGCACTATGGCGAAACAAACGAGGAAATTGTGGACACAGTCATGAAAGAGTGGCTTGCTTCGGGGGCGGGGGACTGTGACCCTGGAGGGCTATGGTTCGCGTTGCCTTCACCGTATGTTGGAAGTATCTAGTAAGAAGCAAACCCGGCCCGAGCGCCGGGTTTGTTCTTTACGGTGTCGGCAAGCGTCGCGGCGCTGTCATCCGGTTTGTGCAATTCGCGGTTGTCGAGCGTGCGGCACCGGTTGACTAGAAAAGCCTCTTTGCGACTTCCCTGCGGAAGTCCTCGTTACGGTGCATTTCCTTCGAAGTCTGCATCGCGCTCTGTATCCACTCGGTGGCTGGGTCGGGGTTGGTGTCCTGTCGCGGGTCGGGTGGCGGTGCCGTGGAAATGCCCGAATCGCTGTGCGACGCCGGGCCGTCACCGGCCGGGTTAATTGCCGATTGGTCGTCATGGTTCAACATCAAAACCTCCCCTGTTAAGAGCACACACATGACGCACGCGCACGTGCGACGTCAAAACCGATCGTAACCTGATGATTTGTCGGGATAAAGTGTGTAGTACAAAATATTTGCGGCACACGCTCCCAAAGGCCCATAGACTCGCGAAATCTTAATATGGCTGCGGCTTTGGAGCTGTACGACATTCGCGTACAGGATGCCAGAGCGGCCGGATGACGGGGGGTGTTGAATGAAGGACAGCAGGATTGAGGCGCGGGTCGATTCGGAGACTCACGCGGAACTGGTGGACATGGCCAGACGCCTGAACATCCCGGTAAGTTCGGTGGTTCGCATGCTGCTCAGCGACGGGCTTGCGCGGTTCGACCGACGCTACGAGGCATTCATTGAGCGTCTGGACCGGGTTGCAGAACTGGGCGAAAAGACCCATGCGATGGCAGCAGCAGCCGTTGCGGCCATCCTGCTTCCAGAGGGCGCTGGTCATCGGCTGTCTTCCACTGTTGCTGAGCAATTCCGGACGCAGGTGCATTGCGCCGTGTACTGGGGTTCCGGTATCAAGGCGGGTCACGACAGTGGGGCATTCTCCGGAGACGGGGATGCCGATATGCCGGACCATTAGCTCAATGGCCGTGGGTTGGTTGGTGTATTAAAAAGAGAAAAACCACCCCCAACCCCAGCCGTGCGGTGGGGTGCCTCTAGCTGCTAAAAGCCGGGGTGTGACCGGTCAGCGTTGAGCCTGCGCGAGCACCGAATCGATCACCTGAGCGACGAACTGCTGCTTGGCTTTGGGCAGTTGCGCGATGGCTTCTATCTGCTTCTGCCACTTCGGCGCGGGGCCGCGTTTGCGTGCCGAGCTGTCCTGTTCGCCGAACAGCTCTTCCAGCGAGACAGACAAGGCACGCGCAACGGCAGGCATTGCGGAAACCGGAATGCGCCTGCGTCCGGACTCATAGGATTGAAAAGTCTGCTGCGTCAGCCCAAGCGTTTCCGCCAGTTGCGCCTGCGTGATACCGCGTGTCTTGCGGAACTGTTCGATGCGCTCGCCCAGGGCGATAAAAAAATCCCGCTCTTCGGTCGTGATCGGCATGGCTGCTGTAGGTGCTTTGTGCATTTGGACAGCCATAAAGATAACCCCGGTTTTACAAAACGCCGTTGAGTATACGTCAAAATGACGTATACTGCGGTCGAGTTATTTTTACGCAAACCCCCTTGACAGGTTTTTAGCGGAGAGCCGAAAACGATGCCGACGATCCCGATCGCGAAGGAAGAGCTGGAGCGGCTTAAAAGCGAGGTGTCGCTCAAGCGCCTGATCGAGAGCCAGGGGCATGAACTGGTGCGGCGGGGGAAAGACTGGGTGATGCGCTGCGTGTTCCATGAGGACGCGACGCCGAGCCTGGTGATTACCGAATCGAATAACCTGTACCACTGCTTCGGTTGCGGGGCGGGCGGCTCGGTGCTGGACTGGGTGATGAAGACGCAGGGCGTATCGCTGCCGCACGCGGTGCAACTGCTCAAGCACGGTGCGCCGCTCGATGGCGACCGGGTGGGCGTGGCGCGTTCCTCCACGCGGCCGCTTCCTTCGTTAGCCGATGATGCGGCGGACGATCAGGCGCTGCTCGCGCGCGTGGTGGACTACTACCACGCGACGCTCAAGGAGAATACGCTGGGGCTGGCGTATCTGGCCGGGCGGGGGCTGAACCACCCGGAACTGATCGAGCGGTTCAGACTGGGATACGGCAATTCGAGCCTGACGTACCGGCTGCCGAGGAAGCACACGATTGCGGGCAAGGCGGTGCGTGAGCAGTTGCAGCGGCTCGGCGTGTTGCGCGCGACGGGCTATGAGCAGATGGGCGGGTGCGTGATCGTGCCGGTGCTGGGCGAAGATGACGAGGATCGCGGGCGGGTGTGGCAGCTCTACGGACGGCGCACGGCGGACGCGAAGATGGGCCGCGATGAGGTACGGCACCTGTATCTCGGTGCGCCGCTGCGCGGGGTATGGAATGCGTCGGCGCTTGCGGCGGATCGCGAGATCATCGTGTGCGAGTCGCTGATCGACGCGATGACGTTCTGGTGTGCGGGGTATCGCAATGTGATCGCGGCGTACGGCGTGAACGGCTTCACTGACGATCACCGGGCGGCACTGAAACGCCACGGTACGCAGCGGGTGCTGATTGCGTATGACCGCGATGACGCGGGCAACGCGGCGGCACAGAAGCTCTCGACGGAGCTGCTGGAGTCGGGCATCGAATGCTTCCGCGTGCTGTTCCCGAAGGGGATGGATGCGAACGAGTATGCGCGCAAGGTTCAGCCTGCACAAAAGAGCCTGGGCCTGCTGCTGCAACAGTCCGAGTGGCTGGGCAAGGGCCAGCGGCCGGGTGTGGCCGCAGTGGTCCACCCGGCGCCCGGACTGGCAGCTAGAGAAGAAGCGGTGCCGGTCGAACCAGTCGCGCCGCTGCTGCCAGCGCCTGCCATTGCGCATGCGCCGGAACCGGCGAACACCGCTCCTCTGTTAGCCGCCCATGCTGAACTCGAACCTGCGTTGCCACGCGAATTGCCGCCCGTGCCGGCCAGCACGCCGGCGACGCCGCCAGCGGAACCGGTCGCAAGCGAAGGCGCGGCGGGCGAGCTGCTGCTTGCGTTTGGCGAGCGTCACTGGCGGATTCGCGGCTGGCAGAAAAACCTCGGGCCGGACCAGATGCGGGTGAACGTGCAGGTGCGCAATGAAAACGGCTACCACGTCGATACGCTCGACGTGTACAGCGCGAAGCAGCGGGCCGCGTTCATCCGGCAGGCCGCGGCCGAGCTGGGCAGCCAGGACGATACGGTGAAGCGCGATCTCGGTCGCGTGCTGCTGAAGCTCGAGACGTTGCAGGACGGGGCGATCACGGCAGCGCTCGCGCCGAAGGACGCCGCGCCGTCGATTGATGAGGCACAGCAGCGCAGCGCGATGGATCTGCTGAAGTCGCCGGATCTCGTGGAGCGTATCGTTGCTGACATGGACCGCTGCGGGATCGTCGGCGAGTCCGCAAACCTGCTGGCGGGCTATCTCGCGGCGGTGAGCCGCAAGCTCGATGCGCCGCTGGCGATCCTGATCCAGTCCACAAGCGCGGCGGGTAAAAGCTCACTGATGGATGCGGTGCTGAACCTGATGCCCGACGAGGAGCGGATTCAATATAGCGCGATGACCGGGCAGAGCCTGTTCTATCTCGGCGAGACGGATTTGCAGCACAAGATCCTGGCGATCGCCGAAGAGGAGGGCGTGCGGCAGGCGGCGTATGCGCTGAAGCTGTTGCAGAGCGATGGCGAGCTGACGATTGCGTCGACGGGCAAGGACGAGGCGACCGGCAACCTGGTGACGAAGCAGTACCGCGTCAAAGGTCCCGTCATGCTGATGTTGACGACGACTGCGATCGACGTCGATGAAGAGCTGCTGAACCGGTGTCTGGTGCTGACGATCAACGAGACGCGCGAGCAGACGCGTGCGATCCACGCACGCCAGCGTGTCGCGCAGACGCTCGAAGGGCTGCTGGCCGGGGCGGATCGCGAGGCGATCACCGAACTGCATCGTAACGCGCAGCGGCTGCTCAAACCTGTACACGTGGTCAATCCGTTTGCCCACCTGCTGACGTTCCTGGATGACAAGACGCGCATGCGCCGGGACCACGTGAAATACCTGACGCTGATCCGCTCGATCGCGCTGTTGCACCAGCACCAGCGCGAAGTGAAACGTGTGCAGCATCGCGGGCAGACGCTGGAATACATCGAGGTCACGCGCGAGGATATTGCGCTGGCGAATCGCATTGCGCATGACGTGCTGGGGCGCACGCTCGATGAGCTGCCGCCGCAGACGCGGCGCCTGCTGACGCTGCTGGCCGACTGGGTGACGGGCGAGTGTGCGGCCCGTGACGAGACGCGCGCGGCGTTCCGCTTCACGCGTCGCGACGTGAGGGCGGCGACGAGCTGGGGCGACACGCAGCTGAAAATCCATCTCTCCCGGCTCGTTGAACTGGAATACATGATCTCGCATCGCGGCCGCAACGGCACGTTCGAATACGAGCTGCTGTACAGCGGCGAGGATGATGGCCGCCCACACCTGTGCGGACTGCTGGACCCGGAAAAGCTCACCGGCAGCACGGGCGACCTTACCAATACGGAATCCTGGTCGGGGTCAGAGAGCGAGCGGTCGGGGTCTGGTCGGGCTTCGGTCGGCGCGCGGTCGGCCCCTGAAAACCCCCCTCAAAGCCATGCCCATCAAGGTGAAGCGGCGGAGCCGGTCGGGTTTGCGCGAAATGCGGTTAACCCTGCAAACGGCGCTCCCCTGTTAGCTGCCGGTGTTCGGGGGTAGGCGATGCCGAACCTTGGCCGCCGCGAGCCGTTCGCGCCGATTGGCCCGGCGCACGATCCGCAGAGCCTGTACCGTCAGATGAAGGACTACCTTGAGTGGCTTGCGGAAAAGAACTACTCGCCGCGCTCGGTGCTGACGTGGGAGCGGTATCTGAGGTACTTCGTGACGTGGTGTGATGAGCGTGGGCTGACGCGGCCCAACGAGATCACGCGGCCGATCCTTGAGCGCTACCAGCGGCACCTGTTCCTGAAACGCAAGGCGAACGGCGCGCCGCTGTCGGCGACGCACCAGGCGGGGCAGACGGTGCCGGTGCAGAAGTGGTTCCGGTGGCTCACGCGCAATAACCGGCTGCTGTACAACCCGGCCGCGGATCTGGACCTGCCGCGCAAGGAAGAAAGGCTGCCGAAATACGTGCCGACGCCCGGCGAGATGGAGCGGGTGCTGGGCATGCCGAACCTGGAGACGCCGACGGGGGTGCGTGACCGTGCGATCCTGGAGACGCTGTACAGCACGGGAATGCGTCGCATGGAGGTGATTGGGCTGCAACAGCGCGAGGTGGACTACGAGCGCGGCACGGTGATGATCCGGCAGGGTAAAGGCAGGAAGGACCGGATGGTGCCGATCGGGGAGCGGGCGCTGGCGTGGATCGCGAAGTACCGGGACGAAGTCCGCCCGGAGCTGGCCCTGGCGGGTGATGACGGCACGCTGTTCCTGACGGTGGCGGGGGAGTCGTTCTCGGACAACCGGATGACGCGGATGGTGCGGGACTACGTGCACGCGGCGGGGCTGGGGCCGATTGGCAGCTGTCACATGTTCCGGCATGCGATGGCCACGCAGATGCTGGAGAACGGGGCGGACGTGCGGTTCATCCAGGCGATGCTGGGACACGTCGACATCAAGACGACGCAGGTCTATACGCGGGTGAGCATCCGTGCGCTGAAGGAGATTCACACGGCGACGCATCCGGCGCGGCTCGCGCGCACGATGCAGAATCCGATCCTCAACGAAGACGGACCCGTCACGACGGCGGCCAGGCTGATGGTCGCGCTCGATGACGAGGCGGCAGAGGAAAGCGGCGAGTAAGCTCTCCATCCATCCCCACCGGCCGTTCCTGCCAAACCAGCTTCGGCATCCAGCCTTGGGCAACCAGTGCCTCTCCTTTAGCCGCCAGGCGGCTTCACAAACCTTGACAGTTTGACCGGCGCAGCGCGGTTAGACTCCGTGCATCCGCGCGCGGGAGACTGCTGCGCATCGCTCTTTAAAACGTTTCTGATTGCACGCTGGAAAAGTGCGTCGGGGCAAAAAATCTGGAAAGCAGGATCGCATCAGGACGTTTGCCGTTGCAAGGCCGCATGGCGTCAGGGGTTGCGGGGCGTGGTGAACGCGGGTCGCGTCAGGGGTTTTACAGACTGCGATTGAAGGTGGCAGCTTCCTGACGAACCTGAAAAATGATGCGGTCAGTAATGTCGCGGCGGCCGGGGCCTACGCGATCGGCAATGCCGGGATGGACAGCACGTCGATTCTGGCGCAAGGGTCCGTCGGGTATGACCTGGCACACGCGGCACTGGGATGTGCCGCGAGTGCGGCCGAAGGCACCGGATGCGCAAGCGGTGCGATTGGCGGGGCGATCTCGGCGGCGACGGCAAACACGATAGCCACAGCGGTAACGGGTGGGCAGGGCGTGGCGGACCCGGGCCAGCTCGCGGCGATCGTCGCTGCAACGACGTTGCTGGGTGGGGCCGCAGCCGGTTTGTTGGGTCAGAATGTTCAGGGTGCAGTGACCGCAGCGCAGAACGAGACGCTGAACAACACGTGTGCGACGGGCCACAACTGCGGCGAAGATCCGGAAAAGATCAACGAGCATACGTACACGCACCAGGTGTTGCCGCAGAGCGGTGGAGCAGTTGATGAAGAGCAGGCTGGCGAGAGTCTCGTAGTCGGCAAGGGAACGCCGCCTGCGGGTACGCCGTCGACGTTGTACCATTACACGAACGAATCGGGCATGAATGGGATTATCGACTCCGGATCGTTGAATCCGTCGTTGAAGGCCCTTAACCCGAACGATGTTCGATATGGTAACGGTCAATATCTCTCGGACATTTCGCCGGATACGCTGACCCCAGCCCAACTGTCGAGAGCCTTCATTAACAACCCGTTCCAAGGGGCTCGATATACAAACTTCGTTGCAGTTGACGTCAGTGGTTTGAATGTCATTCAAGGTCGGCCGGGTGTCTTCGTTATACCTAACGAGACGCCGCTTGATCTCACTGGACGAATAGTTGGCAGCGGGACGGTGAAGGGAAAATGAAATATTTATGCGTTAAGTGGATTCATGACCTTCCCTCGGAGCCGGTGTTCATTTACAGCGAAATCGACGGTAATCAGTGGGAACGTAGGAAGGTCGAAATTTATGCTGATGGACGCATGGGATTCGCTGATGCTTCCTGTTCGGTCGGTGGGTCGGGGCTGAGCAAGGAGCCGCTTCCTTCGTTGACGGAAATAGCGAGTGATCCGCAGTTCATTCCGGTAGAAATCGGTCGAGCAGAGTTTGAGAAAGTATGGAGTGCAGCTCTATTGCGGAGGCCAACTTAAAGTGTTCGCTGCAGCAGCAGCGATAGGCTAGCGCTGCCGGTTATTGCCCCCGACAGCAGCAGTGAGACGAACCCGGCCACGTGCCGGGTTCGTGCTTTATGGCGTCGGCGAGCGTGGCGGCGCTGCCGCCTGGTTTGCTCCGTTCCTCGGCGATCGCGTGCTTGATGCTCAGCCGCTAGAAAAGCCTTTTTGCGACTTCCCTGCGGGCTTCCTCGTTGCCGTGCATCTCCCTGATTCCGTCGATCGCGCGTGCGATCCACGCATCGACAATAACGCGATGTTCGTCGTGTTGCCGGACGGCCGGTGCGGGCGTGGAATTGGGTAATTGCCGGTGGTGTTTCATTCTGAAAGCCCCCTTGGATAGCTACACACATCACGCACGCGCCAAAGCGCTTGCAAAAACCCGGCAAACCCACGCCGTTACAGAAAGCGTGCAAAACGGGCACAGAATGGCCAACTGGGTGATGGCCTGCGGAAAAGCGCCCTGGATGTGCACTGAATCTTCCCCGAAGCCGCCCTGGACCTGCTTTGGATGTGCTTCGGAACTGCTTCGGAACTGCTTCGGGACTGCTATGGAACTGCTATGGAACTGCTATGGAACTGCTCCGGATGTGCATTGGTCGTGCATGGAGCTATCAAAAACGGGGGTGCCGGGAGGCACGTTGGATATGTAAACAGAAACGCCTACGCGTTTCCATTTCCATATCGTGCCCAAAGGGCTGCGCCCTTTGGAAACCGCATTGATCATGCGATGGCCGTGGGTTCAGTGTATTTAGAAAGAGAAAAACCGCCCCCAAACCCCGGCCCGAGCGCCGGGGTTTGTTCGTTAGCCGCCAGGGAGGCGGTGGGGTTTAGTGCTGGGCTTGCGCCAGCACGGCGTCGAGCATCTGTGCGATGAACTGCTGCCTTGCTTTAGGCAGTTGTGCGATGGCCTCGATCTGCTTCTGCCACTTCGGCGCGGGGCCGCGCTTGCGCGTCGTGCTGTCCGACTCCCCGAACAGATCTTCCAGCGAAACGGACAGGGCGCGTGCGACGGCGGGCAGTGCTGAAACCGGAATGCGCCTTCGCCCGACTTCATACGACTGGTAGGTTTGCTGCGTCAGACCAAGGCTCTGCGCGATTTGCACCTGTGTGATGTTGCGCGCCTTGCGGAACTGCGCCATGCGTTCGCCCAGGGCAACAAAAAAAGCTCGGTCGTCGTCGGTGATCGGCAAGGCTGGCATGGCTTGGGCGAATGCTTCGTGCGTGTGGACAGCCATGAAGATACCCCAAGGTTTGCAAATTGCCGTTGAGTATACGTCATTATGACGTATACTGAGATCGAGTTATTTCTTTTAAAACCCCCTTGACAGGTTTTTAGCGGAGAGCCGAAAACGATGCCTGCAATCCCGATCGCGAAAGAGGAGCTGGAGCGGCTTAAAAGCGAGGTGTCGCTCAAGCGCCTGATCGAGAGTCAGGGGCATGCGCTGGTGCGGCGGGGCCGTGACTGGGTGATGCGCTGCGTGTTCCATGAGGACGCGACGCCGAGCCTGGTCATCACCGAATCGAAGAACCTGTATCACTGCTTCGGTTGCGGGGCGGGTGGCTCGGTGCTGGACTGGGTGATGAAGACGCAAGGTGTGTCGCTGCCGCACGCGGTGCAGTTGCTCAGGCACGGTGCACCACTCGATGGTGACCGGGTGGGCGTGGCGCGTTCTCATGTACGGCCGCTTCCTTCGTTAGCCGAGAATGTGACGGAAGATCAGGCGTTGCTGTCGCGGGTGGTGGAGTTCTACCACGCGACGCTGAAGGAGAACCCACAGGGGTTGGCGTATCTGACGGGTCGAGGCCTGAATCACCCGGAGCTGATCGAGCGGTTCAGGCTGGGTTACGGGAATTCGACACTGACGTACCGGCTCCCGAAAAAGCACACCGTGGCGGGTCAGGCGGTGCGTGAGCAGTTGCGGCGGCTGGGGGTGTTGCGCGAGACGGGTTACGAGCAGTTGGGCGGTTGTGTGGTGGTGCCGGTGCTGGGTGAAGAGGACGACGAGGAGCAGGGCCGGGTGTGGCAGATGTACGGTCGCCGCACGGCGTCGGAGCACAAGCTGACGAAGGAGCAGCCGCGGCACCTGTATCTGGGTGCGTCGCTGCGCGGTGTGTGGAACGTGTCGGCACTGATGGCCGATCGCGAGATCATCGTGTGCGAGTCGCTGCTCGATGCGATGACGTTCTGGTGCGCGGGCTATCGCAACGTGATCGCGGCCTACGGCGTGAACGGCTTCACCGACGATCACTGGTCGGCGCTGAAACGCCACGGCACGCGGCGGGTGCTGATCGCGTATGACCGTGACGACGCGGGCAATTCGGCGGCCGACAAGCTCGCGGTCGAGCTGCTGGAGTCGGGCATCGAATGCTTCCGCGTGCTGTTCCCGAAGGGGATGGATGCGAACGGATACGCGGGCAAGGTGCAGCCAGCGGAAAAGAGCCTGGGGCTGCTGCTGCAACAGGCCGAATGGTTAGGGAAGGGATCGCGGCCGGGTGTGACGACGGTGGCCACGCCCGCGCCCCCGCCGGCAGCTAGAAAGGAAGCGCCTCCGGTCGTGCAGGCCTCGCCGTCGCCGCCGACGCCTGCTGTTGAGCCGGCACCGGAATCGACTCTGGCTGTTTCCTCTTTAGCTGCCACGCCTGCCGTTGATGAACCGCTGCAGCCAGAGTTGTCCACTGAGTTGCCACCGATCCCGGCGGCTGCGTCGGCGGCACCGGAGCCGGAACCGGTTGCAACCGAAGGCGCGGCGGGTGAGCTGCTGCTGAGCTTCGGTGAGCGGCAATGGCGGATTCGCGGCTGGCAGAAGAACCTCGGGCCGGACCAGATGCGGGTGAACGTGCAGGTGCGCAATGAAAACGGTTACCACGTCGATACGCTGGACGTGTACAGCGCGAAGCAGCGGGCCGCGTTCATCAGACAGGCGGCGTCCGAACTCGGCGCGCAGGACGACACGGTGAAGCGCGATCTCGGGCGTGTGCTGCTGAAGCTCGAGACGTTGCAGGACGAGGCGATCACGGCGGCGCTCGCGCCGAAGGACGCCGCGCCGCTGCTCGATGAGGTGCAGCAGCGTAGCGCGCTGGACCTGCTGAAGTCGCCGGATCTCGTTGGGCGGATCGTGGCCGACATGGAGCGCTGCGGGATCGTCGGCGAATCTGCGAACCTGCTGGCCGGGTATCTCGCGGCGGTGTCGCGCAAGCTCGATGCGCCGCTGGCGATCCTGATCCAGTCGACCAGCGCGGCGGGCAAGAGCAGCCTGATGGATGCGGTGCTGAACCTGATGCCCGACGAGGAGCGGATTCAATATAGTGCGATGACCGGGCAGAGTCTGTTCTACCTCGGTGAAACGGATCTGCAGCACAAGATCCTGGCGATTGCCGAAGAAGAGGGCGTGCGGCAGGCCGCGTATGCGCTCAAGCTGTTGCAGAGCGACGGTGAGCTGACGATTGCGAGCACGGGCAAGGACGAGACGACGGGCAACCTGGTGACGAAGCAGTACCGCGTGAAGGGGCCGGTGATGCTGATGCTGACAACGACCGCGATCGACGTCGATGAGGAGTTGCTGAACCGGTGCATGGTGCTGACGATCAACGAGACGCGCGAGCAGACGCGGGCGATCCATGCACGGCAGCGGGCCGCGCAGACGCTCGAAGGGCTGCTGGCCGGGGCGGATCGCGAGGCCATCACGGAGCTGCACCGCAATGCGCAGCGGTTGCTGAAACCGGTGCACGTGGTCAATCCGTTCGCGCACCTGCTGACGTTTCTGGATGACAAGACGCGCATGCGCCGGGACCACGTGAAATACCTGACGCTGATCCGCTCGATTGCGCTGCTGCACCAGCACCAGCGGGAGGTGAAACGCGTGCAGCATCGCGGCCAGACGCTCGACTACATCGAGGTAACGCGTGCCGATATTGCACTGGCGAACCGCATTGCGCATGACGTGCTGGGCCGCACGCTCGATGAGCTGCCGCCGCAGACGCGGCGGCTTCTGACGTTGCTGCGCGGCTGGGTGAAGGCGCGGTGCGAGGCGCTGGAGGTGCGGCAGGGGGAGTTCCGCTTTACGCGGCGTGACCTGCGCGACATCACGCGCTGGGGCGATTCGCAACTGAAGCTGCACCTGTCGCGGCTGGTGGAGCTGGAATATGTGACGGCCTACAGCGTGAGCCGTCGCAGTGCATCGGAATACGAACTGGTTTACGACGGCGAAGGGGATGAGGCTGCCCACCTGTGTGGGCTGATCGACCCGGAAAAGCTCACCATTGACGGCGAGTGGCCGGGGCAAGGTGTCGAGCAGCCGGAGCATGGCCGGGGCGTGGTCGGGGTGCAGCCGGGGGCTGGCCGGAACGAGCAAAGCCATGTGCCGTAAGGCGTTGATGGCGATTGTGCCGGATCTGCGCAAAATGCGCTTCTCCATGCGAACGGCGCTGCCCTCACGCCCCTGTTAGCTGCCGGTGTTCGGGGGTAGGCGATGCCGAACCTGGGACGCCGCGAGCCGTTTGCGCCGATCGGCCCGGCGCATGATCCGCAGAGCCTGTACCGTCAGATGAAGGATTACCTTGAGTGGCTTGCGGAAAAGAACTACTCGCCGCGCTCGGTGGTGACGTGGGAGCGGTATCTGCGGTACTTCGTGATGTGGTGCGATGAGCGGGGGTTGACGCGCCCCAGCGAGATCACGCGGCCGATCCTTGAGCGCTACCAGCGGCACCTGTTCCTGAAACGCAAGGCGAATGGGGCACCGCTGTCGGCGACGCACCAGGCCGGACAGACGGTGCCGGTGCAGAAGTGGTTCCGGTGGCTCACGCGCAATAACCGGCTGCTGTACAACCCGGCAGCGGACCTGGACCTGCCGCGCAAGGAAGAGCGGCTGCCGAAATATGTGCCCACGCCTGGCGAGATGGAGCGGGTGCTGGGCATGCCGAAGCTTGGGACGGCGACGGGGGTACGGGACCGTGCGATCCTGGAGACGCTGTACAGCACGGGGATGCGTCGCATGGAGGTGATTGGCCTGCAACAGCGCGAGGTGGACTACGAGCGGGGCACGGTGATGATCCGGCAGGGTAAAGGCCGGAAAGACCGGATGGTGCCAATCGGGGAGCGGGCGCTGGCGTGGATCGCGAAATACCGGGACGAGGTTCGCCCGGAGCTGGCGCTGGCGGGTGACGACGGCACACTGTTCCTGACGGTGGCGGGGGAGCCGTTCTCGGACAACCGGATGACGCGGATGGTGCGGGACTACGTGCACGCGGCAGGGCTGGGGCAGATTGGCAGCTGTCACATGTTCCGGCATGCGATGGCGACACAGATGCTGGAGAACGGGGCGGACGTGCGGTACATCCAGGCGATGCTGGGTCACGCGGACATCAAGACGACGCAGGTGTACACGCGGGTGAGCATCCGTGCGCTCAAGGAGATTCACACGGCGACGCACCCGGCGCGGCTCGCGCGCACGGCGCCGCAACCCGCCGACGGCGAAGACGGGGTGCCTGCGACGGCGCTGGACCTGCTAGTCGCGCTTGATGCCGAGGCGTGGGAGGAGGGAGAGCCGGACTGATGCGGGTTATGCGTCGGGCGTGAGCAGGTCGCGCTGTCCGGGTGGGGTGGCGGGCGGTTTGCGTTCGCGCTTCGGCTTGGGGTAACCCGCCCGGTTGAGGGCGCGGGTGACGGCGACCAACTCGTTCCAGATGGCATCGGCCTGTGCGGGAGTAAGCAGTTCGGCGGCCGAGTTGATGGCGACGACGAGTTCGGCCAGGCGGCTGTGGGCCGCGTCAATCGTGTGGCGGTGCTGGGCGTGTTCCTGACGGTCGTGCCGGACGGAAAGCCAGCGTTTGAGTGCAGCCTGTTCGTCGCCGGAGAGCTGCGCGAGCAACGCCCGTGAGGGCCCATCGTCGCGGCGGAAAGTACCGATGAGCTTCTGGCGTGTACGGGGCGAGTCGGGGTTGCGCTCGGCGCGAATCAGCTTGACGGAGTGACCTTGTTCGCGGATCAGCATGGGGCGGTTCGCGAGTGATGGAGCGAACAGCATAGCGTGCGGAGGGCGCGAAGATAGAGAAAATGCGAAGCCAGCCTGCCAGCCGTGGGGCTGGCTTTTTTATGCCCGGTGATGGGAGCGTCAGGGACAGCGGCGGGGCGATATCGACACAAGCCCACTTCCTCGTTTCTCCCGGATCGGGAGAAACGCCCGCCATGGGCAGGTGACGGCCCATTCGACAGTTAATAAAAAATCATAGTTAGCGCAAGTCCGGGTGCTCTAGAATCCGGCGCAAACGCGCTGGAGGACCAACCACGGCGCATTGCTCTTTAAATAAAGTCGCTGACGCGCTGGAAAGGTGCGTCGGGGCAAAAAATCCGGAAAGCAGGATCGCATCGGGCCGATTGCTGTCGCAAAGCCGCATGACGTCAGGGGTTGCGGGGCGTGGTGAACGCGGGTCGCGTCAGGGGTTTTACAGACTGCGATTGGCGGCGGCAGCTTCCTGACAAACTTCCGCAACAGCACGGTGAGCGATATGGCCGCCGCCATCGCGTATGGGATCGGCGACAGCACGGATTCCTACACCGCACAAAACATCCTTGAGCACGCGGCACTCGGTTGTGCGGCATCGGCCGCTGTAGGAACAGGATGCGCGGGAGGCGCGGTGGGTGCAGCGGCCAGCGCGGTCATTTCGCCGCTGCTTGTCTATGCTGCCGCAACCAGTGGCGCAGACCTCCCCGTCCAGCAGGCTTTCGTAGGGTCGTTTTCCACGGCGGTGGGCGGGATTGCGGCGGCGCTCAGCGGTCAGAATCTACAGGCGGGGGAGACCGCCGCGCAGAACAACGCGCTGAATAACGACCTCTAGCACAGCGACAAGGTCGTCCAGCTGATCAACAAGGCGCTGGCGAGCAACCACACGCTTGCTTCCCAGTACACGCCGGATCAGCTGCTGAAGGCCGCGCAGAACGTGTATGGCGGTAACGGCGGTCCTAACGGCATGCGCGTCTGGAACAGTCTCGCCGATGCGCAGGCTGGCACGGCAGCTCGCGGCACGACGTTCTACCAGGACGCCGCAGGCCAGTACGTCGAACAATGGGCCGTGCCGGCAGGTGCCGAGGATACGGCCCGTAGCATTGTTGATAACGCGAAGTACAACTATGGCCCGTCGTACGCCGATGTAACGAACGACAATCTGGGTCAGCTGATGTCGACGTACATCGGCAAATACGGTGCTGATTCGTCGAACTTCCAGGGACCGGGCGAGGCAGCCGCAGGGTTAGGTCTGGCCGGTAGCTTGCTGAAGCAGGATACGTCCGCTGCTGACGGGATCGTTTTGGTAAATGGGCGAGTGCCGATTAACAGCAAGTACGCGGGGCAGTTGTATCCTTCCGACGGCCTTTCGCCCGAGCTCCAGGCAAAATATCCAAACGGGGTTCAATTTACGCCGCAAGGATTTCCCAACTTCTCGCCATATGCGAAGGCGGAGGTCGAGGTTGACGGCTTAACCGGCAACTACGGCACAGACGCGGCGATGGCTAACCAAGCTGTCGGTTTGCCATCAACCCCGCAGGGCTACGTTTGGCACCACGTGGAAGACGGCAATACGATGCAGTTGATACCGCAGGACCTACACAATGCGGTAAGGCATACTGGTGGTGCTGCTGTAATCAAAGGAGGAAATTGATATGCAAATCAAGCTGAATTCTGCGAGCGCTGCGCCTTCTGACGAACTCGTCGCGAACGTGGAGGCGGCACTTAACCTGAAGCTGCCCATGGACTACCTACACTCTCTTAAAGAGATCAATGGCGCAGTTCCGGAGAGCAATATGTTTGATATTCCGGGCGGGAATAACTCAGGGGTGAATCAATTCATTCTTCTTGATCGCGTGCCATACGAAGCTCACCTAGTCGAGCTGCATGGAGTCAGCGCATTCTTGCCGATTGCGTATGCCGAAGGTGGGAACTATGTCTGCATCTCGGCATCGGGGATGGAAATAGGCAGTGTTTATTTCCTTGATCATGAGATACCCGGACTCGCGGCTCTCACGAAACTGGCTTCTTCAATCAGTGAGTTCCTTCAATTGCTGCGCCCTTCCCGCTCGGACGATGTCAAGCTCAAGCCGGGACAGGTCAAGCGGGCGTGGATTGACCCGGATTTCTTCAAGTGATCGTTGAGATATGTTTGACCTTTTTTCGTCAGTGTTCAAAGTCGACGGAGACGGCGCTGTCGCAACCATGCCGACTGACAGCGTTGCACGTGACCCGGATATTGTTGCCTTGCGTGCGCTATTTGCAGGCATGTCGTTTAATCGCGGTTTGTATCGTGTGCTAGAAAACTCTGTAGCAGGAACGATTCAACGAACAGTCGGACACGCATTTCCGGCGCTCGCCGCGCGCATCGAATGTTTTGGTGTCGACTGGCTCGGCCGTGTTTTTTCTGCTGATTCGGGGCGCAGGATCGATGGCAAATCTGCCGTAGTAATGCTTGAACCAGGCTCAGGTCAAGCTCTTGAGATGCCTTGCCATGTGACTTCATTCCACGATGAAGAGATATGTGAATGCGCGGACGCAGCTCTCGCGGACGGATTTTCCAGAAAATGGCTTGCCTCCGGGGGAGCCTCTCCGATGGTAAGTCAATGTGTCGGATATAAGCGACCGCTTTTTCTTGGGGGGCGGACGAGCTTCATAATCTTGAACTCACAGACCTCGACGTCTACTGGACGCTATCAGCCCAGATGATCGCTCAGCTCAGCGGCGTCCCCACCGGAACGAGCGTTAAGATCTCGAAATCTCCTGACACTCTGAAGTAATCTGGCTGGCTCGGCGGAGATTCGAGTGTTATTGAGAATATAAAATAGTTATACTAAGCAAAATAACGTAATGAAAAGCCCCCTATTCCTGTCCGTTGCGCTGCTTTTCGCGACAGTGACCACTGGCTGCTCGACCGTCAGGACGCAGCCCCTCACGCATGAGAACGCGGCGAGCATCCATTCCATCACTGTGATCCAGCACCGTGGCATGGAGGAATATCGCACGCTGATTGTCTTCAACCCCGCGATGGCCTTTGGCCTGATTGGTGGCATGGTGGCCGCAGCCGACATGAACGCCAAATCAACTCGACTTACGCAAGCACTGGACCCGGCCCGAACTCGGCTTCAGGAGAGGTTGGCCACGCAGCTAGCGGAAGGATTGGCGCGGGACGGCTATGCCGTCGACACGGTCGCGCTTGACTCTCCCAAGGATGCACCGGCGGGTGCGAAGCCGCCTGCAGACGATCTGCCGAAGAACCTGAATGGCGATGCTGTGCTGAGCACCACGATGACGTCCGGGTATGTTTCCGCCGGGCCGGGCATGCCCTATGTGCCTAGCGTACGTGTCAACGTGATTGCCAGGCGGCAGGCCAGTGGCGCCGTGATTTACCAGAACACCTATGCCTACGGCTACACGGTAGGCGAATCTGATCGGGCCGTTCATCTCGATGCCGACGCGAAATACCGGTTCGACAACATCGACGCGCTCGTCGCGAACGCAGACGAAGCCCGCGAAGCACTGGTGACCGGGGTGAACGCGATCGCCGAACGCATCGCAACGGATGCCAGAAGAAACTGAAATCGGGGAAATCTTGAAAACAATAAAAGCTCGGAAGGGCACTTCGCCCATATGGCGCTGGACGGCACTGGCTGTCGCCGCGAGTGGGACCTTTGCGGCGATGGGGGGCACCGCTTCGGCGGCCGGCATCGTCGCCGACGGTGGTACCGCGACATCCGTTTCAACTGGAGCGAACGGTCACCAGATCGTGAACATCGCACCAGTAACCGGTGGCGTATCGAACAACACCTATTCGTCGTTCAATGTCGGTTCGGCAGGCGCGGACCTGAACAACACAGGCATCAACGCGCGTACGATCGTCAATCAGGTAACAAGTACAAATCCGTCGCTGATCCAGGGTGCGGTTAGTGTGCTGGGTCCGCGCGCGAACGTCATTCTGGCCAATCCGAACGGCATCACGGTCGATGGGGGCAGCTTCGTGAACGCCGGGCACGTGGTGCTGTCCACGGGGCAGGTGAGCTTCAACGACCTCACGCTTGCGCCCGGCGTTACACAGCGCAATGTCGTGCTGACGACGAACGGCGGGACGATCACGATCGGCGCCGGCGGTCTGTCCGGCACGCTCGTGAACCTCGATCTGATCGCAAAGCAACTGGCCGTGAATGGTCCGGTGACAAACAGCTTTACCAGTTCGACGGGAGGCATCCGCGCGATCGTTGGCGACAGTACGAACACCTACGACACCAGCTTTTCCCCGAGCGATAACGGTCACGACTGGCTTGTCAGTTCCACGTCACCCAATGCCAGCAGCACCGGCTTCGCAGTGGACATCACGGCGCTGGGCGGTCTGACAGCGGGTCGTGTGCAACTGATCGTGACAGACCAGGGCGCGGGCGTGCGCAACCTCGGGCAGCTCTACGCGAGCGCGGGCGATATCGTCGTATCGGCCAGCGGCGATATCAGCGCGTCCGGCGGCTCAATCAAGGCCGAGCACGACGTCGATATCGCGACAACGGGCGCGCTGTCGCTGACTGGCGCACAGATGAGCGCCGCAAACAACGTGACGGTCCACGCGAGCAGTATTACGCTGGCCGACGGCGCGACGGGTGCAACTGCAGTGCCGACCGCGCTCACGGCAGGCAACGCAGTGAATCTGACGAGTACAGGCGATATCAGCAGTACCGGCAGCCTGATTCAGGCCGGGAATGTGGCATCGAGCGGAACGGCTGCTGCTGCCGCGACAGGCGGTGACGTGACGCTCTCGGCCGGCGGCAGCATCAGGAATGCATCGAGCCCGGCGAACCTCGGGATCATCTTCGCAGCCAACGGCTCGACGGTGCTAAGCGCGCAGGGCGACATCACCAACGACAACGCGCGTATTCTTGCTAACCAGTCCGTGAGCCTCACGACGCAGGGCGACGTGCTCAACACGATCGATCACACAGGCGGCACCAACGGTGGCCAGCCGGTTGCGTATTCAAGCCGCGGCGGCAGCTTCCTTTTCTTCACCCACACGACGAGCGGTTTCGGCGTCGACTACGGCACCGTGAGCCAGCCAGACCAGCTCGCGTACATTGCGGCAACCAGCGGTCCGGTCACGATCTCGGGGCGCAACGTCACAAACGAAGGCGGCATCATCCAGTCAAATGACGCGGCCGTGAAGATCTCGGCGCAGCAGGCGTTCACCAATGCGGCCGTGTTTTCCGGTCAGGCCAGCTATTCGCGCGGCTGCTGGATTGTCTGTTATGCCAGCGCATCGAGCAACGTGACGCCGTATGGCGGCACGATCCAGCCCGGAACCGATATCTCGATTTCCGCTGGTACCGTGGCACGCAACGTTGGCGGCAACGTCTTCGCATTGGGTAACATTGACGTCAGTGCACCCGTCACCTACGCGCAGGGCGTGACCGGCTATTCGGCGCTTAATCAGGACCGCGGCTTCAAGGCTTTCTTTGGCAGTAGCTGGGCGCAGATCATCGCGGCTGACGTGGGCGGCGGCTTCACGGCGAACGGACTCGTTACGCTCACCGGCGAAGGCGTGATCGATGGCGGCTATGTCACCGGTAGCAAGGGTGTGTCCGCGACAGGTGGTCTCACGACCATACGCGCGCCGGGACGTACCCCCGTGCAGATCGGCCAGCATCTCGGGCTCACCACATGGTGGTGGCGCTGATGCGGAAGTCTTCCAGAATCGTGCGTCGGGCGGTACGTCTGGCGCTGCTGCCCGGTGCGCTCTGTGGACTCCACCTCACTCCTTCGCAGGCGCAGACTGCCGCGCCCGGTCCTGTGCCTTTTCCGGCCGCGCGACCGGTGCAGGATCCGGCGCAACAGCTGATCGACCAGCAGAAGGAGCGGGCGAGACAGCAGGAGCTGAATCAGCCGCCCCCGTCGATCGCGGTACCAACGACAGAGCAGACGCTTGACGTTCCCCCCGGCACACCGGTCGACCAGATCGACGAGAGCGGGCCGACTTTCCGGGTCGATCACATCGAGGTGAGCGGCAACACCGTGCTGGCGCAATCGAAGCTCGATGTGATCACGGCGCCGTTCGTGGGCCAGAAACTGGGCTCCCACCGTCTGGGCGTGCTCCTGAAAAGGCTCACCGATGCGTTCGTGTCGAGCGGGTACGTGACCACGCGCGCCTTCCTCGGGCCGCAGAACCTTGAATCCGGCACGCTGAAGATTACCGTCCAGGTCGGACACGTGGAGCAGTACACGGTCAATGGGCAACCTGTTCACCGGCTGAAGAAGGATGAGCGCGCCGCGGGCGGCGGCTGGCTCACCGATGCCGGCTACGAAAACGCCTTCCCGATCGCGCCGGGCGACCCGCTGCGGCTGGAGGATCTCGACCAGGGCGTCTCGCAGATCAACCGACTGCGGCGCAATCAGGCGGAGGTGCAGATCCTGCCGGGCCAGAGTGCGGGGGATTCGATTGTCGCGATTCGAAACCAGCCCGGCGATCGCGTCTACACGACACTCGGCGTCGATAACTATGGCAGCACCGCCACCGGCGTGACGCGGTACCGGGCGGGGATCGAGGCCGACAACCTGATCGGTCTGCAGGAGTCGGTGAGTCTGAATTTCATCGACAGCCTCGACAGCAATGCGCTCGTTGGTTCGGTCGCGGTGCCGTTCGGCCGCCATACGTTCAGCTACACGCTGTCGGACTCCGAATACCAGCAGGTGGTCGGCACAACGGCGCTCGTGTACGGCCGCACGCTAAGCCATATCTTCGGCTGGAACTACACGGTTGGCCGCACGCAGGCGGACATCACGAATCTTGATGCAACGTTGTCATGGCGGCGCACCGATCGGGAGGTCAACGATATCGACTTCAATCCGCAGCATCTGGCGGTGTTGAGAGTCGGCGGCAACTGGCTGCACAAGTTCGTGCTGAACGACGCGCCAGGCAATGTCACGCTCGATGCGGGCATTTCGCAAGGCCTGCCGTGGCTCGAGGCCGATCACGATACGCAGGGAGCCGCGCGCGGTGACGCACACAGCCAGTTCACCAAATTGGATGCGACCGCGAGCTTCACGGTGCCGCTACCGGAAATCCGCGACGCGGTCTTTGCGTATCGGGGCGTGATCGGTGGCCAGTACACGAACGTAGCGTTGTACGGCTCCGAACAACTGTATCTCGGCGGCATGGATACCATCCGCGGCTTCCGTTCTGGCGAGATCGTTGGTGACCGCGGGCTGTATTCGCGTAACGAGATCGCATGGGTGAACGCGCCGGCGTGGAAGGACGGACGCATTGAGCCTTATGTGTTTCTTGACGCCGGCAAGGCGGGTCTTGTCGCGGCATCAGGCTTTCCGACACTTGCAGGTGTCGGCGGAGGTCTGCGCGCGCAATGGCAATGGCACCAGCAGATCCTGTCCGGCGAGGTGACGGTCGGTCGGGCGCTCACTCAACCGGCCAGCCTGGGTCCGAAAGCGACTCTCGTGCTGGCTACGGCAAACTGGAATTACTGAGAAAATCATCATGAGAAAAACCACCTCCCACCTGGGTACCACCGTCAACGCGCTATGCGTGGTGGCTTTCGCTTCCGTATCGCTGAGCGTCGCGATGACAGGGCTGGCCCGTGCAGACGATGCGAACAGCGCCGCCAGTCAGACCGGCGCCGCGATCGTGCATCCCTTCGGCATGCAGGCCGCGGGAACTGGCGGCTTGCCGCAGGGTGTCGTGGCCCTCGTCAATGGAGTCGATATTTCTGTTGGACAGCTCGATAACGCGCTGCAGGCTTCGCGACAACCGGATACGCCGCAAGTGCGGCAGGCGCTCAAGGACCAGCTGATTGCCCGCGAACTGTTCCGGCAGAACGCCGAAAAGGCGCATTACGATACGAAGCCCGAAGTGCAGCAGGCGATCAACGCGGCGAAGGTCAATGCTGAAACGCAGTTGTACCTCAAGGACAGCATCCATCCGGAGCCTGTGACCGATGCGCAGGTAAAAGCGCGCTATGACCAGATCGTCGCCTCGCTTGGCAAGGAAGAGTACAAGCCCCGCGTCATTGCCGTGACCGACGACGCAACTGCGACGGCAGTGCTGCAAAAGCTCAGATCTGGCGCATCGTTTGATGCGCTCGCCCGTCAGTACAGCGTGGCACCGAGCAAGGCGTCGGGTGGCGAACTGCCGTGGGTCAGTTTCAGGACGCCGCTCAGTGAGGGCAATACGCAGGGCCTGCCGCTGGCGGTGGCGCAGACGATCACGCAGTTGCCGGCCGGCGGCGTCACGCCACAGCCAGTCGTGACTGGTCCGGCGGCCAATGCACCGCGTGTCATCCTGAAGCTCGACGCGAAGCGGCCGACGCAGGTACCGTCGTTCGATCAGGCGAAGGACACGATCCGGCAGCAGTTGCAGGCGCTCGCACTGGAGAAAGCGGCCGCGCAGTTCACCGGCGACCTGATCAAGGGTGCAGCGATTACGCAATAGGTCGCGCCCCTCAGGAGCCCGCATGAAAGCCTTCACGATCTCCGGCAAACCTGAATCGACGAACCTCGCGCCACACGCGAATGCGGACGAAATGACGGCATTCCTGCAGCAACATGTGGCGCAGTTGATGTCCCCAGGGTTTCGAACCGCTGCCGACGTGCCCGCGGTGCGGGAGTCAGAACGTCCGGGGCTGATTCATGACCCGGCAACGCGCCGGTCCAATGCCGTATTTCATGTGCCGCTCATGCGTTTGCGTGTTCGACCGGATCACTGGCACGCCGCTTGCGGGCGCATTTACCGTAACATGGTCTATGAGTTCATCATGTTGCTCCCCGAGCCGATCAGTCTCGAAGAAGCCGGCGGATACTGGCACACCTTAAGCCAGCGACGCGCACAGTTTGCTACCGGACCCCGACCGCGACGCCTGGAAATGGCGGACTGGACTGGCAGTCCGGCGATACGCCGATGCGCTCGCGGCCAGCACGAAAACGCGCGAAGGCGGAATGCTATGGAGCGACGGGCCTGCAACGCTCAAGCATGTACGCGCGCACCTTAATCGGAGCCGCCTTCTATTGCGGCGCGGCGTTGACCACTACATCCAGTACATACGCGGCTGGAATGCCCTCGTGCCCCTGTCGGGAAAGGAGCGTGCTAGCACTGATCGACCAGGTGCGCAATCGGTCGGTTGTGTGACAGCTGACACTTCGGCCACGCTCACGCACGCGCCCGACAGTTTGAGACGCTCGCGCTGGCTCAACTGTCGGAGCAGGGAAAGGCAAACCAGGCGCGCAGTCATCGCTTCGCGCGTCAGAAGGCGAGCGTCCCGATGGCAAAAGGCGGTATCGGAAAACAGGCAGGAACAGGGCGGACTATGCACTGGACTGGCGTTGCGGTACAAGAGGTAGCACGCGCCGATACGCCATTGAGTTGTCTCACGGCGTGCAGGGATGCCTGCCGGGCGGTTCTGTAGCGCTGTGAGATAACCTCTTTGGGCAGCTATCGACGGCGGAGCAATGCAAGGTGCTGGCGTCTCGCGAGCTGGCTGTCATAGTCTGACACCGACGTCTCGCGGGCACCTTGGCTTTTGGTTGACCGATTAACAAGCTCCTCGGTGGCCACATCTGCGAATTACGCAACGGAGGCTAGTGCAGCCCCGCATACCAGCATTAAATGCGTGCTCCGGCAAGTCGCAGGCGTGCCGAGGTAGAAGCCCGCTATTTTTTCCGAAGCCGGCTGTAAGCTTGCGCCCCTGCCGCTAACCGCTAACGGTCGACAGTGCGTGTCATTTGGGCCCCGCTAACACAACCGTTGATGCGAGGAGCGGCTGCATTCAGATCCGGTCGTCGAACTGGCGGTCCCGGTCAGGAAGCGTGGTTCGCCTCTGCCTGCACTCCGACGTACGAACGGCCACCTCGGTCTACCAATGGACCTTCGCACGGTCTTTTATGTCGACACGTCTTTACGGCGACTAACCGCGTTTCAAGCTGTGTACAAGAGGGAGAATGGCATTATTTTTGGGTCGCTAAGTTGACGAATGGGATCGCTGCTCCGGACCACTGGCTCGGAAGCTGGCCGTTCCACTTCTCGACAGCTTTCAGCGCGACGTACTCCTGTCCGCCCTGTTGCTGGATCGCCTGAGCCTGAATCGCAATAGCCTTTGCATTACCCTCGGCTTCAACAATCTGTTGCTGCGCTGTCACTCTCGCGGTTTCTAGCTGTTGCTCAGCAGTCAACCGGTTCTGGCCAGCGACGACCTTCTGTCGCACCGCTTCGGCGAATTGCGGATCAAAGTGGAAGTTCTGAACATTGATGTCAGACACGATGATCCTGTATTTCGTGAGCTTTGCCTGGAGCTTCTGCACAATGTCCTGCGATACCTTCGCGCGCTGTGTCACAAGCTGTTCAGCCGTGTATTGCGACGTCTCGGCTTTGAACGACTCGTAAAGTGCCGGAACAATAAACTTCGCCTCGATGTCTGCATCGTCGCCGAAGTTGTTGTAGACGTACGGCGCGTGGACCGGATCGTATTCATAGTTGACCGTGATGTCCTCAAACACCTCCTGCAAATCGGCCGTGCCACCTTCCGCCTTCGTCGCCGTTGCACTCTGGAAACGCACATTGAAGTCGATTACACGGGCAAGCGGGTTTAGAACATGTAACCCCCCTGAAGCGGCTGTTCCTGGACGTCACCGAAGACCTTCACAACGCCACGATGACCAGCAGGTACCACGTGCACCGAACACAGGATCACGAACAGGACTGCAACGACAGCACCAGCTACCCCCTAGACTTCCATTACCAGGTTTCATTGTGGCTACCACTTTTTTGACTCGGACAGCGCCCTTCGCCGGGCGCACGCCTAATATACTTCCTGGCTATCCCGAAAAGATGACTAGAAATGAACATTGACAAAAGCTGATCCCTACCGAAATGGTAGCTTTGGTGTGGGTCACCGGCGCGGGCGCTGCTCCAAACGGGGCGCCCGAGTCCGTAGGCGCAGATTCTTTGCGGAGGTCGCTGCTCGCTGTTCAGGCATCAGCATGTCGAGGCAAAGCTGCGCCTGTTCGGATTGACGTTTATTGGTTCGTTGACAGGCGGCTTCCCAACGCACCCCTGTTGTGCGATGCATGCACGGTTTTATACAGCTGCGCCACGTTGAACCATCCGCTTTGACATGGCGTGCAATAACGTTTGGCATGGCGCGTTGACGTGAGACTGGCGCGCCGGGCTATCATGTCGTTGGCGTCAGATCCAGGCGCCAATTCCAACACTGCCACAAGCAGGACACGGAGACACCATGCCAGACAGAATGACAAAAGACAGAATTCTCGAACTCATGAAACGCGGCCGTTCGTATAGCGCCGTACACATAGCCAACCATTTTGCTGAGCCGTCGCACCGGGTGCGTGCACTGCTGCTTGAGATGGCTCACGAAGGATCGCTTCGGCTGATCCGAAGGTCGTGGCAGGAATTGTTTGTACTCATCGACTCCCTGCACGAGGAGGTCTCGCCGGCCGCTAGTCCGGTCCTTGTGTGCGATCCCCAGCAGCCTTCCGCATCGGATGACCGGGGTGCCCGCAAAACGTCGCTATCAGACTATGACAGCCAACTGACGAGACTTCAGCAGCTTGCATTGCTCTGCCGTCGATAGCCATGTGAAGAGGCTGTCTGACAGTGCTGCCGGCCTGCCCGGCAGGCGGCCCTGCGGGCGGCCCGACAACTCAATGGCGAGTCGGGATTGGCTCGTCTTACCTCTGGCACCGCAACGTTAGTCCAGCCCGTAGTCCGGCCCGTTCGGGACATTTAGTCACTGCACCGCGTCCGCAACCTGCTATTGCGGGACCGCATCGCGCAGATCAATCAGATTCGAGGCTGCTGGCTAAACACGATGTGGTCATCGCGCGAACGCCTCTGAAAGTGCAGACGCAGTTTCCCGCAATTATCGATAACGAGCCCAATGACTAGGCCGGCCCGGGCGAAACCTGACACGCAGCAACCTTTAAACTTTGAGGTAGTCTTACGCATATGTCTAAGCCCAGCTCTGACCTGGAACCTGTTGAAGTCTGATCCAGCGCCGCCAGCGCTCTGTCGAGGAGAAGCTTGCGATAGTGCGCGAGACTTTCGAACCCGGCGCAACCGTATCCGGAGTTGCCCGTCGCCATCAGGTTAATGCAAACCAGTTATTCGGCTAGCGCGAGCTCTATCAGGACGGAAATTTGTCAACAGTCAGTGCCGGCGAGCAGGCGGTGCCCTTCGTCGCCGTCGGGCTTCGTAACACGGCAAGCTTTTTCATACCGGTGACCGCAGCGTTGACCTACATCGTCGTTTCCAGTTTCCCCGTGTAATTGCGGAATGCGCAGCCGGTAGACTATTTGAAGCCCGCATTTTTACGCCTTTGTGGGAAGCAGATTCTGTGCTTCCTGCCGCTGCCCCCGCTGTCTGGGCAGCATCCGGCTAGACGCGGTATCCCAACTTTTCCGACACTCAACCAGCCGCTGGATTGTGGCAGGCGACTCATTCGATTGCGCCTGTATGCCCGTATGCCCTGCGGTCGATGCAAATGCAGGTGTGGCGTTCCGGCTCGTAACCGGTCTATTGCCAAGCGGCGGTCCTCACCCGAACGTCGCGAATTTAGCCTTGCCGACTGCTGCTTACCGCACGGCGGGTCCCGATTGTATGATCGCCGTGCGGAACGTTGTTGTGGGGCGTGGGCAGAGGTTTCTGCAGGTCGCAGATTGCGAACATTAGAATGGAGAAGGAGCATGGGTCTGACGGTCGAATGGGTGCTGATAAATCTCGTCTTCCCTGTCGCCGTAGCTCCGGTCCTTGTGTCTCTCGCAAGTGCGTTTCTTGCCCTGACGCCCGATCAGAAAAGGAACACGCGACTTCTGAGGACGGTTCAAGAAGGGCAGCTCGGCTGGGTATCGCTCGCATGGTCCGCCGCCGCGGTATATCAGGCTTGGGACTACCTCGAACATCATCAGAACTTCTACAGATTTGTTTCGCTCGTCGGACCCGCTGAAGGGCTGTTGGTGCTAGCTGGCGGGTTTATATCTGTCGGCGGCACAATGGCTGCTTCAGATGAAGCTAGTAAGCAGAAGAGATACGCAATATGGAGTATTGTGACTGCCTGCGCCTCCGGTTTTGTGTGGGCGGTGGTGCAATTCAAAACCACGTAAGGGGCCAGTAATGGCTGACGAGCCTCTTGTTGAGCATCTACTCGATCGCCTGACCGCTCTCGCAGTGCGGGAAAACGACGATCGGTCGGAATTGGTCGCCTCGGTTCTGGCTCGCATTCGGGAACAGACTGGTGCGGGCGACTTTGATCATGCGCTAGAAAGTGTGACTTACGTCAGGGAGCTGTTGGAGGGTCATCCGCCTCTTCCCTTCAGGTTTTCGCGGGACCGCGACATAGAGGCGCTATCGTTGCTGCAATTGAATTTGCGGGCGCTATCATCGGCGCAACGGTTGCTCACGCCCGCACCGACGTCCGTTGCTGATGCGACAGCGTCTTCGCGCGTCGAGCACACCACACTTTTGCATAATGCAGTATTTGGCCAAGTCGATCCGGACCCGAGAGGCCATCTTGCCGATCTTGCGAAGCTCTGGACGGAAAACGCCGAACGGCGGGATAGTGCGAACTTGACGACGCTCGCCGAGCCACAGGCAGCGCATGGAGTTGTAGCTGCACGTCATGTGCTGACTGACGTCGACGCTGGGGAGCCGGTTGCTGCGTCGGCATTTTGGGACAGTGCCCGTATGGGTATGGCGGCGGGAGGCCTGTCATGTATTGCCGTCGTTATGGCGGTAGCGGCATTGGTCATCGCCTAACCGCACTTAGGTCATTCTTCCATGCTGCGCTGCGAAAGTTGCTTTGAAGTTGGCCACCTCTACAGGTCAGGCCGCGGCCCGCAGAACCGTTTAGACGGTCCTGACCCGGTAGGCGCCTTGAGTATTCAGGTATTGAAAGCAGCCGGCCGCGGCTTTTTCAAGCGCATCATTTGCATCTTTTCTGTGTACGGAAAATGTGCCGTTTTTTCGCTGTTTCGATTGCACCAGGCCCTTCGCGACGATTGAAAAAACGCCGGACCACTTGCGTACCAGCATTAGGCCGTTCTGATGAATTTTGCGACGGTCTATGTGTGCGGACAGGATGCGTTCGTCAGGGACGTGGGAACACATCGTCACATCGTCCGGGGCAAAGGCATCTTCACAAAACGCCACATTTTCCTCACATTCAATACTGCGGAGGAGGGCAGCTCATAGGTCAGGCGCCTGGGGCGGGTGTTCGAGGCCAGCATACTCCCGAGGCCCAAACACAGCGATAGAAGAGCAAGAGAAGCTGTACGTTGAGGGCGCTCTTTCTACTCCCGGATCGGGATTGCGCCATGCCTGGTCAGTGTCTTCGTGATCAACAGCGGCGTCGCGACATCTGGAAATGCTTACTTAGCCTGATCGGGAAGGTCGCACTGAGCAACCGAGGCCGCAAGATGGCATCGTATCCGTCCAGTCCTCCGTATCTGACAGCATCTAGCACACTTCATTAATGACGCAGCTTTGCGTGGCATCGTGCGGTTTCAGCAATTATTGTTGGAAGCCCGCTAAATATTAAGAAGTAACCGTTTGGATGCGACGAACTCCAGGCGGTGTATCGGGCGAAAAATTTGTGGGAATAGCTTGAGAATGTCGTTTTCCGCGCTCGCCGATCTGTCATACCTAGGGAAGGGCAAGCCAATTGAATAATTCAGAACGTCCTACCCGCCCGCATAGTGACCCTTGAAGAGAAAACCTAAGGAGGCTGTCATGCTTGCGAAAAATGCGTTACCTGTTAGCGCCGATGTAAAAATGACCCTGGCGCCGAAGTAAGCCTGACCCACCTGGGAGACGATGGCGGCTTTTGCCGCCGATGCTGACTCAGGAGCAAGCAGTGGAAATCAAGGTATTGGCCCGGCGTGGGACGGCGGTGCGCGAGATAGCGAGGCAAACAGGTTTATCGCGCAATACTGTGCGACGCTATCTGAGGAACGAGCAGGCTAGCCGCTACAGCCAGCGTGAGCCGCGAGCAACGAAGCTCGACCCGTTCAAGGACTATCTGCTGGAGCGCGTCGCCGCCGCGCGGCCGCACTGGATTCCGGCAACGGTTCTGCTACGCGAATTGCAGGAAGCTGGATACGAAGGCGGCATCAGTCAGCTCAAGGCGTTTCTGGTGCCCCACAAGCGTCCCGAAGTCGAACCGGTGGTGCGCTTCGAGACTGCGCCCGGCAAGCAGATGCAGGCCGATTTCACCGTTATCCGGCGTGGACGCGAGCCATTGCTCGCGCTGGTCGCGACGATGGGTTACAGCCGCGCGAGCTTCGTGCGGTTCACCGCGCGCGAGGACGCCGCGACGCTTTGCGAATGCCTGCGCGAAGCGCTCGTGTACTTCGGGGGCACGCCGGAGCATGTGTTGTTTGACAACGCGAAGTCCGTGGTCATCGAGCGCGATGCATTCGGCGAGGGCCAGCATCGGTGGAATACGCAGTTGCTGGCGCTGGCGGAAACCTATGGGTTCACGCCGAAGGTGTGTCGTCCGTATCGCGCGAAGACCAAGGGCAAGGTCGAACGGTTCAACCGCTATCTCAAGGAGAGCTTCGTTGTGCCCCTTGCCGCGACGCTCAGGTCGTCAGGGTTGAAGCTGGACGTTGGGGCCGCCAACGCGCACATCGGCCGATGGCTGTCAGAAATTGCCAACGTGCGCCGTCACGCGACGACGGGTGAGCGTCCAGCGGTGCTGCTTGCAACCGAGCAGGCGGCGCTTCTTCCGTTGCCGACGCAGGCACCTGCGCTCGCTGTGCCGGACAACCGCCGGGTGCTGCCACGCGAGAGCCTGCAACACCCGCTGGCGGTCTACGACGCGTTGCTGGAGGTCGCCGCATGAATCTGCAACATGAACGGATTGCCGCGCTGTGCGTGCAACTCAAACTCGATTGCATCGCTACCGACTGGGCGCCGCTCGCACAACGCACCGCAACGACTGATTCGAGTATGGCCGACTTCCTTGAACAGCTTCTGCAAGCGGAGCTCGGCGCGCGCGAGCAGCGCAAGCGTCAGGTTCTGACAAAGCTGGCGGCGTTGCCGGGCGTCAAGACGCTTGAGCAATACGACTTCGCCTTCGCCAGCGGCGCGCCGCGTGCGCAGATTCAGGAACTGGCGAGCCTGGCGTTCATCGAGCGTGCAGAGAATGTCGTGCTGCTCGGACCATCGGGGGTCGGCAAGACACATATTGCGACCTCGCTTGCGTATCGTGCGGCGCAAGCGGGCATCAAGACGCGGTTCATCACGGCCGCCGACCTGATGATGCAACTGGCCGCCGCGCGACAGCAGAACCGCTTGCGGGAATTCTTCAATCGAGCGGTCATCGGACCCAGGCTGCTCGTTATCGACGAAATCGGCTACCTCCCATTCGGACGCGAAGAGGCAAACCTGTTCTTCAATGTCGTCGCGAAACGCTATGAGCGCGGTTCAGTCGTCTTGACCAGCAACCTGCCGTTCACGCAGTGGGCGACGGCCTTCGCTGACGACCAGACGCTGACAGCGGCGATGCTCGACAGGCTTTTACATCACGCTCATATCGTGCAAATCAGCGGTGAGAGCTATCGATTGAAGGACAAGAGAAAGGCGGGACAAACAGGTACGCGGGCAAGCGCGAAAGCAGCCGGGTGATACAGGACCCGGGTGGGTCAGATTTACTTCGGCGAAACCTCCAAATGTGGGTCAGGTTTCAGTCGGCGTTGACAGTTACCAATCCTAACGATCCTGCTTGCGGCATGCGAGCCATGTATGGCTCAGAGCGAGCCAGTGTTCAGAGTCGTGACGGTCCATGTTGACAACACATTGAATGGGACAACTATTCTCGACCATGTAAATGACTGTCTGAACAACAATCTATGCGCTGGCGTCGTCAAACAGGCATTGCAGTGGGCCGCGAGTGGCGGGGACGGTGGCGATAGCGGAGGGACTAATACTGGCGATGGAGCAGGGATCGTGGCAAGCGCTAAACCTGTAGTAGCTCAGGCGTCCGTCGTTTCTCAATGGCATAAGGGCCAGGAGTGGGGTCACGTTTTCGCACTACCAGCCAACTATGTTTTCTGCCGCATCCATATCGAGTCGGGCTCCAAGGTTCCCAAAAACGGGGACCGCTCGCCCCATATGTCAGTTGGGGTGGACGGAAATCAATTCAGCGACTACTTCGTAACGCCAGCGCAAAATAACGGAGCCAGGTCCTGGATGGAGGCTACATATACCGTCACAGGCGTGCGAAGCGACTTGGCGGGAAAATACCGGGCGAACGGGCAGTGTAACGCCAGCCCAACGCACCTGGTTGTTTCGTGCAGAGGATCAGGACCGGGCTTTCAGCACGGGGAAATACCCTGCACACAGTTTGATAACTAAGAGCGTTCTGACTTCGACACAATGGGCACATCAATGCTGTTGCCGGGGAAAGCGGCAACTGGGCTGGAGAGCCGGGGGAGTTACGGCCATCTGGCCATTGTCAAGCCTCAATCTGGTAAGTGCAAATTTTCGCCACTTCAGTCGAATAACCCATGTGGCCTTCGCGAGATAAAAAATGAAACGCACTTCGCACTCCGTAAGGCTGTTTTGGGCGGCGTCCATTTTGATCGCCAGCCCTTGTACATTCCCCCAGACGCCGAATGAATTACTCGCGCAGCGCCTATTGATCTGGCAAAGGTACGCGCCCGTATGCTTGGGAAGCCCGAGTAAATGGAAGGATCCTCCGGCCTCCGTCGATCCGATGTGCAACGACGGTGACATGAATCTCTTTTCCGGGCTTCTATGCGCGGCCGGGGTGGAGGAGGGGTGTCGTGCGGTGAAAGCAGCATTCGCGAACAGCGGCCCTCAAGCCGGTCGCTGGTACCGATCACCGAGGCGCAGGAATGATCCCTCGATCGACGCAGCCGAAGCCAAAGGGGGAGTTGCTTCGTTCTCGCCGGACATGGCGCTCGGCGCGCAGCTGTATCTCGCCACGACCCGCGACACGGCCACCGCCCAGGCATGGCTTAACTGGTTGAACAGGCATCGTCCGTGTCTGGCAGGTAAGGAACCGACATGCAATTTCCCTCAGGACGCGCTGGTCCTGATACCCAACGTGCGTGGCTGGCCACGCTTCTGCACGGACGATGCGCCATCCAGTGGGAACGTCGGGCGTGGATGTACGATGAGACCAGGAGATCTTGCGGACCTGGCGTTCACTCGGTATTACCTGCTTTCAGCAAACCAGCCCTCTTTAAGCTGCACTGCGGACCTCTCAAGTGTTGGGGACCTCGGAGACTACTTCAGCCAGCTCGTTGACGTCGATAAGCTTGTCGCGGGCGGCCTCCCCCGACTGCTGGATATTTCTTGCGGCCTTGCTCCTGAGTTGAATCGACTTAGTGGCTTGGTGAACAGGCCGGGCTACTCGCAGCATCTTGTGGCGGTCGAGATTTTTCTATACCGTAAGCTTGGCGTCAAAAATCCGCTGATTGACCAGACAGCGAAGCTGCTGTCCGACAAGCAGCCGAAGAATCCCTTTTTCAGATATCTCGCGGAAGGCCCAACGGACAGCGTTAGAGACCTTGTGCTGGCACAATGTCCGTCGACAGACGCGGAAGCGGCAGCTTCGCCGCGCTCGCAGTGGGCTTGGGAGCGGGACGATGCCGAGCAGGCATGGAAAAAGTCATCCATGTGGGACTGCATCTTTATGGCGAAATTGCTTTATTCCGGCCTTGAGTCAACGAAGTAGTGCGAATTCTGATCTCTTCCATTGGAGTCTGCCAGCGCATTCAGTCGATTTCCAGAAGCCAGGATCTGCTGGTTAGCGGCAAATGGACAGGCATCTCTGTGCGCGAGCCGGTGACTTTGCAGATTGCTGTTTCGGGGGGATGACGAATCGCGCTTCAGTTTGACGGGAGACGGAGAAGTGAAGCTTGATGGGCGCGTCGCGGAGACCGTCGGAAAGGCCACCTATGAACTGGCTACCAATGCCATCAAGTACGGTGCGCTTTCGGGCAAGGAAGGTATCGTAACGGTCGAAGGGGCTACGGACGAGCGGAACTCCATGTTTCGGCTGACGTGGGAAGAAACGGGAGGCCCTTCAGTCGAAGTACCCCAGCGCAACGGTTCGGCTCATCGGCAATTGCGCGCAACCCTTTTGCGAGTCGCGGTGCTCACGTGAGTCACGTGTTTCAGCGTGACGGAGTGAGGTGGGAATTTGCTATGCATGGCGGTGCAGCGTTAGCGCCGAGCTACTCGCTACAGCCTGCCGCGGCACCATTCCGGTCCATTTGGGTCCGCCCTTCCTGCACTACAAGGGGAACGTCCCGAAACGGATGCGAGCGCCTGCACGAGCAAGGGTCCTGGCTGCTGGGAAACGGACTTTTTGATGAAGCCGTTACGCCAAGGAGGCGTCTCTGGTCCTCTTGAAGGTGCTTGCTCGCCCCGTCTTAAAATGGAAGTTCTTTAGTAGCAGGGTTAGCGTGTCTCCGAGGCCGTATTGACCGACAGTCTGATCGCAAGCTTGCCTCCGTCTATGGGTTGACGATCCATCGTGACGGGTAATATGGATACTCTTGAAGGGAGGCATGAGCGTGGACGTCGAACAGATCCATGAGGAACGTTACGAGATCGTTGTGTCTGGCAACGGCGATACGCTCTGGGTCAATGGAGATGACGGCTTGTGCTGGGCGCGATTCAGCAAGCGATTCGGCATCGACGTACACCGGAATGCGTCAATACAAGACGCAACAAGCGAGTGTCTGTACTGCACTCACAGCAAAGCTGGCGTCGACGATTGGGCGATTTTCCGCGCCGAAGTATTACGGCATCACCGCGCTGTTGTTCCAGCAGATGCACTGTCGTTTGATTGCAGTTCGCTGTATTACTGCCCGCCATGGCAGCAACTCATCGGCACGACTGATCGGATGGTCCGCAATACGTCCAAGCACGAATCGCAAATACGCCTCAGGATCGATGCCATTGAGTTTTGCGGTGCCCACGAGGCTATAGATTGCGGCAGCACGTTTACCGGGAGAATCGGCTTCAGCGAACAGCTAATTGCGGCGACCGAAATCCACGCCACTTAGCGCGCGTTCGACTGGCAGGTTGTCGATTTCGAGCTGGCCGACATCGCGATAGTGTGTGACCGATTCCCACCGGTTCAGCGCATGGAGAATCGCCCGGCTCGTAACCGATTTGCGCGAGGGTGTCTCCAGCACCGTGGTGAGCCATGCGTGGAATCGATCGAGCAGCGGGCGCGCGTCCACGTGGCGATACGCGCTGTGCTCGTCGGGCGGTTTGCCTCTGATCGTTTCCTCAATCGTGTACAGCACGCCGATACGCTCGAGCGCTTCGGTGTTCAATGCATTGGACCGTGCGTAAGCATCTGATGTGTACCGTTCCTCGCCTTGCTTCCTTGGTAACCGTCGTAGACGGCGTCAAGCAGCACGGCCGATCAGCGACAACTATCTTGGCCGGTCGACGGGTGTAGTTGTCGCGGGCTAATTCATAGTTGTCGCGCCTCCATCGTAATTGTCGTCGGGTAATTGTCGCCGGCGCGCGCTCTGTTTGTCGCTGGCCTTACGACGGCGATAGCTTTCGACGTTCAGCTCGAAGATCGTCGAGTGATGGACGAGCCGGTCGATGGCTGCGACCGTCATGCCGGGGTCGGGGAACACATCGTTCCAGCCAGAGAACGGCTGATTGGCCGTTATTAAAAGACTTTTGCGCTCATACCTCTCGGCGATCAGTTCGAACAGTACGCTGGTTTCGGCCTGGTCCTTGCGCGCGTACGACAGGTCATCCAGGATGATGAGATCGAAGCGATCGAGCTTCGCGGGCGCGGATGGCAGTTGCAGGCTCTGGCGTGCAGCCTGGAGCTTCTGGACGAGTTCGCTGGTGCGCGTGAACAGCACCCGGTAGCCAGCGTCGATCAGCGCGTGTCCGATGGCCGATCCAAGATGACTCTTGCCGGCGCCAGGCGGCCCGAACAGGAGAATCGTGGCGCCTTTCTCCAGCCAGGATTCCCCGGTTGCCAGCGCCGTGACATGCGCTTTCGAGACCATCGGCAGCATGCCGAAGTCGAAGTTAGCAAGCGTCTTGGTCGGATCCAGATGCGACTCGGTTCGGTGGCGCTCGATGCGTCGTTTGACTCGCTCGGCCAGTTCGTGCTCGAGCAATGCGCCGAGCAGCCGTGAAGCCTGCCAGCCTTCCTTGTCAGAGCGCTCCGCGAACTCGGGCCACAACCTGCCGATGGTCGGCAAACGTAGCTCGTTGAGCATCAGGGCCAGACGGCCGTTGTCGTGGGCGGGAGCGTTCATGCTGCCACCTGGTCGAGCAGCTCGTCATAGATCGCCACAGGGGGCATTTCGACCACCACCTCAGGGCACAATGCTTGACGTGGCGCGAATTCGTCGCGCAACTGCTTCAGATCGGGCAGGTCACCGGCTGCGAGCAACGCTTCAAGCCGTTCGGCCAGTAGCGCTTCAACGCCGTGGTGTCCCGCGAGTTCGAGCAGGCCCACCATGCTCTTGCAGGCCTGACGTTGCGACAGCTGTCCCTCCAACTGCTCCCAGGTCCGGCGATAGGCTTCGCGAGGAAACAGTGCATCACGGAACGCGAGCCCCTTGAATGCCTGTGGCTTGCGCCTGAGCGAGTCGATGAAGTGTCGGTAGTCAAGCGCGTGGCGGTTGTCGGCGGCACGAGAAGCTCGCGCGGTGCTATGCACCAGAGCGCCAGACAGATAGCAGTCGAGCCGATCACCGTAGAGACGTACCTTGAGGCGATGGCCGATCAGGCGCGACGGCGCGCTGTACAGGATGCCGCGCACGGTGAACGTGCTGCAACGGGTCACGAGCGCCTCTTCCTCGACGAAGTCAGTGGTACGGCGTTCAGGTAAATTCTGCAGCTGTGCGCGCTCAATGCGAAACGCCGCAGCGTTGCGCCGGTTTCGGCGCATCACCACCTCACGGATGAATTCATCGTAGGCCGCCCGGTCCGCGAAGTCGCGATGGCCCCGCAGCATCAGGGCCTGGTCGACCGCTTCCTTCAGATATCGATGCGAGGATTCCACGCTGCCATTCTCGTGACCCAGACCGCGATTGTTGCGCGTACCCTCCATGCCGTAATGATCGAGCAGCGCTGCGTAACGCGTCGTGAAGTCCTCCTGCTCCGTCAGGTTCTTAAAGGGCAGCCGACAGGCTGTCAGAGCGATGTTCGCGCGGGCAGCCACCCGCTTGCCATAGCGCGTTCTGCAATCCCGCTGCGAGGGCCTCGAAACTCTCGCCACCCTCAACAACGTTCGCATACTCCCAGCGCGAGAACGCCAGTACGATGTGATACAGCCGGTGGCCAAACGGGGCGCCGCCGATCGTCACGCACAGCTTGCTCATATCGGTGAAGTCCGACAGTCCACGCACGCCGGGCTGATGCTCCTGGGGGAAGAACACCTCCAGGCCAGGCCCTTCGAGTGCCCGCCACTGGCGAATACGTCGCTCCAGCGTGCGACGCATGCTGTCGGGATAACGATCCGGATGATCATCCTGCAGCTTGCGCAAGATCGTGATGCCCATCAGGTGGGGCGCGTTGCGCAGCAACGGTACGACTTCGCTGTCCCATACGTCGATAAAGGGATCAGGGCGGGTCCGCCAAGATTGACGAGGCTTCTGGGAGGGCAACGTGGCATCGCGCTCGATGCGGCGTGCCGTGCGCACGCTGATACCGGTCTTGGCGGCAGCGACTTCCTGAGAATGGTGTTTGCGCTTGTTCATGTAGAGACGAACCTGTTGGTCGGTAATGCGGGTTCCAGACATGAGCTGACCGCTTCTTCTTTAAGCTTCGATCAGCCCATCCTAAAGCCCCGCCGACACGGCGCTGCCGGTGGCTCGTCGTCTCCGGCGGCTACGCCGCCTACGACTCCTCACCACCGGCCAAAGCAATCGTCAACGACCGGCCAAGACAATTGTCGCCGCCCACCGTCGCGACCGCGACCGTTCCTGACAGAGTGTTGATATCGAACAGTTGGACGCGGCGTGCTGAGTCAGGCGATGTCGTGATGAAGCTGATCGGCAACAACCCATGGCAGCAGGTCATCAACGCGATTGACGGGGTGCTCGGCGATGCGAGCGATGACGTGGGCAGGCAGGCCTCGGGATCAAGGCCATTCAGTTTGGCGGTACCAACCAGTGTGCAGATTGCGGCCCCGCGTTCGCCGCCGCTGTCGGAGCCGAAGTGCAGATAGTTCATCCGGCTGAGAGCAACGGCACGTAGAGCGCGCTCGGCTGCGTTGTCGTCGATTTCCACGGCGCCGTCATCGACGTACAGCGTGAGCGCGGTCCACTGGTTCAGCGCGTCGTTGATGGCTTTGGCGGTATCGCTTTTCTGCGACACCGTACTCCATGTCGAGCGCAGCCAGATCTCGAACGCATCGAGTAGCGGACGAGCCTATTCTTGCCTGACAGGTCTTCGTTCGTCCGGTGGCTTGCCGCGAATCGCGGCCTCAATTGCGTACGGTTCGCCGATCTTGCGCGACGCTTCGGTGTTGACCTCGTTCGTGCGTGCGACGAACAGATCGTGGAATTTGCGCGCGAAATCCGCATAGCGCTCCCGGATGGTCGCCAGCGGCCGCTGGGCCAATCCTTCGTCCAGCTTCCGGTTGCCGGAACGGCCACGTCTGCGCGATGCCAGTCCCGCCTGCACCGGATTGCTGGTAGCGGATCACAAGATGCTCAAACTGACGTACGGTCAAGCCCAGGCGTTCGGCCGCGCGACCAGGCTCAAGGCCCGTGTCGACAACGGCCTGGATGACCTTCAGACGGTCGAGTTGCGCATGTTCAATGTCGCCGGTGCAGCTGCATGCAGGGCAGGCTCCGTAGTCCCGCAGGGAACCGGCAATACCGAGACCAGAACATGACATTTCTATAAAGCTACTACACACGCGATGTCAAGGCCATTCTCAAATGTCGTAGCGGCAACAAAGTAGAAGTGTCGTAGTTGTAGCTTTGCTATCTCCTTGACGAGATTTTGATCAAGGAGTCCTGGAGGCTGACCGTCGTTCTGCCAATCGCGGTGTTCAGATCATCGACCGTGATCTCCCGCTGCTTCTTTGTCCCAGCCTTGCGCTCCTTCGGCTTCGGCGCCTGCCCCTGATAGGTCCGTGACGGCGAGCCTGACGCACGACGGTTATCGCGATCGGCCTGAACCAGCTGCGCGACCTGAAGCACGTGACCCAGCCGCTTGTGGTCAACCACCGCGCCCTGATCGATCTCCGCGAGGCGGTCATAAGGGGTGCAGGGAAGGGCGACACCGTCCGCGCGAACCTCAATGCGACCGTCCGGATACTCAAACACGTCGATGTAGCGTGCTGCCAGCCTGCGGTTCGCCTCTGTGTCATCGAGCAGGTAGATTTCCCGGTTGTACTGCAGCGTCAGAGAACGCGTGACGCGCCGCGGTTCACGCCACGTCAGGATCGTGTCGAGATTCTCATCCTCACGGAGCGGCCGGTGCGCATTGAAGGCGCTCCGTGGCACCTTGCCAAAGCAGTCGATCCGGACCAGCTCGCCCACGCCGTCTGCCAAGTTAGGCGCCCGGGTGCTCACGATGCCGTGACAGCAATTCCGAAGCGCCCTGGCTGCGATAGCGGACGATCAGCCGCTCAACCTGACGCCGGCTCAGATGGAGCCGTTGCGCAGCCTGCAACGTCATTAGCATGCCATCGACCAGCAACTGGATCGTCCTGAGCCGGTCAACCTCGCGGATCGTTATGGTGATCGTTCTAGATGTCGTCATGCGAGCCTCCCGTCAAAGGTCGGCCAGTATGACAAGCGAAATTCCAACTTTGTCCAGGTACGACATTACAGCTTTGCCGTTATCCGAAAATCTGGCTTATTAGATGTATGTTCAGTACATCGGAAACCGAACGACTAGACGAGTCGTTAAAGCATCGTCCCACCCCGTTATCCGGTGTCTACTCGTCAAGCGTAAGTTCAGAACGGATCACCTGGTCGCCGGATCAACGGTGCCCGTCGACCGCTCGCGGACACATCGTCAAGCATCGTTTCGAGCGGCGCGCCTTAACAACCGCGGATCAGTCTCCCATTCATCGCGCCTCCCGATTGCGATTTGCGAGAAGTCTGGATGACCAGGGTTCAGCAGATAGTTGGCTTCAGCAGGGACGACCGCGCTCGGCACTGCAAGCACTGCGCTCGTCAGCTTCTGCGCCCACCTGGCACCAATCTGTTGCAGCTCGGTCCGTGCACTGAGATCCCGCCAGTCGGGCGGCAAATCTGTAGCATCCACGCGCTCGATCAGGATCTCAGGAATCTGGGCTGGGATCATCACATATCGTGCTCGCAGCGGTGAGTCCTGCACGAGCATCTCGAGGAGTGCCAGTGATTGGGTCTGTGCTGTATATATGAGCGCGACGCCTTTCGGGTTCCACCGCCCACCATAAAGTCGCGCGCCTTCGCCGGAGAAGGCGTTATCAGCATACCGCGCTGTCACTACCCGCCATACCGTCAAGGTCATGCAAAAACACCATGCTCGAGGCGCCCGAGCGTATCCATCACGCTATCGGCCCCAATGTCCGTATCGAGAAGGCTGAGCGGGGTAGCATCACCTAGTGCGGCCGCCGGCGACTTGAGCCACCCGATGGCCAGATTGAGATCTTCAAATACCTCCGCCGCGCGCGCCGCGACACGCGCAAGCCGCAGTAATTTGGCCGACTCCTCGCGGCTGAAGACGCCTTCGCGCTTGCGCCGCGCCAAGGTGCGCTCGGGTATATCGAGCGCCTGCGCCAGTTCTGACTGCGAGATTGCAATGGATTTGAGCATTGAGTCGAGCGCCTGGGAGGAGATGCCGTGACGGACGATATCGACCCATTCGAGACCCGACCGAGGGGCACGGCGCAAGACCGCGCGTCCGCCCAACAACGAATCTGCAGAAATCTTCTCGATGACGGTCATAGCACCTCCTGCCATTTGGCATCCATATTACACCAAATTGGCAGCGCCTGCCCGGGGCGCGCTTTGCAGTTTAGAACCAACGCGGGGTTGCAACTCTATTGCGCAAGTTTTTAATAAAAAATCCTTGCAACCCTGTGACCGTCCTTGGACCGTCAAAATAGGGTCCACGAACCCTGGAATCAAGCCGGACGAACCGTGGAGCCGTCATTAATATGTCCAGAAGCCCGAAACGCTGCACCGGGACGCGTACTGCGAGATCGACCCAGGATGCTCAACGGTCCTTTCGGCCTGCATCGACATGATCGATGCCGCAGCCGTCATTGGTGTAACGGAGCGGCTCCATGCCGTACGCGAGACTCTTCTGGGCCTCCACGCTGTCTCGACCATGGCTGTTGAAGGGGAAGTGGGGGCGCGCGTGCTAGCGATATGTACCTGAATCAGTTCTTCGGAAAAGAGCGCTGACAATTGGCTGTTGCTTAACACCGGCCTGACTGACCGAACCACGGTGCTTCCAGCCGTTAAGTGTTCGTTTCAGCAACCGTCAGCTTCGGGGCGATTGCTGTCCGACGCTGACGACATTGCGAATCTGAAAGCGGACGCACAGTCGCATCACTTCGCCAGTCGAATCTTCAGAATTTCGCGATCTGCGCTTTTCCGTCCAGGCGGTCGGAGCCATTACCGCGTGCCGGCGAAAGGTTGACGTCTTAAGTCGGCCGCCAGCATGTTGCCTCTAGCCGGACACACACGCGAATGTCAGTTCTGCCTCTTGAGGCGTCCAGCCGCGAACGCCGTGCGTCTGCATGTCGACCTGATGCATCTGCTTTCCCTCTTGCCTGCAGTACTCGTCAGCACGTTTCAGACTTGACGCCTTGATCTCTCCCCAAGGAGTCATTCCGCCGCGTACCTGCGTTGTTACGGTGTAATGTCCGTCTCCGGCCGGCGAGACTTCCGAGATCGATGTGCAGGCTGTCAGGACAGTAATGGCGGTGAGTGCGACGATTAGTTTCATCGATTGGAGGATCGAAGGATTGGCCGACGGTGGTGTTGCATTTCTCGCGTCGATTAAGGGCGAGGGCGGCTTGGCGGAGCTGCGCTCCGTCAAGGCGAATAACGGCCTCTAAAGCGGGAACTTGAGGTGTGTCTTCATGTCGTTGTTTAACGAACGGAAGGCCGCTTCACTCCTTTAAGGAGCCGCCGTTAAGAAAAGATGTCTTTAGGACCGTTTGGGGTCGCGTCTGGCCGATCGCTGCATGGTCGGTTGAAAAAAGCATCGGACTGGCTTTCCCGTCAGGGGGACCAATCAGCCTCGGCGGTGCCAGCACTGGCGCAGGAGGGGATGTTTTGCGAGACCAGTCGCTAGCCGTGGTTATCGACCCACGCACGACACCAAGACAGGCCGGCCGATTCTGCCTCTTCATCAGTATCAAAGGCGCCAAGCACTCCAGAGGCCACTACAACCTTCGAGTCGCGCATGATGGTGCCGCTCCCGGCGAAGCGCTCCCGGTGCATGCCTTCTTCCTGCTGCACGATGGCATGGCCCCACAACGTGTATCCGCGGTATTGGTCGGTTTGCATCGGTCGACCTTGAAGGTCTGCTATTCCTGTTTATCGTTGATTGTGTAAAGCGGGGCGGTTCGACACATGCCTGCTGCTTACGCGCAGTGTCGATACCGGCCATCTTCAACGTAGCGTCAATCTTCCGCAACTCCTGAACGAAATCAGTCGCCCACTTTTGCCCTCGCATCGGACGGTCAGGCCTGTCGATGCCCTATATAAGGCGGGACCCATACATCTGCGCTCACGATGGACTTCATCTGAACACAGGAGAGGGGCCTGATGCCGCGCGATGAACGTCGCGTCGCCCCGTTCCTTAAAAAGTGACAGTTCGCACCTACGAATTTGCGTGTAGCATACTGTATAAATATACAGGTTTTCTTTTCTCATATGTCCAGCGCTACTGTCACGGCCGAAGAGATACATCCGTCCCTGTGGCGCGCGTCCCAGCTCGCGCGCGGCCGTGGGCGGGTCGTTGAGACCGGCTATGCCGCATTGTCAGCCGAGCTCCCGGGCGGCGGTTGGCCGGTCGGTGCGCTTGTCGACCTGATGGTCCAGCAGGCCGGGGTCGGGGAACTGCGACTGTTGCGCCCTGCGCTCAGTGGTTCGGGCAACCGCCCGGTTGCGTTTGTGCAGCCACCGCACACCCCGGATGGACTTGGGCTGAGCTACATTGGACTTCCCATTGACCAGGTGATGCGGGTGAAAGCGCGGAAGACCGCAGATGCGCTCTGGTCGGCGGAGCAGATTCTGCGGGCAGGCAGCTGCGGTGCGCTCATTTTCTGGGCGCAGTACGCGCAGGCCTCATCGCTGCGGCGCCTGCATTTAGCAGCGCAGTCGTCGGAAACGCTTTTCGTGATGGTCAGGCCGCTTGCCGCCGCACAGGATTCGTCGCCCGCATTGTTACGGCTGGCGTTAAGACCATCAGCCGACGGTCTGACCGTCGACATCGTGAAACGACGAGGGCCCGCCCGCGCAGAGCCGCTGTCGATTCCCCTTCAACCTACTCCTGTATTGCTTTCCCGACATGCGCGTCTTTCTCGCCGTCCACTTGCCGAAGTTGCCGCTCGAGGTGTTCCGACCGAAGTGGTCACCTGAGCCCCAGCACGGAAGTGCGGTCCTGGAGAAAGACAAGGTGGTCATTACCGACAGCACCGCTCGTGCAGCTGGCGTGCGCCCCGGAATGAAGCGCGGTGGCGTGCTGACACTATCGCCGGAAACGGAGATGCATGAACGTGATGCCGCCAGGGAGGCCGCGGCACAGAGGGAGGTGGGCGTTGCCCTGATGCGCTTTTCACCTGAGGTCGCATTGCTTGACGAAGCGACAGTCGTGGCGGAGGTCGGCGCGAGTCTGCGACTCTTCGGCGGGTTGCTCGCATTGTGCCGGGAAGCGAAGGCTGTTCTCGGAACGCTCGGACTTACCGCGCGCATCAGCGCTTCGCCGACCGGCCAGGGTGCATGGCTACTCGCAAAGTTTGGGAACCGTCGCGTGCTCAAGCTCGCGTCACTTGAGCAACGACTGGCGGCACTACCGATGATGGCCGTTCCCGAAGTTCGTCCGTTCGGAGACTGGTTCTCCGGACTTGGCTGCGAGACCATTGCGGACATCAGGCGTTTGCCCCGCGCCGGCCTGCAGCGTCGCTGTGGTGAACATCTGCTCGACTCGCTCGACCGGGCATTTGGCACCGCGCCCGAACTATTCGATTGGCTGGAACTCCCGCCCACTTTTTCCGCGCGCATTGAAATGCCTGACCGGCTTGAGGATGCGGACGGCGCAGTCTTCGGGGCCCATCGGCTCATTGTGCAACTGTGTGGCTGGCTCTGCGCCAGGCAGCTTGCGGTCACGGCTGTCAGACTGCTGCTCGAACATGAACGTGGGCGCGACGCTATGGACCCGACGGCCATTGACGTCGCGCTGGGCGAGCCGACCTGGAAGGAGGAGCATCTCGTCAGGCTGCTGAAAGAGCGGTTGCACCGGATTGAGCTGGCTGCGCCGGTTATCGCGTTGCGGCTCGATGCATCGAAAGTGGAGTCCGCGGCACCGGCATCCGATACGCTGTTCCCGGAGCCGGGCGGTTCCAAGGAAGACCACGCGCGCCTTCTTGAGCTGCTCGTTGCTCGACTTGGCGAAGATAACGTTCTCCGGCCGGCACCGACTGCCGACCATCGCCCGGAGGTCGCCAACCGCTGGGTGCCGGTGACACTCAGGTCGAAGCAGGGAGCACTTCCGCACGGTTTGCCGAGGCCGACGTGGATGCTGGACAGCCCGGTGAGACTGCTGATGCGCCAGCATCGTCCTTTCTATGGGTCCCCACTGCGGATGGTGTCGCCCGGTGAACGCATCGAGGCCGGCTGGTTTGATGGTGAGCTCGTAACGCGCGACTATTTTGTGGCGCAAGGGGAAGACCAGAGTTGCTACTGGATATATCGCGAGCGCGTCAGCAGCCGGGATGCCGAGGAAGAGCAGCGATGGTTCCTTCACGGACTGTTCGGCTGATGCGCCATGGAGACTACCTTCAATGTCCTTCCGGCGTATGCCGAGCTTTTCTGCCTCTCGAATTTCAGCTTCCTGCACGGCGCTTCGCATGCCGAGGAACTGTCTGAGCGCGCGGCACAGCTAGGATATTCGGCGCTGGCTGTCACAGACGAATGTTCGCTAGCGGGTGTTGTGCGTGCGCATGTCGCCGCGAAGGAAGCAAAGCTGCCATTTATCGTCGGCTCGTTCTTCCGGCTGGTCAATGCCGACGGCTCGCCTGCATTCGGAATTATCCTGCTGGCCAGAAACCGCGAGGGGTACGGCAACCTGTCCGAGCTGATTACGCTTGCCCGTACCCGGGCGGCCAAGGGCGAATATCGCCTGACGCCACAGGACCTCTCGCGTCCCGAGAAGGAATATCGACACCTTCGCGGTATGCCGGACTGCCTCGCCATTCTTGTGCCGGATTTTCCCGCCAGCGAGGATGTCCTTGCCGCACAGGTCGAGTGGCTGAACGATACATTCACGGGCCGCGCCTGGGTAGGGTTGGTGCTTCACCAGCGCGCGATGGATGACATTCACCGTGGCTCGGTCGAATTCATCGCGCGCAGCATGGATGTACCCGTGGTGGCGTTGGGGCATGTCGTCATGCATGTGCGCTCGCGCAAGCCACTTCAGGATACGATGACCGCCATCCGCGTCGGGAAATCCGTACACGAATGCGGTTACGAGCTTGCGCCAAACGCCGAACAGCATCTGCGGTCCCGGCTCCGGCTTGCGAACCTGTACCCGGCAGAAGCACTCTCAGCGACCGTCGACATTGCGAGCCGCTGTACCTTCTCGCTCGATGAGCTTCGCTATGAATATCCAGACGAGCTGGTACCCGCAGGCATCACCGCGAAAGCCTATCTCCGGCAGGAAACCTACATCGGCGCGCAGCGACGCTTTCCGTCTGGCATCCCGCACAAGGTGCAGGAGCAGATTGAGCACGAGCTGGAGCTCATAGCCGAGCTACAGTACGAGCCGTACTTTCTCACTGTGTACGACATTGTTCGCTTCGCACGCAGTCAGCATATCCTTTGCCAGGGTCGTGGGTCGGCCGCCAATTCCGCAGTCTGTTATTGCCTGGGTGTGACCGAGGTGGACCCCGCGCGCGGCAACATGCTGTTCGAGCGGTTCATCAGCAAGGAGCGCGGTGAGCCGCCGGACATCGACGTCGACTTCGAACACCAGCGGCGCGAAGAGGTGATTCAATATATCTACCGCAAGTACGGCCGCGACCGCGCAGCGATTGCTGCAGCAGTCTCAACATACCGGCCCCGGGGTGCGCTGCGTGAAACCGGCAAGGCACTTGGCGTTGACCCCCAGATTGTTGACCTCGTCGCAAAAAGCCATCAGTGGTTCGACACTAGCCAGGACCTCCTCAAGCGCTTCGCCGAGTCCGGGCTCGACCCGGAGAAGCCGCTCATCCAGGCGTGGGCGCGGCTCGCTTCCCAGCTCCTTGGCTTTCCGCGCCACCTGTCGCAGCACTCAGGCGGCTTCGTTATCAGTCGGGGCAAACTCACGCGGCTTGTCCCTGTCGAGAATGCGGCCATGGCGGACCGGTCCGTCATCGAATGGGACAAGGATGACCTTGAGGCGCTTGGTCTTCTGAAAATTGACGTGCTCGCGCTTGGCATGCTGTCGGCCATCCGTCGGACGCTGGACATCGTGTCAGAGCAGCGGGGCGAGCGCTTCGAAATGCAGGACATTCCACCGGAGGATTCCCAAACGTACGAGATGATTTCCGCCGCGGACACTGTTGGTGTTTTCCAGATTGAGTCGCGGGCGCAGATGAGCATGTTGCCCCGTATGAAGCCACGGACGTTTTACGACCTGGTCATTGAAGTTGCCATTGTGCGACCCGGACCGATTCAGGGTGGTGCTGTCCATCCTTACCTGCAACGGCGTCAGGGCTTCGAACCTGTGACGTATCCGAGTGAAGCGCTGAAGACGGCCCTCGGGCGGACGCTCGGGGTGCCGATTTTCCAGGAGCAAGTCATGCAGGTGGCCATTCTGGCTGCCGGCTTTACAGCTGGTGAGGCCGACCAGTTAAGAAGGGCGATGGCCGCGTGGAAACGGAAAGGCGGCCTCGAAAAATACTACGACCGCATCGTCAACGGGATGCACGAGCGCGGCTACGACCAGGCTTTCGCTGAAGGTATTTTTGAGCAAATCAAGGGCTTCGGTGAGTACGGTTTCCCTGAAAGCCATGCCGCCAGTTTTGCGCTGCTGGTATATGCGAGTAGCTGGCTCAAGTGCCATGAGCCCGAGGCATTCCTTGGCGCGATGCTCAACAGTCAGCCGATGGGATTCTATTCGCCATCACAGCTTGTGCAGGATGCGCAACGCCACGGCGTGAAGGTGCTGCCGGTTGATGTCACTGTCAGCGGCTGGGACTCCGTCCTGATACCACTGGCCGACCACGGCCGCCCGGCAGTCCGGCTCGGCATGTCGCTCGTACGAGGCATGAAAGACGGTGCGGCAGAGCGGATTGAGAATGCCCGCGCCGTGCGCCCATTTGAAACCGTCGCTGACCTCGCCCGCAGGGCGCAGCTTGACCGGAAAGACCTTCATGCTCTTGCGGACGCCAACGCGCTCGCTTCGCTTGCCGGTAATCGTCGGGAAGCTCTATGGCAATCGGTCGCCGCCGTGCCTGACAGGGATATGCTTGCCGTAGCGACGGTCAGGGACGAGACACCGCAGTTGGGCGCACCGACGGAAGCGAACGACATCGTTGCAGACTACCGGTCCGTTGGGCTAACGTTAGGACGGCATCCACTGGAACTGCTCCGGCCGCAGCTGCTCGCAAACCGGTTGATGCCGGCGTCGACACTGCGCAGCTATGGCGACGGCCGCCTGGCAAGAGGCTGCGGACTGGTGACGGTCCGCCAGCGGCCCGGGACTGCCAAAGGCGTCATGTTCGTCACACTCGAGGATGAAACGGGTAACGTCAACGTCATCGTCTGGCCAGGCCTGCTGGAAAAGCAGAGGAAGGAAGCGCTTGGGGCATCCTTGCTTGCGGTGTATGGGACGTGGCAATGCCAGGGAGAGGTTCGACATCTGGTCGCGCAGCGGCTGGTCGACATGTCCCATCTGCTTGGCGGGCTGATTAGCGCAAGTCGGAATTTCTGCTGACGGAAGGGACAAATCCGCCACTGCCTCTGCGCTTGTCCAGTCAGGGCGCCGGTCAGCAAGATAGCGCAGATAATTCACATGAGGTGAGCGCGGGTTTCCTAGACTATCGAAGACACCGCTGGCCCCAGCGTTATGCCATGAACCGATGGAGGCTTCCATGGAATCTGGTCGGACACCGAAACTGTCGCGCCGCGACGCCCTCCGTGACATTGGCGACGGCTGTTCAAGGGCAATATCTGCGTGCATCGACATGATGGATGCTGCGGCCTCCATTGGCCTTATGGATGAGCTTTATGCCGTACGTGAGGCGCTGCTACGCCTCCATGCACTCTCAGCCCTGTCGGTTGAGCACTGGACGGGACAACCACGACATTGACTGCAACTGACCAGTCGTCGCCGCGAGCGCCGCTAACGAACCGACGTTCCACTGGCCCAGGCAGCGCGTGTGAGCCGGTCGACGGCAGACAACCGGCGAGCGTAGACGCGGTTCACATTAAGCGGGAGCTTTCACTTTCTGCGTGCTTCGAGCTTCGTCCGCGACAGCTTTCAGCTGTGACCAGTAGTCAGCGTAGTGAGTGCGTAGCCAGTCCGAAACGACACTGTTGTTCATCAGCTTGACGATATAGGCCACCGATACAGCCAGTTCGAGATGCTCTACGCTGCACGTTTCCTCGGCCGCCGAATGAGTCGCCTGGATCGTCGAAATCTCACGTTCCTAACGCGTAAGTCCAGCACAAGAACCGTGTCGAAGTCGCAGGCCAGATTACGCACGTCAATGGGCAGCCGCACCAACGCTATCGCTTACGGAGCGTGAGCCCGCTTGCGCCCGCATCTTCGTCGGTACGCACGACCTGAATGCCACGCGTTTTGCATATTTGGAAATCGCCTGCTTCTGCGCGTCTGGTGAGTATTGCTGCTGCTCGGTCGACATACGGATGCACTGTGCCGCGGCGGCTGCACGAATTGGCGACGAGCAGATGACTGAAGCGCTTTCGACAGGAGTCATCGCGCATTACCTCACAGCAGACTTTGAAGACGCGCGCTTTGCTAAGTCAAGTCACATTGCTGGTTCGGCAGTCGTGCACTCGCAGCTTTGCCCTGCCGTCCCCTTGATTGACTTCGAGATGACGGATGGATTGGTTTGCGACCTGCGACCTGCGAACGGGCAACGTGCTAGTGAGGCTACGGCCCGCGGTTCCGTGAAGATTTACAATGGATTGACTTACCCTTGCATCTACCGCGATGAGCGCCCCGCTGAACCTGGGCCTGCAGGCACGTGCTGAACTGCTGACGTATCTTGTAGCGTCGAACCAGCTCGCGCTTGAGTTGACCGGAGAGTGGCTGTCGGTGACGAATCTGGTTGAGTCGACGGGCTCGTCGCTATCGTTAAACGGGGCTGGCGCCGACGTGCTTGAAAGGGTTCGGCTCGTCGGTAAGGCCCATGATATGGCGCAGCAATTTGTCCCGAAGCTGAGCCAAGTGGAGGCTGGACTCGTTGCGGGGATGTTCTGCGACAACCTGAGGCTGGATTTCAGGTCCGCATTGGTTCGGAATCTAGCAGGACTGAACCGCCCCGGGTTTGAACTGACCCCCGAGAGTTGGACACAACCTTGGAGGCTCCGTGAGGAAATTCGATGTAAAGTTTAAGGGGAAGGTGGTTCGCGAGTATCTCGCTGGCAAAGGGGGCTATAAGCTCCTTGCGGCGAAATTCGGTATTGCAGAAAGCATGGTGAGGCGATGGGTCGCGGCATATCGTCACCATGGTAACGCTGGGCTCATCCGCCAGCGTGGCGCTTACACCCTTGAGTTCAAGCTTGAGGTGGTGCACCGGGGCGTGGCTGAGAACCTTTCCTGTCGAGAGCTGGCTGCCATTTACAATATCGGCAATCCGCACAGCATCACGATGTGGCAACAACAGAAAGCACGGGGAGAGCTCCGTTCGCTAAAGGGCATGCGCCCGTCGGGACAGGATGTTTCGGTGCCAGCAAAGAAAAAGACCTCGAACCAGTCGTTGGAAGCTCCGCGATCTGAGGAGTCAGACCAACTCCTTCGTGAGAATCACCAGTTACGCGCGGAGGTCGCGTACCTAAAAAAATTCAATGCCTTGGTTCTAGCAAAGAAGTTGGCGCGGCAGAAAGAGCCAAAATAGTGCTTGAACTGAGGCAGGAATTCCCCTTGGCCGACCTTCTCCAGGCTGCGGGGTTGCCACGCAGTACGTACTACTATCGGGCCAAGACGTTGGCCGCTCCAGACCGGCATCGTGGACTCAAGGCGAAGATTCAGGCTGTCTATGCTGCACATCGCGGCTTGTATGGCTATCGTCGCATCACCTTAACTATCCGCAGTGATGGCGAGCTAGTCAATCACAAGAAGGTGCAACGCCTCATGAACGAATTGGGAATCAGGTCGAGGGTGCGCCGGAAGAAGTTCCGGTCATACCAGGGCGAGGTCGGCGAGGCCGCTCCGAACCTGCTCAATCGTGAATTCACCGCATCGAGCCCAAACGAAAAGTGGGTCACCGATGTGACCGAGTTCCGGGTCGCGGGGAAAAAGCTGTACCTTTCTCCGGTCATGGACCTCTACAATGGGGAAATTGTTGCCTACGAGTCGAGCCATCGCCCCGACTTCCCAATGGTCATGGGCATGCTCAGGAAAGCTGTCAAGAAATGCGGGAATGCGGCTACACCGATGCTTCATTCAGACCAGGGTTGGCACTATCGCATGCAACCGTACCGAGTGGCACTGGCGCGCTACGGAATGAAGCAGAGTATGTCGAGAAAAGGAAATTGCTTCGATAACGCGGCCATGGAGAGCTTCTTTGGCACTCTGAAGGCCGAGTACTTCCATCTCACGGACTTCGAAGACGTCGACGCACTGAGGGTAGGCCTGAAGGGCTACATCGACTACTACAACCGGCATCGCATCAAATCGAAACTTGGTGGACTGAGTCCCGTGGAATATCGAATGCGAGCGGGAAAAAATTAACGCTTCAACGTCCAACTCTCGGGGGTCAGTTCATTCCCCGGGGCGGTTCAGGACTGTCTGAACAGCTTTGCTGGAGAATTCTGGCGTTAGTCAACAGCGGATTGGCCCGCACCATCAACCGGAGGTCAAGGTGTGCTACTCGGCTCAAATAAAGGCGGATTATCAAAGGTTCGTACGCACCTTTGGTGCGCTGATGGATATTGCAGAATTCACTCGCCTGTTTTTTGAACGCGCCGAAGGCATCAGCAAAGCGAAGATACCGAAAGCGATGGAAGATGCGTTTGCCCAACCCCGCACGGACGCTGAGCTTGAAATCAAGACCTTTATCGACCGGTTCAATGCTGCCCAGATCACCAGACTTGAACAGGACCTGTTCAGGCAGCGCAAGCGCCTGGCGGACGCTGAGCGGACCCTGCAGACAAAGGTGACCAAGGCCGCGACAGAGAATCAGCGTATCGCCACCGACAAGATTGCATGGACGTTGGGCAAGCTCGAAGATATAACGCGGACAGAGCCCAAGCCACGCGACTCGCGGATATTTCCCGGTCACTACGCGCCCGTCGTGGTGATAGAAGATGGCCGGCGCGTCGTCAAGCCGATGCGGTATCAGTGCCGCATTGCCGGCAAGCCAGCTTCGTACGACGTCAAATATCCGGGCACCTACAACGCCCGCCGCGACAATCTCGAGGGTTTCTGGAAACCGTGCTTCGGATACACCCACGGAGTGATGCTCGTGGACGTCTTCTATGAAAACGTAAGCAAAGCAAAATTCGAAGGCACGCTCCTTGAAACGCACGACCGGGACGAAAACGTTGTTCTCGAATTCCGTCCGAGCAACGGCGAACTGATGCACGTTGCCTGTTTGTGGTCTCGCTGGACAGCACCGGGGCAGTCAGACCTATTGTCCTTCGCAGCCGTGACCGATGAGCCGCCACCTGAAGTCGCGGCGGCTGGCCACGACCGCTGCATTATCCCAATTAAGCCTGAAAACATTGACGCATGGCTCAATCCAGACCCAAGGAATCTCGCAGCGATGTATGCGATTCTGGATGACAGGGACCGGCCGTATTACGAGCACCGGTTGGCAGCGTGACATGAACCCAACCGCTGACTGTAACTCCACCGGGTGAGCATGCAGCGCATTGCTGACAGGGATCGTGCCTTGCCCGTCGTTGGGGGTTCCACGCGGACAATTGCCGGCTGATGGGCAGGGCGATCAGCCTCCGCGATATTTGCGCTGTCGCAAATGCACTTTCATTTGAGGTGTCGCCGGCATCGTTTGCCGTCATGTCTTTCTATGACTATCGCAGCATGTATTAACGCTCAATTGCTTTTAAAAGTACGCAACTAACGGTCTTCCGCTGATCCTCCGACCCCTGATGGCTGCGCCATGGCTGTCAAGAAGGCAGTCGGGAGTTGCGACCTAAACCAGTCGTGAACTGTGACCATGACTACCTTCGTAGGGCGACTTGTGTCGGCCAATCGAGACGCCTTGGAATGTCAAGTCGCATCTATGCCAATGAGGTTCACCGGGAGCGGACCGATGGACCCGACATCAAGGTCATGCTCAATTGTGCGGGTGGGACATATATGGTCGCCTCTTTATTGCACGATGATTGTGCGTTGCGAGGAGGGTGGTCGCAGACAGATACGCAACTGGAATCGGGAAGTGCGATCAGAATAGCCGCTGCGAGAATTCCGTTGTATTCGATAAATGACCGCCCACGTACCGCGAATTAGCGCATACGAGGATATGGCTGAAGAGTTGTTGAAGACTTCGGCTAGCACGTCTTTGCGAAAGTCGCGGCATGACGTCTGCCAGCGTGAATAGGAAAATAGTGCCCAGCCGTTTCGATGGTTTTCGCTATCTCCAGGACGACTGATCTCGAGGTAATGCGCCCAGAGGATCATGGACCACGAGTCTGTCTGACGACGTCAACTCGTCGATGTAGAGAACCAGATTGATTCCTTCGGGCGACAGTCGCGAGTTGAAAAGAATTCCTTTTGCGCCAGACGCGATGGTCTCGTCTCCAAGCACCCAACTCGGGGGCTCAATGCGCTGATCAAACCAGCAGCCGCGCCAGTCACAATAAAAATCTTCCCACAATCCGGACCATATCTCCGCCTGGTAGCCGCCTGTGAAATCGACAACTGGTCCTATGCTCAGCTGATAGCTGACTAACGTGCCAGGTGGCATCAGCGGCGACACCTGCTGGTACTCCCGTACAGCAGTGTTGATGTCCAATGCGAGGTAGAGTGCATTGACGCCGATACGATTTGCGCGGCCGCCGTGTCTGCTCGCGCCGGCGCCGCTTGTCGGCGCAACTGCCTATTTTGGAAGATGCATCCGGTAGACGGTTAGCCCGGACAGTGCTGTGAGGATCATCCGGCCGCGCCCGCCTCAAGCGAAGAAATGTAGCGAAGCAGGTCGTCTGTTCTACCGTCTGAAACCAGTTGTTCAGCAGTCTTGTAGTCGAACACTGACAATGGCTCATTGCGATACCAGAACAATGCCTGCGCAACGTCTCCAGAAATGTCGGTGGCCGCGCGGATGGCCCGCAGTGCGTCCCGTAGGAATCGCTGTACGCTCTCGGCGCCGGGCTGACGGCTGAGCGTATTCCGATGCACGTGTGCCTGCTGCGCGAGCGTCTGCAGATCGATATGAAGTGCTTCTCCAAAGCGACGTGCAGATACGATTGGCGCAGCGCTACCGGGCTCACGCAGCGATGCCATGAACTGATCAAAGGTAATGCTGGAGCCGGGAGGGGCGGAAATCGGGCGAATATCCATCATGGCGTCTCGTTGCACAAGATATGCACAATATTAGCACTCTTACAATGCTGTGCAAATTGGTCAGTGAGAAGGATAACTGTCGCCAATAGACGGACCGCAGTCTGGCCTATCAAAAATGATTCGACCCTATGTCCCCGCCAAGTTCAAATGTCGGGGTCTGCGCTAAATTGAAATGTCGGGTTTGGACTTTTTAGAAATGTCCGATTTTGTGGTTCAGAAATCTTTATGTTAGAGGGCTTTTAAGCACCGAGCCAACCCGCGCTCCGGCAGTTCCAAGAATCGCTTCATTCAACTGCTCCCGGGTCAACTCGCGCTGCTTGCGGGTACCCACCTTGCGCTCCTTCGACCGTGGAGCCTCACCCTGATTGGTCCTTGATGGAGCTCCCGACGCCCGCCTGTCATCGCGCTGCGCCTGGATCAACTGCGCCATCTGTAACGTGTGTCCAAGCCGCTTGTTATCGACCACTGCAGCCTGATCGATCTCCGAGAGCCTGTCATAAGGCACATAGGGCAGGGCAGCACCATTCACCCGGATTTCGATACGTCCGTCCGGATACTCGAACACATCCAGATACCCGTGAATCAGGCTGCGGTTCGCTGGCGTATCTTCAAGCAGATAGATCACACGGTCGTATTGCACCGTCAACACTTTCGACACGCGCCGCGGCACACGAACCGTCAGGATCAGATCAAGATCGTCATCCGCCCGCAGCGGCCGGTGTGCATCGAACGTGCTGCGCGGCACCTTGCCAAACCGGCCGTTAAAGTCAGCGATGAAGTGGGGCGCGTAAGCATTGGCAGCTTCCTTCGTGCTGATGCCGCGTAGCCGCAGTTCCTTCACCAGACGATCCTGCAACGTCAGGTTGGCCCTCTCGACACGGCCCTTCGCCTGACTGCTGTTGGCGCAGAACGTATCTACATTCAGCTCATACAGCGCCCTGCCAAACTGCGTCACGCCCTTGCCAGGCGTAACCGAATGGCTGTTGCAGTGAAACACGCTGGCCTTGTCGCTGTAAAGCGCGACCGGCTTGCCATGCTGCTCAAGGTACGCGCGTATCGCCTCGAAATAGCTGAAGGTCGATTCGGTCGCGGTGAAGTGCAGCACCATCAACCGGCCCGTCGCATCGTCGATGAACACCAGCAGCGTACAGGCCGGTGCGCGGTCCTCGAACCAGCGATGATCGCTGCCGTCGATCTGCACCAGCTCGCCCAGACATGCACGACGGTTTCTCGGCTGATGCAGCTTCGGTGGCCGCTGTTTGCGTGGAATCCACAACCCGGCCTCACGCATCCAGCGCCGCACGGTTTCCTTGGCGAGCACGAGCCCATGACACTCGTATAGCTTCTCGCACGCCAGCGTCGGCCCAAAATCCGTGTAGCGCTCACGCACCAGCGCCATGGCTCGCGCCCGCAGATCAACCGGCAGTTCACGATTACTGGGCTGTCCACGCCGCGCCGACACGAGCCCGGCCGGTCCAGCGGACTCGTAGCGTCGCACCAGCCGTCTGACCTGACGCTCACACAGTTGCAGACGTTCAGCCGCCCGTACGGTCGTCAGTCGATGCTGGACGACCGCCTCAATGACCTTCACGCGCTCGAGCTCATGCATGCTGATCGTGATGAGTCCACGTCCGTTCATGGTCGGGCTCCGGGCTGGCTGTGATGCCGCAGCATGCGCCACAGCTAGCCCGGAGTTGGAAAACCGGACATTTCCAATGAGCCAGAACCGGACATTTCTAAAAAGCTCTGACAACACGTGTCGAGGCCAGATTGAAATGTCGGGGTCTGCGCTAAATTGAAATGTCGGGTTTTGCGGCGTTTTTTCTGATGTTCCTGGGGTGGGCGGCGCAGCCGCCCACCCCCCGTTCTTCACGTTTTTTGACGCTTACCTCATGCACGGCCTGAGTGACATCCGCTAACGTGATCGCCCGCTGTTTCTTCAGGCCCACCAGCGCTTTCTTCGCCCGGACGTCCTCGCCAGTATGGGTGCGTGAAGGCGAGCCCGAAACGCGCCGGTCATCGCGCTGCGCCTGCACCATCCGCGCGACTTGCAGCGCCGCAGACAGCCGCTTGTTCTCCACCTCTGCGCCCTGATCAATCCGCGTAATCCGGTCATACTCGCGATACGGCAAGACGCGGCCAGAGGCCTGAATCTTGATCGCACCATCCGGGTATTCGACCACTTCAATGTACTCGTGGATGAGACGCCGGTTGGCCTCGGTGTCCTGCAACAGGTACATCACCCGGTCGTACTGCACCGTCAGCGCATTGGAGACCTTGCGCGCCACGCGATAGGCCAGGATCTGCTTCAGGTCCTCGTCGTCACGCAGCGGCCGATGCGCGTTGTGGTCGCTCTTCGGCGGCTTGCCAAAGCGCCGGTTGAAGTCCGCGATGAAGGAGGGCGCATACGCATTGGCCGCTTCGCGCGTACTGATGTTACGCAACCTCAGTTCCTTGACGAGCCGGTCCTGCAACGTCAGATTGGCTCGCTCGACACGCCCCTTGGCCTGGCTCGTGTTCGCACAGAACGCCTCGATATTGAGCTGGTACAGGGCGCGACCGAACTGTGTGACGCCTTTGCCGGCCGTGCTTGCACGGTCCTTGACGTAGAACACGCTGAACTTGTCGCTATAGAACGCGACCGGTTTGCCATGCGCCACCAGATACTTCGCCAGTGCCTCGAAATAGCTGAAGGTCGACTCGGTCGCCGTGAAGTGCAGGGTCATCAGCCGGCCAGTCGCATCGTCAATGAACACCAGCAGCGTGCACGCGGGCGCGCGTTCCTCGAACCAGCGGTGATCGCTGCCGTCAATCTGGATCAGTTCACCCAGACACGCACGACGGTTTCGGGGCTGGTAAACCTTGGCTGGACGATCCCTGCGACGAATCCACAGACCAGCGGCCATCATCAGCACACGCACCGTCTCGACCGACAGACCGATGCCGTGACATTCCCGAAGCTTCTCGCACGCCAGTGTCGGCCCGAAATCCGCGTAGCGCTCACGAATGATCGCCAGCGCGCGTCGCGCCACGCCATCAGACAACTGATGGTTGCCCGGTCGCCCGCGTTTGCCCGACACCAGTCCCGCAACGCCCGCGGCCTGATAGCGCTGCACCAGGCGCTCGACCTGCCGCACGCTCAGCGCAAGGCGCTCCGCTGCCTGACCTGGCTTCAGACGCCGCTCGCAAACGGCCTGTACCACCTTCAAGCGGTCCAGCTCGGTCATCGACATGGTGATCTTCCCAGTTGCGTTCATGGCCAGCGCTCCTTAAGGCATGCTGGCCACCAGCCTGAACCCGCAAACACGACATTTCAATTTAGCGGAAACACGACATCTGAACTTTGGACTAACAACACGATGGTTGATAATTAACATTATGTTAAATAGCGCAGGATGCTGCTATTGGTTTGACTCTCGCCGAATCACTTCTGCTCACAACAACCCGAAGCCGTTTGCGGAGAAAGTGATATCGCTCGACACCGTTTGCCAGGCGACTCTCGTTTGGCCGGCACCGCCAATTCAATGCCGTCATCCTTCCATAAGCCGCGAGCTTGCCTAGGCAGGACGAATCGCCATGGCGCAGCCACTAGGGTGGTTCAAGCGGCAGAATACAGGTGGGACCACCTAAAATCGGTACATCACGGAGGCGAGCGTCTGGACCCTTGAAAAGGCCTGAAGCGTAGATGGCTTGCGGTTCACCCAGGTAACCGCCAATAATGACGCCATCAACGAATATGCACGCTAGTTTTTGACGCTTTCTTCCTCGCCAGAACGATGCGACTCCTGAGGGACAATCAGGAACTCTTTTGATTCCTTGCCCACCAGCCAGTGGGGGCGCGCCCCTCTACCAGTCCATGTCTGCCCGGTTTCCGGGTTCAGGTATCGGGCTGGCGCCGACGATCTTCCACGCTTGCGTCCAACAAGTTCGCTTGGTTTGATACCGAATTCCTGCATCTGCGAGCGGATCTCTGCAATAACCCGACAACGTTCGAGACGCCGGACACGTTCTATTTCACTATCGAGTTCGGCAAGTTGCCTTACAAGCTTTGAGTAGGTGTTCCTTTCCATTGATTACACGATGCAGCGGTAGCCAACTATCATATCGTCAGGGATGCGTCTTGGAGCCCGATGGCGGCGCCGGGCAATCCGTCCGATGCTTTGCACACCGCATCAAGCCCGTCTTTAACTCCCATCATCATACAGTCCGGAGTGTCCGTTGGGCGAGCAAGCGATCATATCGAATTGAAATCTCTGGTGCCCGGCAAGTTTAAGTTGCACGGACAACCATACTGCCCGGCTGTGCCCCCCCGGGCGAAGCATTGCCGCGACAACCTATTCGGCGCTGCCGGCAGCCGACATCCTGCTCTGGCGAGGACATTGCATGCTGCTGCAGTCAATGCCTCAACATTACTTATACCAAATCGTCAGGGCAGCTATAAATCCTGGCAGCCGTGTCGATTGGCACCAGACATGCAAATTACACGAAGACGCTCAATGGCCTTTGCGTGTGGCGATTGCGAACTGAACCGAAAGCAATGTCTATGTTACTTCCACTAAAGGCCAAAGCGTCGAGGCGAGGCTAGCCGGCCACCATGGCAATCTGGCCGTGTCAGCCCTTTGGTTTCACAAAGAAACCTTTATCCCACACCACAGTTTGCGGCTCGGTCACCACAATCCGCGTCGCGTCGGGGTGTTCAGGATTAACGAGCACGTTTAATTCCGTACGGACCACGACGGAAGGCTCCATCAGGAGAGCAGTACTCAACCCGGTCAGCCAGGCGTCGCCGAACTCCCTTTCCGCCTGCAGTGCTGGCGCATCCCATCTCACCGACAACAATCCGGCCGAATGGGGTTTGACACAAATATCGCCGCGAAAGCTGCTTCAACCTAGCCTTGTGTCATCGGTACCTTGCCGATGCGGGCAAGCACGAGAACCTTGAGCATCGCACAGGCAAAGGTCGACGCGGCGTAGATGACCGGTCGCCCCGGGCCGTTGAAGCGGCCGCCCGCCAGCATCGCGCCGGTGCCGCTCCGGACCGTATGTCGAGTGCCGGCGATTCGAAACAATTCCACGCCGGCAACCCATAAAACAGTTTCCAGAGTAGCTCTTCGACCCGGCGCGCGCCGAGTTCGGTCAGCGCAACATCGAGTGGCGCCCGCACTTGAAGCTCCGGGTGCGGCGTCGACAGGCATTCCCGCGCGTCGTCTTCGTCGTTCCAGACGTAAGCCGTCGTCGCGACGATCCTGGCCAGCCGCTCAGTCTTTTCTGATCCGTCTGGCGTCAGCCGATCGCGACGCCGCTTATAACTCGCTTCGGTAATGATGCGGGCAAATAAAGCACGCCGGGCCTCAGCGCCTAGCGTTGCATGTTCGACGCCCGCGCACAGCGCGCATTTGGGCAGTCCGTCGCGGACAGGTGCTTCGAGGTCCGCGACCATGTGCGGGACCTGCCGCCAGCCCTTCTCCCCTGAGAAATTGTGACCGCTCAAACCGAAGATATGGGCGAATCCGGGATTTTTTGTAGCGGCCTCCAGTAGAAATTGAAATCTTTCCGGCCTAATAATTCTAGGATTCCGAATTAAACTTTGCGAACTTCAGCTATGAAAAGTTTCACTGGCTGGATGACCGGTCCTTTCAACGTCCGTCGGTCCGAGTGATTTTTGAACGTGCAACCGAGCGAACGGACCAAAGCTGGCTACTTCCAGGAGGTCCGCGGCGAACGTCGTATTTCGTCAGCTGGCGTTTGCGTGTGCGCTTCGGAAGGAGTCATTCTCGGATGACCTTAATATGGTCTCGGCATAGTCAACCGATAACGCGGACCTCGCATCTGATTCATTCATCCGTCTGATCTCTCTCACCCGCCAGCACACACAGCTGCCATCGGGGAGTCTTCGCCACTCCTATACGACCATTGCGGCGACGCCACCTGCGAGCGGACGAGGCGCCGACGTATTGCGATATTCCCGGCACCGGGACGCACCTCGTCAATCCTGACGACCGATATAACCAGCAGAAGCGAGCCGGTTATAGTCGGTCATTGCCCAGAACCGTGTTATCAAAATTCGTTCTTGACCATAAGAAGCACCGGCGTCTATCTGCTGCAGGCCCTCGATACGTGATCGGCTAGCGACGGCACCTGGCACAGCTGGTTCACTTTAAGCCTTGGCCATTCTTTCGGCTACCTCGCCATGAAGTCAGTCATTGACTCGCGCCCTCGTTTCATGGCCCCGCGGAGTGCCGCCGTTTAACCAGGGCGGCCTGGAGACGCACGCGCCACGGTTGGCGAAGCTTATTTTCCTGAACTCCACACAACATCACCGTCTACTGCGTAGAGGCGGCAGTTCTGGTGGAGTTGACTGCAATGAGCGAGAGCATATGCGACGGGGTCGGCGCCTAACGAAGCGCCATCTGCACCTCCGTCGGGTGCCACGACAAACGCACGGGGTCGTCTCATCTGCAAAAACTGCCTGTAGACGGCGCGGCTATCGCTACTCAGATAAGGGACCGCGTCGACATCCGCAAGAGCTGCGAAATGCGTCGGGGGTGGCACGGGGGTCGGCCGAGTCCATACGACGTCGTTGTCTACGGCGTACAGCCGACAGCCTGGCCCGTGTTCTGCGCACAGCTTCAACGACTGCGCGCCTGGATCAAATCCGCCCATTGCCGAGGCGGCGCCGTTTGGTCCGACGGCAAATGCTCTTGGCAGGGCCGTATTGAGGAACTTCCGGTAATATGCCCGCCCTGCCCCATCGAGATACGGGAGTGCCTCAACGTCGGTTATATCGGCATAATGACTTGGGGGCGGGACATGTGACGGCATGTATGCGGGATAAGTTTCGACATTGGGCAAGCCAACCCGTGCAAGAAAGCTGTCTACCGCGGGCACCCATAGCCGCAGCCCGTTGCGCGCACTGAGCAGCTGATGCGAATCAGCGCCGAACGCTCCGTATGCAACCAGCTCGGCGGGACCTCCAGCCGCCGTATAGGCGGCATACATCGCGTGCCACAGCGATGTTTCGAATACCTGATCATTGTCCCCGAAGAACCAGATCGAAGGTGTCGTCGTCGCCTTTCCATAATAGGCAGCAGCTTTCGTCAATGCATCTGCCGGATCCGCACAACTCACCGGCTTCATGCCACCGGCGAAGCTGATCAACCCTCTTACTCCCGGCACATTGAGCGTGCCAAGCGCCAGTGTGTTCCATCCCCCAAAGCTCTGCCCTGCAACGATGATCCGCGATCCATCGATGTCGGGCCTTTGCTTGAGGTTCTCGATGACTGCGCGAATATCGCGCGCCGCTTCAAGGCCGATGCCAACGTCGTCGCAATCTGTACCGACCAGCATGCCCGCTGATCCCGCATAACCTCGCATCATTGGGAGCGCTACCGCGTATCCCCGCGACAGGAAATACCAGGCAGAGAACGTCAGGCGGTATCGCGGCTGCTGCGACGGGGGGACGTCCCCCGTCGCGCCGTGGTTCATCACAGCGAGCGGGAAAGGACCGGGCCCCGGAGGCGTAAAGAGTGTCACCTGCAACAGAGCTGGTGGGGCTGGCTCACCAGGTATTACTAGCACCTGCTCGCGCAAAAGCGACGCGTCAGGCGTATTCGGATCGTCGCCTGCAAACGTATGACCCACGACCAACGTCAGGAAGATCAGCAGGATCGGTCGAAGGTGCAAAGTCGTGTGTCTCATGCTGTTCCAGACCATTGCCGTGGAATACGTGCGAGGACGAGGCTTCCGATACCGCCGGCAAGGCGCGCACACGCCCTCTCGCTATCAGCGATCGGATACGCAGCGCCCTGTATCAGCGAGCGTGATTAAGAGTCTGGCCTTCGATGACGCTGCCACCAGATTTCTTACGTGATCGGGGCGACGATTCGGACATCCCTTGCTGCGGCGTGCGGCACCTCACCTGTCAGTCTTTTAACGAATGCAAGTTCGCGACCCACACCTGAATGATGTATGGTTCCGTGCGTGCAAGCAACAGCACTTGGTCCATGAGAGTCAGTCGGGACCCCTTCTTAAAAAAATCTAACTGCCAGTACCGTATCAAAGAGAGCATGTCATGCACGTCGAAGATAATCAACGAAAGAGACATTATTAAATCGATGCAGGAGAATGCATAGTCCAGCCAGAACCGTAAGTGCCCGGTCATACAGTCGCTCACCTTCTGCGCCGAATCCCCTCCGGAAGCCGGCGTCTATGGGGAAGGCTTGCCAAACTTGCCGGAGCTGACATAAGTCGGTCCTTGCCACCACAGAATACGCGAAAGGCCTCCGGCAACACCGGGAGCGATATGGAAAATTACCTATCCCCAAAGGACGCAGCGCGAAAGTCTGGCGACTTCATTGGCCAACGAGGTCGATGTCGCGGAGCGGCCCGCTGTGCAGAAAGGGCGGCCGCATTTAACGAAAACGAAGCGCAAGCGATCGGAAGCAATGTTGCTAGGTGCAGCAACCATCACATCGATTGCCGCCTGCAAGTGGCATATCAAACACACCGGGACGAAGCGGACATCATCGCCGCGAATATTCATGACGATCAATGCACCGGCTACCCACGCCAGCAATCGTCGGACTTCGCAGGTTCATAGTTGGAGTCGAAGATCTGTGGAAGCAGCGCTCTCGCCTTTTGACGCTTTGACTGGTCTTTGGGCTGCCTAACCTGGACAGCCTTCCCTGGCCCTTAACCATTTGCTCGCGTCCAGTGCAATTGCCGCCCTGCCTGTCCGGAATTGACCGAATCGGTTGTCAGCCCGATGAAAAGATTATCAGAATCCTGTGAAAAAAATGGCTGTGCCGTTGTCTGACAAGTTGAGTCCGTGTGTTCTGTAGCTAGCGCAATCAAATAACACTACAGTCCGCTTCTACGCCGTTGCCCGCACGGATCAACAGGTGCCATTAGTCCCTCGATCCATCGTCCGCCTGCATCAGGCAAATCAAAGTTCGAAACAGCCCGAATGCGACGGCTACCGGGGTTGCTAATGGCCACGCGACGGCCTTCAGTAGCACCATACCCGCCTCCGGCTCCACGCCAGAAGACCGCAGCATCTTGCGCCGGCCAACTGACTGCACGTAGAGAAATACTCCCATGACATACATCAGTTCGGCGAGCCCCGAGACGCTTGAATCAAGCTCGGCAAAACAGAGGCAGGTGATACCCATGAATAGCGCGAGTGCACACAACGTTGACATGTCCCCGTCCTTCTGAGCGGAGCGTTCCGACGCTTTCGCAATCGCGTCCGACAACTTGTCTCACACAACTAAAGCAGACGGTTCAAAAGAGCACGGCCGGGATACTTCCGCAGCATCGCTACACGTCTTCGATCAAGGTATTTCCGCGATCGCCAAGCTTAAGCTAAGCGGTTTGATCGGGGCGACGGCACTGCCGGTAAGGTGAACGCGCTTCAAAGGCCTGTCGATCAATCAGACACCCGACTGCGTCAGCGGCAGCTTCGTCGTCACACCCCAGGACGGGAGATTGTGCTTGCTCATAAGGTCTCTCGCGGAAAATGGAATCAAGGCAAGTCTAAGCCTCGAAATCAGCGCTTCTGTTATGTTCTATGATCTGTCCATAGCCCAGAAGGGCGCATGGATGGTACGAAGAGGAAATGAGGGGGAGAAAGAAGAAGCCCTCGCGTGACTCTTCCCGGTCTGTTCTTCCAGGTTTTACGGCGGGAATTTGCTCGTATCTCGCGGAGCGTTCACCTTCGCCGACAGGTGCGGCTGACAGCAGGAAATGGCCTGAACGGGTAGCATACCGATCGTTCACGGATAATGGCTGCCAAATGAGCATTGGCACTATCCCCGCTCCCATGCCGTCTCAAATCAAATGCGGCAGCTTTGCCGGCAGTATGGATCGCGCTGCCGAAGAGCCGTCGATTCAAGTATCGTATGCGGGTCGCTAAAGTTGGGATGAACGCTGCACTCAGATGATCCAGACCGGTTGCTGATCAAGCATCGCCTGGTTTTACGAATGGGACCGGCGGGCGGACCATCGCATACATTGCTGCGGTTATGACAGGATCGGCTCGAGGCCAGTCACTGGGGAGTGGTAAAGGAAGAGCCGATTCGCCCTCACCAAGCTTGTAAAGTCGCTGGTTCGAGGAAGTGACGGCGCAAATATGGATCCGGCGCGCCGTACGAAGTTGCGATAGCGCGCTACGGACCTTGTCGAGGTTTCCTCCGACCGCACGATGTATTTCCGAAGTGGTCAGCGGTTTGTCGGCCGTTAGCACCTGCTCAATCAGTGCAGTGAAAAACTCGGGTATATGTCGCTTCGACATGGCAGCAAGAGAGCCCGCTCAGCGAGCAATGGATAACGTTCAGGCGTTAATTGATGTATCGCCAACTGGCGACTTGCAGCCGATTGGCCTTTTCATACCACATGATGTCACTTCGTTTATTGCATGTATGTGATCGATTGTGATGACATCGTATTCGGATCGCGTCGAGCGAACTGCTCGTCCTTGACTGGTAAATGAGGCAGTACAGTTGCAAGGATTCGGTGTGGCAATTGCCTGAGCTGTTGATGTTCGCTGCGGGTACCTTTTGCGATACCTGTTGATTCGCTCTCTTGCGGATTGGATACGGTCCAGTTTGACGGCGCCCGTAAGCAGATTGCCAGGCAGCCTCAGAGGTAGCCATCTGCATACCGATCTTGACTGGATGTCGCTATTGGACGGTTGAGCGCGGCCCGCTCAGCTCAGACAGCGTTGTCAAGGTGATAGGCGACGACTCACGGCAACAGTTCGACGACGCGGTTGACAGGATCTATGGACGATGCGGGCAGTAATCAGGCTTCGGGTGAGGCTTCGGAATCAGGACCGTCCAGTTTGGCCGCACTAACCGGAGTGTGGTGAACGGCTGAGCAATCGCCGTTGCGGTTTGAGCCGAAGTAGAGGGAGCGAAGTAGAGGGAGCTTACCCGGCCCCGAGCGATTGCACGGGAAACACATTTGGCTGTGTTGTTGCCGGTGTCCACGGGGCCACCTTTGAAATGCCGCGTACGCGCCTGATCCTGTCTGACACATGTTCGTTCTTCCGGTAGTTTGCCATGAATCGGGACGGGAATTGCGTGCAGTTCGCCCACCCGATGCAACGCTTCGGTGCTGACTTCGGTTACGCGTGCGACAGACTGATGCCGGATGGGCAACGCGGGTGCGCGATGCACGCATGCCTCACGCACATCACCAATCCTGTAATCCGTGCTGTACTCCATGAACGTGCTGGCCCACAATGTTTCCCTGAATGCCTTTAGGGGGACTGCGGATGTTTATCGACCCTGTGAGCCGAATGCAAGCCTGACGGCTGATGCGTTGTTTCAGAAAGCCGGCTGGTCATCCCTGGAGCATCCTCGGGATGCGCGATACGGCTCGGCCCATGTCGCGGCTCAAGTACAGGTATCGAAGTAACATCCGCGTGGATCGCCGATGGGGTCCTTACGTTCCAACTCGGTGCCGAGATTTGCCTGAGAAATGCAGGTAGCAAGCGACGGAAATATCCGGAACAGGAGAATCGTGTGTGCCAGGCGCCTACCCTGCCTGGATTAGACTAATCACCCCCCTTTTTTGTTGATGACATAAGGTCGAGAAGCACCGCAATCACACGATTGCGTCCGAGTGGCTTTGTCAGATATCCAGTGAATCCCGCTTCAGTTGCCTGATTCATATGTTTTTCAGTCGCTAACGCGGTTGTGGCGAATACCGGTGTGAGAATATTCCGTGCACGTAGCCAGCGGACAAACTGAATTCCGTCCTCACCGGGCATGTTGATGTCCGAGAAAATGACATCAACACTGCGACCGGCAAGCAACTGGCGCGCCTTGGATGCACAATCCGCAGTGATCACATACATACCTAGACTTGCAAGTAACTCCTGCATCGCCTCGAGCGAATCCGGCTCGTCTTCTACTACAAGCACACTGCGCCCGCGCAGCGCACCGGCAGCAGGCTCGGACGAAGTAGCAGCGCTCAGCTTCGTGTCGTCCGGCTCAGGGGATCCAAGAGGCAGCGTAATAATGAGCGTGGCACCTAACGCGTTACCTTCGCTCCTGGCGACAATGGAGCCTCCATGCAAATCGATCAGTCCGCGAGAGATGGCGAGGCCTAGCCCTAGTCCTCCGTGACGACGCGTCATCGAGGTGTCAACTTGCGAGAACATGTCGAAAATGCTTTCGAGTCTGTCTGCCGGGATCCCCTCCCCCGTATCGCTGACTTCTACAACAATCTGTTCGCTCACGACAGCCTGGCTGACATTAATCTTGCCGCCTGCGGGCGTATGTTTCAGCGCATTGCCTAGCACATTGGAAAAGACCTGTCGCAGGCGGAGTTCGTCGCCTGGCACCACAATCTCCCCTTGATACGTAAAGTTGACGCCAACATTTTTTGCCGCTGCGAGAGGCGCCAAAGCCTCTACCTCTCCGCCGAGGACAGAGGTCAGTGATAGCGGACGCAGATCGAGGCGCATTTTGCTTGCAGCAATTCGTGTTGCGTCCAGCAGATCATCGACAAGGCGCACCTGGGTCAGTATGTTTCGCTTCACCACTTCGATACAGCGGCTGACGAACGCCCGATCATTGGACTGCCGCTCAAGTAGGTCAGTCCACATCTGTATCGCGTTGAGGGGAGTCCTGAGCTCGTGGGATACCATAGAAATGAACGTATCCTTAAGTTCGCTCTGCTGCTCGGCCTCAGCACGTCGCAGCTGCTCGCGCAGTAGCAACTGATCGCGCTCGAACTGAACGCGTTTCTGCTCGCTGATATCAATCGTGACCCCGTCGAACCGCACTGCAATGCCGGCTTCGGAATACTTGACCGCGCCCTTTGCGCGGATCCATCTGATCTCACCTGCTGGCGAAACAACGCGGTATTCAACGTCATAAGGCGTTCCAGAAGTCACGGTCGCTTCTACCGCTGCATGCGTGTGAAGCCTGTCGTCCGGATGGAGACGGGAGTAGAAGGCATCAATGTGGATATCCGTTTCCTCCGGCATCCAGAAGTGCGCGCGGCATTGCGCATTCCAATGAATAGGCCCAAGCGGTAGCGGCGCGTGGAAAGTACCGACGCCAGCGGCTTCCACCGCCGACAGAAGGCGGTCGGCGGTCTCAATTAGCTGACGATGCGCTCCTTCGCCGAGCGGACGCCGGAACCAACGTGAGGCCCAAACGGTCGGAGGCTGGATTGGCCGGCCGGCAAGCGGCATAGCGGGAGCCTGATAAAGGACCCGCGACTCAGGATCCCCGGTGACGGGAGCCACAACCGCGGCGCCAAGGCCCCCGCGTTCCAGGATACGCGGCTTCAATGTTCGTCCTGTTTCACGAAGTGCCCATCCTAGTTCGGCCGAAGACGGTAGCCATTGCGGATGGCCAAGTTCCTGAGGCAATCGCCAGGCAGGGACGCCCACAGGGACAATATCGAGTCCGACAGCCCTCACGAGTTCCAACGCACAATTGAAAAAAAGGATGGGACCCGCTCGCCAGCCTGCCGTCTTTCTGTTGCTCATAAGCTCCATCAGCGATCCATAGTCAAGATGTACTTTCCCGCTTCCATAACGACGGTGCCGCAGTTCCACGCTCAAGACCAGTGCAATCACAGCCAGGATTGCGGGGTGGCGATTAGCTATGCAGCGATCGGCGCGCGCGATGCCAGGTCTGCGAAAGCTTAAGTAACATCGCGCCGTGCAAATTATCTATATTCATTTACGGTCTTCAGAAGCGGCGCAAACGCTGCTTCCTGCATCAATCAATGTCGCAGCCTGCCCAGTTGGAGAAATGATTCTCTGGCGTGAACGCGAAGCACCACCGACGGTTGTAAAGTACCTGGACGTACTGCTCAAGCAACCCGGCCGCACGGAATAGAACGGAGGTAAGTGGGTGCTTTCCCATGCCGAAGTTGCCTGTCCAGGATTTGTTATTGACTTCGGACGCGTATCGCTATAACCGCTACTACAGCACATAGCCGGTGCAGGACCCTCTGTAGGAGTGAATTTGCCTACGACCCTTCTCTATGGGATGCCAACAACCCGCGCAATTTGCCCCCGCGCTTGCTGCATATGCTTCTAGCCGGGTATACACTGCATCTCCGTGGTCTTGAAGACCGTCATACTTCCCGCCGCGCGCGACGAAATTGCAAGCACATGCATGACGTTCACAATGCCGGACTATTCCTTGTCCAGGAATACGGCGGTCCCTGAACCGATGTGAGCGACAGGTTGCTGTCGAACTGCTTCTTCCGCATCGCGTAGCTCAACTTTTCTGATCGCGTTGGCGGTCGCATTCACTTTCGTAACTGATCGCCTGCCGCTGTCACATCAGCCAGACCTGAGCCTGCGCCGGATAAAATTCGGAAACTGATCGTTCAGGCGAGGGACAAGAGAAATCAATTAGTCTGCATGCCTCAGCAACACCGGCGACACTGATTGACCAATGCGATCGGGGATGAACAGGAAAAGGCGACGGCGGCGCAGAATAAAACATTAATGACCGGGCGCCCAATGCTGGCTTGGTTCACGGCGGTGCCCTTTCTGGCGCGTCGATTACGTGAACCGCCGGAACTGGATCTCTTCTCAAGATCAAGGCCCCTTTAATACCTTTGGCAACGACAAGGCAATGCCGGCGAAGGACTCGGCGGCAGTAGTTCTAGCGGGTTGGTCGTAGGAGTATATTGGTTGCGGAGACGACCACAGAATATGCCGGGGCATTCAATCCTGTTCACCTGTGGCGCCATCTCCAGCACCTCATGCGCTCCACGTTCGCAACAGTCTGAAACGGTAGAGATCAAATCGGCTTCGCAACAGGCCAACGCTGTCGTCTTAATGGAACATGTTGCCCCGACGTTGCATTCCCGCGCGTCAGCGACATTGTTTAAAGAGCAATGCGCCGTGGTGTCTTCCGCGCGTTTGCGCCGGATTCTAGAATACCTGGACTTGCAGTAATTGTGATTTTTTATGAATCCATGTACTGGGCCGGCGTGCGGCAGCAGTTTTACTGGCTTGGCAAGAAAGTGGGGTTTGGGGTCAACCGGGTGGTATGCGGCTGGCTTATCGACCGCTCTCTCGTTATCGACTGCAGATCGCTCGTTGGCCGCCATGCCCGACGGAACGGAGCCGTGCCACTGTGCTGTCGATGATCGCCGGCGGAGGCGTTGCAGAGCCACTCCGGCGAACGTTTTCCCGGGCCGTCTCAGGTTTGCGTGCGTCGCGGCCGGCACATGCACCGGTACTCTCGCGAGTTGTCCGTGATACAGCGTCAGATGGCTTCCCCGCATACACTTTCCGCCTGAGGGATGCGCTACCCGTCGTTAAATGGTGCTCGCGTTCCGATGTGCTGGAGAGCTAACGGCCGGGGCTTCCGGAATGGATCAGGGTCACGTCCTGCCATACGCTGTCTCCGTGACGGAGGTGGGACAGGTAGAAGGCTTGAGGAAGTCGGCCGCCACGCAGCGCGCTTACCAGAAAGAAGGCCAAAGGCTGATTCTCTGGGCAATATCGGGCGCGGGCGCGCACTGTCATCCCTGACGACGGTGAATGCGATCGCCTATTGCGCTTTTCTGCGGCACCCGGCACCCGGCACCGCGGAGACGCGGGTTGGCCCGGCGCGTCCCTGCTCATTGCGCAAACGACGCCCCCTTAATGTCAATCTTTCCGCGCGACTGGCCGCTCGTGCACGTTCCCTTCTCGGCGCACTGATTCGCTGGCTGGTTGAACAACGTTACGTCCTGGCTAACTCGCTTGCCGGCATCAAGGTGTCCTGTTAGATCACAGCAAGCTTATCCGATGTAGATCATCCGCCGCGCGCCGGTAAATTGAGACGAGTCGGTCCGGACCGGATGCGTCACACCATGTCGTTCATACACCTGGCAGCGGCGTGGAACTGACAAAATCGTTTGGGACAATCATTGCCACGCATCAATGGCGACGACATTGATCTACCTGCCAAGCGACGACGTGCAGCGGGCAACAGAGATCGCCCGGACGTTCTGATTATCGCTGAGGTGGTAGCCTCGGCCCATGGCCTGGGGACAAAGTTGCCCGACTCTCTGAAGTTGGGCACGGGGAGGTTGGGAAAGTACGTGGGGGTTCGAGACTGTTAGTTGCATATTATGAACGGAGTGAAGATTGGGTCCGGGTTGCGAAAGGTTGCCCTTGCCTCAAACCGCATCAGTCTCAACACTGCAGCGGCGGCATCGCAGCAAAGGTTAGGTGGCGTCGTGGCGTTGTTCACCGCATCGATGTCCCAATGTCGACGCTCAGCATCCGGTGAAAGGCAAGTCCTCACACGCGACTCGCGACGGACTTGACAGGGGCGTGTTGCTCGGCGCGCTACCTGCCTGTCAGGCTGGACGGTACGCTCCTGCAGGGATCCGGGTCGAGCGCCAGCTGAAAGCGCCGGAATCGCGGACGTAAGCGAGACATATTCACTCGAGGACAACAGCCGCTGCGCGGCCTCGAGGCGATCAAGCGGTTCCCAAACCAGGAAAATGAACGGGTTGAGCCGCTAGTACCGCAGCGGGTGCGTTCGCGGCGCACCCATCGGCCATCTGAACGCCCTGCCCTCGCATGGGTGGAACAGCAATCTGGCGCACAAGCCCCACCGGTTCGGAGCTGTCCACCGTAAGGAGGTGTGCTGCTGTAGCGGGAATGCGATGATCGCCTACGATTCCGGCTCACAGCTGGAATCCGTAAAGTCCACCGCACCGGCAGGACCATGCGCGACACGTGTACACAGATGCCGGATCCCGCTCTGCACGGTGATCACTGCTGGATCGTCGCGTCTTTGAGCAGCCTGCCGGTGAGCTGCACGGCCGCCTTCTGGAGCGCGAGCGCTTGCAACTGCTGGCGGATCGTATCCTTCGCCTGATCGAATCCTGGTACCTGCGTCGGCCGCTTTGCATCGAGTTTCACAATCACGCGCGGCGCGTTGTTTTCCGCACCAAGCCGGATTGCCACTGGCGTGACGCCACCCGGCGGCAGCAGGGTGATCGCCTGAGCGACCGGCAATGGCAGGCCTTGCGTTTTGCCTTCAGTCAAGGGGGTTTTCAAGCTCACCCACGGCAGCTCGCCGCCGCTGGCCCTGCCCTGAGCCGTGCTGTAGCGCCGGGCGAGCGCGTCGAAACTATTGCCCGCTTTGAGTTGTGCGAGCACCGTGTTCGCCGTCGCCTCATCCGACAATGCGATGAGGCGTGGCTTGTATTCTTCCTTGCCGAGCGCCGCGACGATCTCGTCGTAGCGCTCCCTCACCTGTGCGTCTGTCACGGGCTCGGGGCGGATGGTGTCCTTGAGGTAAAGCTGCGTTTCGGCGTTGGCCTTCGCGGCATTCGTAACGTCCTGCACTTCGGGCTTTTCGCCGTAGTGCGCCTTCTCGGCCTGCTGACGGAACAGTTCGCGCACGATCAGTTCCTGCCTGAGCGCCTTGCGGACCTTAGCGCTATCGGGCTGGCCGGATGCACGAACCAGCGCGTCAAGTTGCGTCTGCGCAATGTTGACGCCGTTGACCGTCGCCACCACACCCGGGGGCAGCGCAGCGGCCGGCGCCGAAGTGGAAATCGAAGCGGTTTGCGCCAATGCAGGCATCGCTGCGCCAAGGTAGATCACCGAGGCGGCAACGAACGTAATCCGGTTTGACGGGTGTCGAGTTCTCATCGAGATAATCTCCTAATAGTTCCAGTTAAGCGTGAATAGAAAAAGCGTGGCTATGGGCCCCAGCGAAACCGGTTGCGTCAGCGCACGACCGAGCATGGCTTCGGCCGAGAGCAGCTGCCGATGCCATTGCCATTGCGCGCGCAGGCCTGCGCCGGTGCCGACGAGCGACGGAAATCCGCCCACCGCGACGAGACTCGCCTTGCCCGCATCAAAGAACAGGTACGGCTCAATGCGGCCGTCATGCCACGACGGGACGTTCACCAGCGCAATCTCGTTGCGCGAATAAAACCCCCGGTCGCCCACGATCTCGCCAGACCGGAACCCGCGCACGGTATCCATCCCGCCGAGATAAAGCTGCTCGGAGCCGAACAGCGCCACATTCGTGAACTGGCCGCCGAGCACGCCGCGGTATGCGAACGCCGCCGGACCCACCGGGGTGCTCAGTACGGGCAGCGGTAGCGTAAAGGTTGCGGTCGCATCAAGCTTCGTGAACTGGCTGTGCGCATCGGCCTTTGCGATCCTCCCGGCGTCGTGAACCGCCTCGAACCACGGCAGGCCCTGCGATATGCCAGCATTGAGCGTCACATTGGCCGGCGTATCGTTCATGACAAATTTATGCAGCCACGTGCCGCCCGCGCGTAGCACCGCGATATGTTGCGGGTCCAGTTCGATATCGTTGACCTCGCGGTCAGTCCGCCGCCATGAAAGCGTTGTGTCGGAACTGACGGCGTCCGAACTCGTGTTAGCAAGCGCGTAGTTCCAGCCGAAGATGTGGCTGAGCGTGCGTCCATACATCACCGCCGTGGTCTCAACGAGTTGCTGATACTCCGAATCGGAGACTGTGTAGCTGAACGTGTGCCGTCCAAACGGCACGGCGATCGAGCCCACGACCGCATTACTGTCCAGGCTGTCGACGTAGCTGAGACTAATAGATTCCTGCAGCCCGATCAGGTTATCGGCTTCCACGCCCGCGCGATAGCGCATCACACCAGTGGCTTCGCTGCCATAGTTATCGGCACCGAGGGTGTAGTAGAGGCGATCGCCAGGCTGGTTGCTGATAGCGATCAGCGAGTCGCCGGGGCTCTGCCCGGGCAGGATCTGGACTTCTGCCTGATTGCGGCGCAGCCGGTTGACCTGCGATACGCCTTCGTTAAGATTTTCGAGTCTGAGCGGGTCGCCTGTCGAGCCGGGGAAGGCGTTTTCATATCCGGCGTCGGTGAGCCATCCCCCGCCCACCGATTTCTCGCCAGGCGCGAGCCGGTGCAGTGTTTCGCCATTGAGTGTGTAGCCGCCGACGCGGCCGACTTCGACCGTGATGGTGAGTGTGCCCGATCCGAGGTTTTGCGCCCCGAGGTACGCGCGCGTCGTGATATAGCCGGCTGACACGAACGCATCGGTGAGCCTTTGCAGGAGCACGTTGGTCCGCCGTGAGCCGATATCGTGATCAACGAAGGCCGACGTAATCGCATTTATCCGCGAGGGTGGCAGCACGGTATTGCCCTGCACGTCGATGTGGTGAATTCTGAAAACCGGACCGGTTTCGGCGATCTGGTCGACTGGCGTATCGGGCGGCACCTCGGCGGAGGTTCCCGGCGTCGACGGTGGCAGGGAGACGGTCGCCGGCGGCTGATTAAGTTTGCGTTGTGCGGCCTGCTCGCGCTGCTGGTCGATCAGCAGCTGGGCTGGGTCCTGAACCGGTCGAACCGGTACGGCAAAGGGCAGCGCCGGCGGCGTTTGCGCGAAGACAGGTGAAACGATCACCGCCAGCAGAATGATTTCCGCAGCGACCAGAACGGATATCCACCACATCGACTTTGGATTGGGCATCAGAAGCCAATCCAGGTAGTGAGACCCAGATGCTGGCCAAGCTGCACAGGCGTCGTGGCAGGCGAGCGAAGCGTTGTGATGCCGCCCGTCGCCGAGACGCCTTTCGCGCCGTTGATATAGCCACCGTTAATAATCGCGTCACCGGTGAGCAAGACCGATCCATCGGCCGTGAAGCCGCCGCCAACATCGGTCGCGATGATCTGGGCCCACGTGCTCCCAAAGAACGCCTTGAAGCCACGATCCTGATTGATGGCCGAAAAGCCGGTCACGCCGGTTGCATAGGTCGTCGGTGCCGTGACGTTGATATTGCCCTGCGCGAAAACATTGCCGCCGATGTTGCTCGCGGTTTTGCCCGCGGTAATCGAAATGTCGGTGCCAGATTGGATGGTGCCGCCGTACGGCGCGACATTGCTTGCCGCGCTCGAGTGGCAGAAGATCCAGCAGCTACGGGCGTAGCTCGCCTGTCCGGTAAAAACCGCTGCGTTGCTGAACGCGTTTTGCGCGGTGATCGTTATGCCCGCGTCGTTCGACTGGATGATGCCGCCGGAATTCCTGACGTTCTGACCGGAAATGCCCACCGGCCCGCCTGTCGATGCGATGTAGGCCAGTTGGGTCGGCTCGGTGACGGTACCGTAGTCGACGTTAAAGCCGCTCGACGTGTGGGTAAAGAAGATGAAGCTGCCGCCCGTGTTCGAGTATGCAACGGGAGCACCGCCGTTGGTGCCGCCAGTGTGGTCGATGACGTTCTGCACGTCGCCCTGCGCGGCGAGCGTTACTGCACCGTTGGCCAGAATGCGGGCGTTGTCGTTGGTGATATTGCCTCGCGCGGAAAGAGCCGTCGAGCCGTTCGCTGAAAAAATGATGCCGAGGTTAGCCGGCGTTGAGTCATTGACGATGTTGCCGCTTGCTGTCAGCGACACGTTTCCATCGGCCTTGGTGCCATCGGACGCAACCGAGCCAGCCTGGATCGCGCTGCCGGTATTCGAAATGTCGCCTGTACTCGTCAGATTCACGGAGCCGGTGTTTGCGGCCAGAAGCGTGGCGCCGTTGCCGTTGTCGCTGAGGGCGATGCCGTTCGCGCTGATGTTCACGTCGTTGGCAGCGTTCACCTGCGCATGCGTAAGCGCTACGGCCCCGGGCGTGCTGAGCTGGACGTCGTGTTCGGCAACGATGGAACCATCGGTCACACCGACATCGCCGTTAGCGAGAATGATTGCGTCACCCGCGTTTGCATAAAGCTTGCCGAAACTGCGTACGCCCGCGCCTTGGTCGTTCACGATCAGCTCGATGCGTCCGGCCGTGAGGCTGCCCAACGCGCTGATGTCCACCGCAAGCGCGGAGCTGGTCGAGCCCGGCGAGGTGCTGCTCGCCAGCCAGTCGTGTGTGTTGTCCGAGGGCGAAAAGCTGGTGTTGTAAGTGTTCGTGCTGTCGCCGACGATCGCACGGATGCCGCTGTTCGAACTGGTAAAGCTGTTCGTGACGGGGCCGTTGATGGCAAGCTGCTTCGCGATCAGGTCGAGGTTGATCAGCGTTCCGGTGAGGCCGCCGGGACCAATCGTAATCGTCCCCTGACTCGTCGTGAGCACGACGTTGCGCTGGGTTACGCCGGGCGCCGGTGTGAGGTCGTTGAACGAGACCTGCCCGGTCGAGAGCACGACGTGTCCGGCGTTGATGAAGCTCCCCCCGTCAATGGTGACGCCATTCGGATTCGCCAGGATGACGTTTGCGCGTGGACCGAGTACCGAAATGGCACCCTGAATCAGCGAGGGATTGGTGCTGGTGACCTGGTTGACGATCGTTCGCGCATTGATGCCGACGTTGTCCAGGTCCGCGCCCGCCGATGTGACATTGAATAACGAATAGGTGTTGTTTGAAACGCCACCGATCGCAGGGGCTATGTTCACGGTCTGGTGGCCATTCGACCTGGTTAATACAGAGGTAGCGGTGCCGCCGTCTGCAACGATGGCGGCACCGTCAGCTGCCGCGCCAAGAACCTCCAATAGCGAGCCGAGTACAATAGCGGTCATGAACCGTTGAGAAATATTCATCCAGCGTGAAGCCTGTCTGATTGTTAAGTCCCGCAATGAGCCATAGTCCGACAAAGCGGTGTTTCGTCGTTGCGCCGGTCTTAATGTTAAGAACCCCGTCTCCGCTAGTCACTGGCGACCCGGCTCAAAGACGTGGACCGGCGCATACGGCATTCCCAACAGATTAATACCGCCCGGCGCCTCGTTGATCTCAAGCCAGGCCTTATTGCTCTGAACCTTTTTCACTGTCGGCCCACATATTTGAGCGACTTCATATGCCCGGCCGCGGCTTCCGGAGTCTCCACAAAGGGACGGACGTGGCCAACGATGAATCCGGGAGTCACAGTGGTCCGCACATATTTTGTTTCACCTGCGGCAAGCGACAACGTGAGCGTGTTTTCCGCCTCCGTTCTCACTGACACCGTGTGCTCGCCCGCTGGTTCGTCAACATAGAAATACTGGCCTGTGACTGAACGGCCAACTGCAACGCCGTCGATATTGATGAGTGGACTAACTCCGGCACCAAGAAACGAGCTTTCCCGGAAAAAATATACCCGTCCATGGTTGGGCTGCAGCGTTGGTATGCCCGAGGCATCCATCTCTCTGAATTGCGGTCCTGATGCACAGCCGGCAGCCAATAGTGCGGTGCAGGTCGAGAGCAACACGGCGCGATATATTTTGGTCATACAGGTTTCCACCCGCTAGGGATCAGTCGGTTCGGCGACTAACTCTCGCCGCAGCCGAGTGCCGGAAAGATCAGTTAGAAAAAGCTGCGTTTTGAATAAAAGCCGTCGTGGCTCGGCGAGATGCAGCGCAATCAGTCGCTTAGCGCTTACCTAAGGCCGCCACCTCAGGGGGAACAGCGAACAGCGGCAATGGCCTGATCTAGCGAAAGCCCTCGCAGCGTAATAGCTATGCTGGCGCGCCGTGCGGTCCTTCATTCGAAACGCAACTCAGCTGAGCGCTGTGGAAATCGTTCGTGCGTGAAGGTCCGGCGGCTCAACGAAAGTCTTGACGCTATGTCAAATTTCCCAACCTCTGCATCGGCTCGGATTCGCATAAACCAGTCTTTACCACCGTCAGCGCACTCAATTCCTCAAGGTTCTCAAAAACCGGACGTCTCATGGAAGCCGCGCTGGTTTTCGATGCCGCAATTTTTCATTTCCTTGAATAGTGATCAGCGCTTCCTTTTACCGTATTCAGCCATGGGCTTGCCCACTGCTCATACCGCGCGCCACTCAACCCGAATGCCGAGAACTCACTATGTTCACTGGAATTCAAGAACCAACTTGCCTCCAGCACGGCCAACACAGCACGATCTCGCTCGTCGTCGCGTACCGGCTCGATAATTGAGTCATTCTGCCAAGTGCGTCGGGTGTTGCGACCTAGATGCCATGACTGGTTCTACCGCAATGAGATCGAGATTCTCGTAGGCGCTGGTCTAGCTAGGCAACAGGACGTCCGTCATGTTGTCAAGCAACTTCACCCTTAGGCTTGCGCCAGCCCGATATCCTAGGTAATTGGCCGTGCTACCGATATTGCCCCTCACCGATGAATGGTCTGGGACGGGGTGCTGCCGCAATCACCGCTATGATCCTCGGCGTCTTTGCACTTGAATCTGCACATCAACCTAAATTTTTTAGCAACCGTATATCCTGAGATTTAGAGGCAATTAGAAAGCAGCGGACAATTGAGTATCGAGCGAATCCTCCCGCGGCATGCGCTGCCCAACGATGCCCCTTCCGCCACTGGATGCCAGCGCCGTTGTTGCCTTGTCACCGTTCATTGCCCGCATCACGTTGCTGATTGCTTCTAGGCCGGTAGCGATTGCAGGGATATTAATCGGACAGACCGCAAGACCTTGCCGTGCCTTGCGCAACACGCCTGATAACGAATCTGCTTAAACGGTCTGCTAGGAATCACCGACGGCCTTGGTCGCCTAAGCGTTACGATCGAACCCTTAGGCTGTTCGTTGACGACTGGACAGTATTCCCAACGTAAGTGCGGCCGTCACGGCGCCCTGAATGCCAACTTCTCGGTGCAGTCCCACTTCACCATTTCTCTGCGACGCCAGTTTTTCAGCTCATGAGCACCTCTGACAGGTCAAACCGTTCATCGTAAGGTTCTTTGCACCCCTGAGCAATAACGCGGCTAGCACAAATTTTTGATTCGATTCTCTCTTTAGCGTACATGAAGCGAGTTCAGTCTCGCTCATGCTTTGTGATGAAGTTTGGGGCTGACTTCAGATTCACGCAAACCCCAGGCCTCTCGGCCGAGGGTTTGCTTTGGCTTCCTTGTGCTACGAGTGACGCTTAGAATTTGTGGCGCATTCCCAGACTTACTATCTCTTGCGACTTCGCCGTTGACAGATAGTCATAGTCGGCGACCGAAGCGAACGCACCAGCGCCATTCGCATGCTGATAGGCGCCTACGAGGTAAACGTCGGTTCGTTTCGATAGGTTGTAATCCCCTCCAAGCGATACTTGATGATAGGACTCAGACACGTTGCCCTTGCCGTGGGTGTAAGTGTAGCCAAGACCAATCATTGCAGCAGGAGTCACCTGGTAATTTACAAAGCCGGCACCAACATCATACTTTTGGGTAGCAGAAAAAGCAGAGAGTGCATCCGGCTTGTACTGGGCGTTGCTGTAACGCGCACCGAGAGTGAATGGGCCCGCAACATACTGGCCCGCGATAGAGGCAATATTAATGGACTTTGCAGATTGGTACGGGAGATTGATCGAATTGAACGTTCCGTCCGAAGTGGCCCCGGAGTTCCAACCGATGCGAGCCATTGTCGTGTTGGAATTATCCATGACAATATAGCCTGCCGCGATGCTAAACGGACCGGCCCCGTAGGTTGCCGCGAGGGACCAGGTCTGCCCAGATCCTGTTGAACCAGCAGCACCTCCGAATGCATACATGCCTTCAAACTGCAGGCCCGCCCATACCGGTGAAACGTACTTCGCAGCGTTGTTCGTGCGCGAGCTGTTGTCGTTATTATCAACATCGCTCGGAGTCGTAAAGGTAGAGCCCCAGTAGTTATCCGCCGTGAGCGGCTGAACGAGATCCACCACCGGATCGTACTGTCGGCCGAGAGTCAAAGTGCCGTAAGCATCATCCGTCAGGCCAACATACGCCTGACGCCCAAACATGCGATTACCTTGATTAAGTTTGCCGTTGTTCGGGTTAAAGCCGTTTTCCAACTGGAAAATGGCCTTGATACCGTTACCAAGGTCTTCTGAGCCTTTCATACCCCAGCGATTGCCCTGCAAATTACCGCCTACCATGCCGATAGAGTTGGCGTTCCCACTTGCTGCGGTCGTGTTGTGCACGAACTGCACAGAATCATCGATCACGCCATACAACGTCACACTGCTTTGTGCATTCGCAACGCCCACGGTTGCGAGTGACGCCAGCGAGAGGGTCGACATTACTAGCTTTTTCATTCATTTCTCCACTTGGATTAACAGGTTATGTTGCGGCGTGGAGGTTAGCGCAGCCCGATACGCTTAGGAATAGAAAATTTATTTAGTGTTTCCTAAAAGTGACACAGGAAGGGGTGGATCCCTATCAAGGAGTAACTACACGGGCAGGCTTTGAGACGTCATTCTGTTCGGAACTCATGTCGCCGCGAACATCCACGACGGCTACCGAACTTCCAGGCATGAATTTTTGATCCCCGGCGAGCAAGCGAGGGAACTGTTGCGCCACGAAATCCACCCATGTCTGAACCTTTGCATCGGAACCATGTGCGGCGAGATATGAAACGAGCGCGTTCGTTTGCGCAAAACTATGCTGCGATAGCACGCGGACAAGATTGCCGGAACCGAGCGCAGGAGCAGCCCTCGGCAGCATCACGGGTCCAATGCCCGCACCGCTTAGGACTGCGTACTCCAGAGTTTCGATAAGATCCGCCTGTAGCGGCGTCGATGTAATTTTGAATGACTTTCTGCCTTCGGCAGTTTCGAAAGACCATTGCCCCGGATCAGCGCTGCCATCATTTAAGACGAGACAACGGTGTCGCCGTAGATCATCTACCGCTTCTGGCAACCCGTGACGGGCCAGATAGGCAGGCGATGCGCACAGGACAGCTCCAAAGGCGCCGAGGTTCCTGGACAAAACGTGATCACTATCCGACGGCGCACCACATCGCAGCATGACATCGCAGTCTTGAAGATGGGCGTCCGAATTCGCATGCCCACGCACAAGCTCGACCGAGATCTCGGGAAACCGCTCGAGGTAGCCTGAGATCACGGAAAGGAGGTGATGCCTGTCGAATAAGGGGGAGATCCCCACACGCAGTGTGCCTGCCGGCTGGGCACATAACGAAGCGGCTTCAGCTTCCGCCAGTCGCAGCCGCTCGAGGATCGACCTGCAATGTGCGAGATAGCGCTCTCCTATAGAAGTTAACGCGACGTACCGGGTCGTTCGATTAATTAACCGGGCACCGAGATGAGTTTCGAGGTCAACGATTGCGCGCGAAACCTGCGGTGTTCCAACGCACAGACGCTTTGCCGCCGCGGTAAAGCCTCCAGAATCCGCTACCGCGACGAACGTCTGAATCCCTTGCATCATGTCCATTGCATGCCTAGCTTTGTTTGGGGAATTCAATAGCCTTTGTAGTCCTCGTCACCGCTACCCGCGGACAATACGTCGCCCCGGGCAAACCGTCACTTGACCCCCCATATTTTGCGGTAGACATTAACAGCCTTTTTCCACTTTTCTGTGATCAACTGTTATTAGATGTGATCCAGCTTCAGCATTACCGCGAACAATGATTTCACGATCGGCCGCAAGGGCCGACACATTCCACACACCGCCCAGCGGCGCAACCATGTACAGGTGCCGTACCTCGCCACGGCCCATCTTCGCGTCCGCAGTGCGACGGCCGTACATCTGCCACACCCGGCCCCGATCATCGTCAGCAGCCAAACAACTGCAAAGCTCTCGTGGTCAAGGGTCAGGCGGTGTAAATCCGGCGGTTGTGCGGTTGGGCACGATAGGTTTGACGAAGTGCGTAGCAATTTGTCGAACATATCCATCGTGCCTCCTCTCACACCCAGTTTTGCGCCGACAGGTTCGATCAGTTGCAAATGGGTTCATTGCGGATGCAACAGGTTTCATTCAGTTTCACAAGGGTTCGCTCAAGGTACAGAGAAGGTACAAATAGTTGCAGAAGGCTTCGGTGCGGGTACGGCGCGACCCGGCGTTCTCAGCTTAAGGGGGCACGACGAATGTCTCCGACGCCGGCCGTGCATAGCGCAAAGCACAGAAGCAATCGTACCGCCAGAAACGACAAACCCGGCGCTTGTGCTAGGTTCATGCGTCTGTCGATCGCATGTCGTGCTCCGTTGGGCGCGGCTGCGCCTGCGTTCCGTTTCCCGAGCGTCAACAAGCTGCGCGCGGAGACGATCTCAACCCGCACGCGAAGCGTCGCGTTGGCCTTCGGGTGTCGGGCGCAGCCTGACCAAGTGGGTTGTGGCCACGATCGCGCGGTGTCCGCGATTGTGGCCACAACCCATATCTTGCACAGCCTTTGAAGTGGAATTTTTCCGGACAGAAACCGGCGCATCTGCGCATCGCCGTCGTACAGCCTGCGTCACGCGAGCGGGCGCGCACGTGACACGACCACGCACAACAGCGTGCATCGCGAACTCCACAAACAACAAACCCGGCCAAAGCCGGGTTTGCATGCAAGCGCTTGGACGCGTGCGCAATGTGTGTGCTCTTAACAGGGGAGATTTTGATGTTGAACTACAACGAGCGTTTGCCCAATTCGGCGGCCGCACCGACCGTCGAGCAACACGACTCTCATCGCGTTATTGCCGACGAGTGGCTACGGCGCGCGATCGACGGAATCAGGGAAATGCACCTCAACGAGAACGTGCGCCGCGAAGTCGCAAAGAGGATTTTCTAGCCAACCGGTGCCACACGCACAACGACCACGAATTGCACAAACCGGATGACAGCGCCACGATGCTCCCCGATGCGCTAAAGCACAAACCCGGCCGAGGCCGGGTCCGTTATTCACGCTCGCTTCTTGGCAACAGCCGTCAAGGCAACTACCCCCTCACAGGCAGTTCAAACGAGAAACGGGAACCCTCAGTCGTTTTCCCGATGATTTCGGAAGAAGTAATCGTATAACTTTCAATGACACCTTCAGTTACAAACTTCCAGAGCTCGCTTCCGGTTGGCGCAATGCCAACAAACCCCATCTCATCTCGAACAATAAGCGAATCACCAGCATAGATGAATTCGTGAAACACCAAAGGCATGCGGTAGGAGAAGTACTTGGCACCGACCGATAAGTCATAGCCGACCAAACATTCGTTGACTCCCACAAGCATACGGTGACCTACGAGCACGGCCTGCGGCACTAGCCCTATGTTCGCGTAGCCAATGTTCAGATGTCCGCCTTCCGGCGTTTGAACGTATCCCCACGTATTCGCATCAGAGGTCAGCAGCGTTCCCACAACCTTCTCTCCGGAAGCGCGCGCTTCCATGTCACTGCGGGAATCGCAGGGTACCCACTTCAGAATGTCAAATCCAGTCATGGTCACTTAGCGATAATGGTGAGTACTTTCCCATTTAACTCAACAAATTGAATCTTGGAACCCGTACCGGTTACTCCTGGCAAATAGAATTCCCGAAGGTTACTACCGGGCACCGTTCCCGGGCCGACAATGGTTGATGGGTCATTGTAGGCTTGGTTAAACAACTGCGTCACTTCAGCACGATTTGCGGGAGTATCTGCAATTCCGATTCTGCTTGCGTTTCCGGCTGCTCTAGCTGCGTTATATGCGTTCGACGAATCAATGTTGCTGTTGAACAGAAAGTCCAACTTGCGCCCGTTAGCACCGAACGTTAGTTCACTCGCAGTGCTTGTGGCAACTGATTCGGCGAACGCCGAAGAAGCAAGAGTGCCAAGCCCGAACGTGCCGTAAAGCTCACCCAGCGCACCAAGCGCCGGATTGCTGTATTGGAAATATGGCACGTAATCCGGCATCCCCGGCAGCGAGAAGGTCGCCGCGTTCAGCGCCGTATTCCCGATACCCGCGAGCACGTCGGTACTTGCCGCCGACTCCATCGCCGGAACGTCTGCTCCTGCATTGAGTGCATTGCTGACGTTGTTCGCAACCGCCGTAAGCCACTTCCCGCAGGAGTTGTGCTCGCAGAAATTGTTCAGCGTCTCGTTCTGCGCCGCCGTCACCGCCCCCTGAACATTGAGCCCAAGCGCGCCCGCGACACTGCCACTGACGAGCGTTTCGACCGCAGCCAAGGCAGCAGGCGAGAGGTTACCGCTGCTGTTGATGATCGGGTTCAATCCCGCCGACACGGCTCCGCCAATGGCACCGCCACCGCATCCGGTCCCTTCAGCCGCACCTGCCGCGCACCCCAGCGCCGCGTGCGCCGCCACGTACCCGAGGCCGGTGAGGTCACCGCTCTGGTTCAGGTTGCCGATCCCGTATGCCGCCGCTGCTGCGACATCGCTCACTGCGCTGTTGCGGAAGTTGGTCAGGAAGCTGCCGCCTTCAATCGCAGTCTGAACGCCCGCCTGGAGTGCGGCTTCCCCGGCAATCGCTGCGCCTTGGGTGAGCACGGTCGTAGCGTTCACCGTTCCAGCCGTCGGCACCAGCGCATTACCCACGCTCTGCACGCCCGCCAGCGACGCCGGACTGTCGACCGAGCCGCTGGAGGTCCACCCGATACCGCTCCCGTTTGCCGTAATGCCATTGGTCAGTCCCGCAGTCAGCATGGCCGTCGCGCCAGCCTCGAACATTGAGGCTGCACTGAACGAACCGTCGCCGAATGCTTCCTGGCTCATCGCGCTGTTGAGCATGCCGGTAAAGCCCGCCGAGAGCGCCATATTGCCAACTCCCGCACCCACGGCAATTCCATCTACCGAAGTTCCCGCCGCCGAGAAAGCCATGCCTGAACCGGCCGCTTCACCGGCCGCCGCACCGATCGCAGCCGACGCCGCGCCCGCCGAAATGATCGCGATCCCGGCGAGGTCCACCATCATGAAGAGGTTGTCCCACATCGACGGGCCACCGACCACCGACGTGTTCAGGTTGTTGCCCACCGTGCTTTGCGTGAAGCTCGTGCGGAGCTGGCTCTTCAGGTTCGAGAGCAGCTGCGCGGTGGCGGCCTGATTCACGCTGCCGTCGGCATTGACCTGCTGGATCTGGCCACCGATGTTGTCGATCGCCTGCGCGTTCATGTCGTAATTCGCCGCCGACATGAAGCCGCCTTGCTGCACTACCGTGCCGGTGGTCTGTTCAAGCACGCCGTCCTGCACGATCTGGTAGATCGTGCCGACGTTCGTCGAGTGTGTTTCGTTCGTCAGGGAACCGGTGTTCACGCTCAGCGTGCCGCTCGCGCTGATGCTTCCGGTGTTGAGGATGTTGTTGCTGTAGTTGAGCGAGACGTTCGTGCCGCTGATTTCGCCGTCCGCGCTGACCTGTGCATAGTTGGCTGGCAGCAGCACTTCTGGCATCAGCGCCTGGACCGGCGGACACGCGCCGCTACCCGTTACCGTGCATCCCGGCTCGGGGACGGTTTCTTCCGTGTACCAGAGCATCGGCGCGTTGATCAGCGCGAGCTGCGCCTGGCTCAACTGCGTACCCAGCGCGATGTTGTTCTGCTCCGCGTACTGGAGCGCTGCGCCATACAGCGCGTTCTTGTCCTGGTTCGCGATGGACGTCTGGCCGGTGCTGTCGGTCGCGCTGGTCGTACTGTAGAAACTGCTCTTGCCGGTCGCCGTGAGCGCGGCCTGCTCGATCTGCTGGTCTTCGGTATACGGGTCGTAGTAGAACGGCACACTGGCCGGTTGCAGGCTGGAGGGCAGTTGCGCGAGAAGAGCGCCCGGCGTGATATCCCCCATGACCTGCGCCGCAGGGTTGTTCGTCAGGTAACTCACGGTCAACGTCTGGCCGCTCAGGGTCTTCACGGTGCTGCCTGCCGGGGTGTACGCACTGTTCACGGCTGGCGCGACGGGTTTGCCGACCGTCTGCACGCCAATGGGCACGCCCGACGGCACACCCGCCGTCCCGGTCACCGAAACCGGCTGCCCGGTGAGGGTCGTGACGAGCCCCGCGCTGTTGACGGTCGTCGTTGCACTGCCCGACACCGCCGGAGGGCCGAGCGAAATCACCTGATTCGACACGACAGGCGGCGGGGTATAGACGTGCGGATTCGTCAGGCCGTTGACCAGCTGCGAGCCGCTCAGCGCCACCGTCGTACCGATAACATTGCCGGTGTTGGTCAGCGTTGGCGAATTCACCGACAGCGTATTCCCCGCCTGGATCGTGCCCGTTACGAAGTCAGGCAGCCCGACGGACGAAGGAAGGCCAGCGGGGTTCTGCACGTCGCTTGCCGAGTACGCGCTACCGTAAAGCGTCTGGCACAGCGACGGATTGCTCGCGCAGCCCCACACGCTGAAGCCACCCGGATTGGCGTGCCAGTACGCATTCAACAACTGGCTGCCGCTCGTCGCAGAACTGGTCGCGCTGATCGACACGTTGTTCAGCGCGGTGACGAGGCTACCGGTGTTACTGAACGTATTGCTGGTGATCGACAGATTATTGTTTGCGGTGATCGACGCCGGATTTCCCGCCTGCACGTCAATGTACGCCTCGCAATTCTGTCCGCATCCGGCGAACGGCGACGCGCTGCCGTAGTTCTGGTGAACCTGCACCGGCGCAGCGATCGTGTTCACAACGCTGGCCGCGTTGATCTGCACATTGTTGGCCGCGATCGAACCGGACGTATTCGTGAAACTTGCCGCCTGCGTCGCGTTGGCCGCAGTCGTGCCCGCACCTCCGATTGCAACCGTACCCGCCGCGACCAGATTCCCATACGTGTTGGTCACCGAGTTCGCCGCGATCACCAGGTTGTTGCCCGCCGTGACCGTGCTGTTGGTCTGCTGATAGGCGTAGGACTGCGAGCTCGGGTTCGTGGTATTCAGGCCCGAGCAGCCTGCCGAATACCCCGACGCGCAGCCGGCCGTGGTCGTTACCGTCCCGACATTCGTGCCCTGATTCGTGAAGCTCGCTGCATCGATGTTGACGTTGTTTGCTGCGGCGAGTGTGCCGGCATTCGTGAGATTGCCACCCGAGAGATTCAGGTCGTGCCCGGCGATAACCTGTCCGGTCGCGCCCTGCACGGTCACCGAGGACGACGTGGACAACGGCGTTACCGTACCAGGCGCCGCGAGCTGGATGCCGGACGGATCGATACACGCGCCACGGCTGTTCGGGCAGCCGGTGCCGCCGTTCGTGACCGTGCTCCAGACCGAGATCGTCGAGGGGGCCTGCGTCAGGAAACTGTTGATCGAGGCGACGTCGACGGTATCCGTCACTGTCGAGGTATAGCTGGAACCGCCATTGTTCAGCGACTGCAGGTTCAGTGACGCGTCGTTCCCCGCGCTCACCGTGCCGCCCTGGTTATTGAGGCTGTTCGCCGTGATGCTGGCGTTGTGGCCAGCGGCGATCACCGAGGTGGTACCGGCGGTGCCGCCGGTGGTCGTGGTGGTCTCCGTTGCAGTCGGCAGGTTGAGCGTCACCGTGGCGATCGCACCCGCTGCGTTCGCCGCAGTCCTGACGAACCAGAGGTTCTGGATGATCGGGTTTCCCTGACCGTCCGTACCCGTCACCGGCACTTCGACAAGCGTGACGGTGTTGCCGGACACGAGTGCCGGACTTCCGGTCAGCACTCCCCACGGAAACCGGTCCGCCACCAGCTGGTTGTTAATGGATGTCGGGTCGACTACGCCGTTCGCAGACACAGCGTCGGCCAGCGTCACCTTGTTGGAGAACCCAGCCACCGTGCAGCAATATCCGTTTTCGGCGGCCCCATAGCTGCTGGCCATGTCGATCGTGTCGGTCCCCACGACTAGCCCCAGCGCGAGCCCCGGATTGTTGACCGTCGTGGTGGTCGTAATCGTCCTGCTACCTGTGGCACCCGAATTGTTGACGTTGTTTGCGGTAATGCCGATGTCGTTGGTCGCCGTCAGCGTGCCACCTGCATTGCCCAGGTCGCCCGTGAGATTGATGCTCAGGTTCCCGCTGCCAGACGGGCTGCCCGCATTGCCAGCCTTCGTGGTGCCGTTCGAGTTGTCGTAGCTCGACCCACTGATCGTCACCGTGTTGGCCGCTTCAACGGTACCGGTGTTCGTTCCGGCGCCGTTGATCGTCAGTGCATCGTTGGCCTGGACCGTCGCGTTTGTCAGATTCGCGAGGGCGCCATTGATCGTCAGGTCCTGCGCGGTGACGGTGCCGGAATTGTTGACCGCGCCGTTCAGGGCGAGCGTGCCCGTCCCATGGTTGATCGTCCCTGCGTTATTGATACCCTGCGATGCCGTGACGGTCACGGCGGTGCCCGGCAACGTCCACGTCCCCGAGTTATTGACTGCCTGCGCCGACAGGTTCAGCGCACTGCCGCCGTTCACGGTCCCAAAGGTGCCAGCCGACGGGTCGACCGACTGGTTCGGCAGCGCGAGCGAGAGGTTGCGAGCGGCAAGAATCTGCCCACCGGTATTGTTGAAACTGCCATTGCCGCCGTTGACCGTAACGTTCGTGTCACCGCTCGCGCTGGTCGGGTGGTTCACATCGCCCGCGAAGATCAGGCCGCTGTTAGTCAGCGAATTTGTGGAAAGCGTCAGGATGGTCGTCGCCAGCAGGCCGCCTGTGTTCGTGGTGCCGTTCGCCACCGCCAGATCCGTCGTCGGCCCATAGACTGTGCCCGAATTATTGAGGTCCGTTGCGTTGACCGTCATCGTCTGCAGCGACGACAGCGCTCCCTGATTCGTCACCGTGGAGCCCGTGACGGTAAGATTGCCTGCGGCCGTCTGCTGGCCGACGTTGCTCACCGTTCCGCCTGCGAGGGTTGCGTTGCCCTGGTAGGCCGCGGTGCCTCCCGTCGTCAGGCTCGTGGTGCCCGTTTCACTCAGGGTGCCGCCGATTACCGCATTGGCAGTTTTGACGTTTGCCGCCGACAGCGTGGCATTGCCATTGACGCTCAGCGCGGGCGCATTCGCATTGAACACCGCGTTCAGCTGGCCAGCCGACGTGTCGAGGCTGGTCTGCGCGGTCGCCGTGAGGTTGCCGCCGACGGCGACGCCCTGGGTCGTGATGTTGCTGGCCGTGAGCGTGGCGTCCTTCGTCACCGTTGTCTGGCCGGCGAGCGTCAGGTTCTGTGCAGCGTTCAGCGTTGCGGTCCCCGCCGTCGACACGGTGCTGGCTGCGTTGAGCGTGCCGCCACGGGCATTGAGATTCAGGTTGCCCAGGCTCTGGACGGATCCCTGCGTGCTCACGTTGCCGCCCGCGCTCACCGCCATGTCGCTGCCCGAAAGTGCATTGCCCGCGAGCGTGGCGTTGCCACTGGTCGCGGTAAGCGTTTCGGTGCCGACTGCCGTAGTCTGTCCGACCGACAGGTTAGTGGCGGCTGTAGCGCTCAGGTTGTTGCCCGTCTGGATCGCGCCCGAGACGCCGATATTGCGGCCGGCCGACAGCGTGGCATTGTTCGCAACGCTCACCGCCCCCGTGCCATTGATATCACGCCCGGAATTGACAGTCGCGTTGCCGGCGCCGTCGACCTCCAGCCCGCCATTCAGGTTCGCATCGCGCGTGGCCGTGACGGTGCTATTACCGCCACTGTGCAGCAGACCGGTGACGGTCGCATCCTGCGCCGCATTGATGCCGATCGTGCCCGGACTCGCGAGCGTGCCGGCTACGGCGACGCTCCCCGTGCTGGAACTGATCTGCGCATTGCCCTGACTATAGACCGTGCCGCCAAGGTTCACTCCCTGCTGGCCGCTGGCACTCAATGTGCCAAGCGTGGTCACGTTACCGGTCGTGCCGAGGGTGCCGCCATTGGCGAGCAGACTCATATTGCCCACAGAAGCGGCCGCTCCCTGCACGGTCGCGTTGCCGCCTGCCGTCACGGTCAGGGTCGATCCGCTCGTCGCGTTGCCGCCGATCGTGGTGTCCTGCCCGGTCGTCACCGTGATCGCACCGGACGCGGTGAGCGTGCCGCCGAGGCTGGCATTTGCTCCAGCGGTTGCACTGAGCGTGGACGCGCTTTGCAGCGAGCCGGTCAATCCGATGTTGCCGCCCGCATCGAGCGACACCGAGCCCTGGGATGACGCGATGTTGCCTGAGCCGGTGAGTGAGCCGTTCTGCGCGGTAACCGATACCGGTCCCTGTGACTGGACTGTGCTGCCCAGCGTTGCGTTCCGCGCGGCGCTCGCCGTGAACGTGCCGTTGGTCTGTACGTTGCCCGCAATACTCGCGTTGCCCGTCGTCGCGATGACCGAGGTATTGCCGACGCCCGATAGCAACCCGTTCACCGCGGCGTTGCGCGCGGCAGTCAAGGCGACCGTGCTGCCGCCCTGAACCGATCCGTTAACAGTCAGATCCCGACCGGCGCTTGCCGTCAGCGTACCGGGAGCGGTCACGGCCGAATTGACGGTCAGATCGTCCGTCGTTGTCTGAAGCGCCAGATTCTGGCCCGAGACTGAACCAAGCGTCATCGAGCCGGTGGCGTTCAGGTTCGTATCGCCGTTGGCCGCAACCGATGCGGCCGACAGATTGCCACCTGAAGTCATTGTGGCGTTCTGTCCCGCCGACACGGTGCCAGTCGACGTGATATCGCCGCGTGCATTGACGGTGTAATTCTGGTTCGAAAGTCCGGTGCCCGACATCGTCGTCGAACCGGCACTCGTGATCTGCACATCCTGGTTCGCGAAGGTGTTGGCGACCGTCACGTCGCCATTCGCGTTGATCACCGCATTACCGGCCGTTGCGGCCAGCGGCCCAAGGCTCTTCACCCCCATATCCGTCGCTGTCGCAACGATATAGATGCGTCCCGCGGTGATCGGCGCGAAGCTCGACGCGTCGATCGCGAGGCCGTCCGCGGTCGGGATGGCCGAAAGAGTATTTGCTGCGCCGTTGGACGTGGTGGCGTAGGTGACGCCGGTGGAATCCGAGGCCGTCGGTGTGACCATCTGGTTGCCCGCAATCAGGTTAACTTTCTGATTTGCGTACAGCGGGGCATTCACCGCAATCGTTTGCGCTATAAGATCAAGATTGCCCACCGTTCCTTCGATACCCGCTCCCGGTGTGCCATTTGCGCCCGGTGGCCCATTGACCTGGATGTCACCCGAATTCACTGAAAACGCTACCGCCGCCGCATGCGCAAAATCGGTTGACGTGCCACCCACACCCGTGAGAAATTGCGGCGTACCTGTCGTGAGAGTCAGATTTGATGCGTTCGTGACTGCGAGACCGTTGATACTGAGGCCGTTCGGATTACTGATGATCACACTCGCCGTATCACCGAAAACCTCAAGCGGGCCAGCCAGCGTGCTTCGGTAGGCTGCGCCTGTCGACGTCACCTGCGCAAGAATCACCGACGCAGTCCGACCGTTCAGATTCGGATTAGCCCCCAGCGTGCCACCCAGCAGCGGCGTCCCGCTTACAAGACTGTTATTGAACACCAGACCAGTCGAATCAATGTTCAGCGACTGAAGGCTATTCACGCTCAGACCACTGGAATTCGGCGCGGAAATGTTAAGTGCAGGGACCCCCGTACTGGTCTTCGTGACCGTTGGCTGAAACTGGATTGGTGCGCGCGGATCGACGATCGGCGCGGCGTTGGCCACTTCGTCACCGAGCAATGCCAGGGGACCCAGATACATGACCGATGCCATGACGGCAGCAGTCACGCGCATCCATAACGGGCGACGCGCGCCACCGGCATCAGGGCACAACGCAAAGACGACAGCAGACCTGGCAGCCTCCCTCTGGGCTAACCCCGTGATCAACCTTGTCGTTTGGCTTGGCATGTCTGCTTGAGTCTTAAAGGGATTTTTATAAAAACGACGAACACGGGCGTCCTGCGTTACGGACATTAGAAGCTTATGGTCGATCAGGAGTCTGAATCAGCAACTTTTCGGATGGTGCGCATTTGTGCACTCCCTGCCTGACCGGCACGATGGTCAAGGGCAGGCCCTGGCCAGATCAACCCTGTACCCTACGCCGCGGACCTGAACGATCTCGGCATCGTTCCCTTGAGCCCGCTGCAATGTGTTGCGCAAGCGACAGATGTGTACATCGAGGGCACGTGAGGGAAAGTTCTTGAGGGTTCCCCAAAGAGCTTCGTGCAGGCATTCGCGTGCAATTACGCGTCCAGGACTACGGAACAGCAGCAGTGCAAGAACATACTCTTTCGGGCGCAGATAAATTCGCTGCCCGCAGATATCCACATATTGACGACGCTGGTTAAAAACGTACCCCCCAAGCTGCATATCCAGATCACTATCGTCAGGCAGAGTTAATGGCAGGTCGCCTGATTTTCTCGAGACGATCTGTGCGCGCAGATGGGCATCAAGGCGAGCACGTAGAACCGCAGGCGGCAGCGGGGCAATAATATAGTCCGCTGCGCCGTTCTCAAGCGCATACACGATGTCGGCGGCCTCGGCGTGCTCCGTCAGAAACACCAGTCGCGGTATGACAGGAAACATCGCCCGCACCCGTTGCAGCACGTCCCGTCCATTGATACCGGGCAGATTCCACCCAACGATGACCACGTCCCATGTGGAGACCTTGAGCGCACGGAACAGTGAGGCGACTGTTCTGAATTCGTGATAGTCCTGGATTCTGGACGGAATATGCGCAGTATCTCCTCTTTTTACGATACCGCGTTCGGTGCAGAAAGCAATTCGCATGGAGTCAGAATCAAGAAAGAGGCGCTCGCGCCTCTTTCAGTAGAACAGATATCAGTCGGTTGTCAGAACTTGTGGCGGATGCCAACCCGTGCGGTGAACTGGTTCTGTCCCGAAGCGGCCGAAAGGCCATTGATATCAGCGGTCGCGGGAATCATGTCGCCCGTTGCATCAAGCGTCTCGCCAGAGGCATGCTGGTACACGCCCACCACGTACACGTCGGTCCGCTTCGACAGGAAATAGTCCGCGCCGAGTGCGCCCTGATGGTATTGCGCACGCGAAGCGTTGCCAAGCTGCACACCACGCGTATAGTCGTACGCCGCACCAACGAGCAACGCGGGGGTCAACTGATATTTGAAGTTCAGCTCTGCGTTGTTCATCGTTGCCGACTGACCGCGATATGCTGCGAGGCCGGAAGAGTATGCAGAGGCCAGATTGCCAAAGCGGACGTTCGAATAGGTTGCGCCAACCGTAGCCGCACCGAAGGTGTACGCCGCGCCGGCGCCGATTACCTGGTACGTGTTAGCCGATGCAAAACCCGAATAGATCGACGAGGTTACGGCAAAGCTTGCCGGCGTCGTGAGCGTTGCCCGCTGGTTCAAGGCTGCGGTGCTACCGTTATTGAACAGACCACCTGCAGCGGCCGGTGTGCGGGCATTCAAGTAGCCGACGCCCAGGACCAACGGACCGTTGTTGTAGCCAGCGCCCAGCGACCAGATCTGGTTCGACGTCACGCTGCCTGCGACGCCGCCGAAGCTGTACGTGCCGCCGAACGTCAGGCCGCCGTAGTTCGCGCTCGTGTACTTGACCGTATTGTTAGTGCGATACGCGTTGTTGAAGTTGTCGAGGTCACCCGGGTGAGCTGCGATGTAGCCGCCCCACTGGTCGCCCACTTCAAGCGGCCCAACGTAATCAACCACGGAGTCGTACTGACGACCGAGGGTCACCGTGCCAAGCGCGCCACCCAAACCTACATAAGCCTGGCGACCGAACATCAGGTTACCTTGGCCCAATTTTCCGTTATTTACGTCGAAGCCGTTTTCCAGCACAAAGACTGCCTTCAGACCGCCGCCCAGATCTTCCGTGCCGCGCATTCCCCAGCGAGAGCCTTGCAAAACGCCGCTCGACAGGTTGTACAGGTGCTTGCCGCCCACGTTGGTGGTGATGTTAAAACCTTCGTCAATGATACCGTACAGGGTCACGCTGCTCTGGGCATGAGCGACGCCTGCGAACGCGCCCAGTGCGGCGAGAGCGAGAAGCGACTTTTTCATTGGATTTTTCTCCGGATTTGCGAATTAAACGGCGCAAAGGCAAACAGCTGCCATGCCAATCTTCATTTGTTGTTTCAACGAAACGGCTTGAAAGATAGCAAAAGACTTTGATGACGACATCGTTTTTGATTACAAAAAATCGATGACTGTCGGCACCCTGCAACACGCACTCCAAGTATTGTCGTTTCAACAGATTTGTGTATTTTCACGCCTTAAATACGGCTTGGGAGAGCCGAACTTTTTATTATTTCATGCTTATTACTTAATCCAAATTAGCATTTGTGATTTTGAATCATCGACATCTGATCTTCAGGCCCAGAAGTCTTCGACAGCGATAAGGGAGCATCCAGAAGGAGATAACCTGATCTGATGCCCTGCGGCGACAGCCGGATGTGATCCGGGCCCGTGTCCAGGTCGGGAACTCATGCAGGACGCTCGAGGCCCCGATTCGACTGGAGAAGAAAAACTGCGCAAAGGGTTTGCTGACGTTGCCAATCGGAGTCGCCGTCACACCAGTCGCCGATATGACCGCGAGACGGAAGATGGTTCGTACGCGCTCCTGACAGATGCGCTCGGCGTTCAAGGGATGCGACGAAGCTTTCGATTGAGGCGTTCTCTCACGCGGAAGCACGATGGCTCCTGGTGAACGTCGCATCTGGATTCGATGCGAATTTCTGGTTTGGCCGCCCTGGATATTTACGAATTCGATCGGAGTGTAACAACTAAACGTCGCCCGGGCTCGCGCGGCCAGCATGCCCTGCGCTTTGCCTGGAACCACTTGTATGGTGATGCGCCGGGAGATTGGGGCGCCGAGGCTGCGTCCGTTTGCCAGATCCAGAATGGCGGGCAGACATAACCAGCCTTGGCCAGTTCATATACCGATCCATATACCGGTCCGGACATACGCGATGTTACTGACCCGTGCATGCCCAGCCTGCCAGCCGTCAAAACAACGCGCGCGCATATCTGGAGACACATCGACGGCGTGTCAACTGCGTCATTACCACCACAGGAACCCTCCCGGGCGGCGAGCGTCAACGGCTCGCGATCGCCTGGCCGTAGTCAGCCATTCCCGCTTTCTGATTCCTGACGAAGCGGCCGGCGCGCTGCACTTCGAGACCGAACCCGTGATCGAGGACGACATGAAAGCATCATCGCAGGCCAACATCGTCCTCATTAACGACCACTGCCTGGGTTCAGTGCGTCAGGGGTACCAGTCATCGAAAGGACAGGGGCACATCGAGCGTACACAACAGTCGCTTGCCACATCGGCGCAGCGTTACCAGCACAGGCGCAGGAAGCCACCTGACAGGCTTTACGCACAAATGGCACTGGCGAACGCTTTCCATCGCTATGAGCAGGTAGCAGCTGGCTGCGCGTAACTGTTGCGGCTAAACAGCGGTCCCGGACGACTCGCTTCGGTCATGCACGGCAGCCATGAGCCGCGTGGCGTTTCAAATCCGATCATGCAGCGTTGGTCTGACTCGGTATAGCTTAACGACGGGCAGGTCCAACACGTAAATATCTCGTCCGAACAGAACAGACGACTTGCAAACCGGAGCAGCAGGAACGGGTTGCAGTGAGATAAGCAAACGAAGAGCATTTAGGGTATCAGGATTCCCGGCCCCATCGAGGTCGACTATGTCAGAGTCATATCTCTGATCAGCATCCCTGCGTGGTGCGGCAAAGACTAAAGCCCGCAGGACAGTTTTCAGCAATCGGCGCGACCGTGCAGTCATTTTTCCAAGCCTTCCGGCCGTATGCGCCAGTGCATTTCATCCGCCAGCATGTAGGCGCTTGCCAGCCTCCCGTCCAAACCACGGCAACGTGCGACGCATCCAGGCGGCATACGCCCGCCAGCGGTCGTTGTCCTGTTCATAGAGCTGCTCGCGCATCGTCATTGCGAACTGTTTGCGTCGCGGCCACCTGCGCGCCATTTCGTCCTTCCACAAGGCGGCCACGGTCTCAATGCGCTTCCGATAGTCGTCGATCAGCATGTCCGGGCTCACGAAGTCCATCGGATCAGCTGCAGATATTGCACAGCGCTGCCACGGACCGATACGCGACTGCTTCACCGTCGGCGGCTTGCCGTCGAACTCCCGGGAAAGCTCCTCAAGAATAGTCATGATATGGCCAAGCAGGAACTGCCTGTCCTGTGGCGTCAGACGACCGCCAGGCAGCACAGCGAAGACTGTCTCAACGCCACTCCTGACTGCACAACAAAATGCACTTCTGGACTGCATTACTTTCTCCCACCCTGTCCGTCCCGTTGGTCCGGACACCCGGCCATCCGCCCTCGCATTACCGGCGCCATCTCCATCAACCCGCGGTGTCCGGGGCGCCGGCCTCGTCAGCCGCTGGCGGCGCCGGTTTCAAAGTCTGACGAAGCGACTCGTTAAACCGCATGCGAGCGGCCAGCAGCCGGTGAAGGGGCGTTATAGTCATCTGCTCATCGTGCAGCGAGACGAGTCTCGCCAGTAAGCGGAAGTCTTCTTCAGTGACGACCAGACTCGCGTTGCGTCCGTTTCGTGACCGTTCAAGGAGAACCTGCCAGGCACGGTCAAAGTCTGCTCGCTCGGCAGCGTCCCGCCCGTGATCCGCCTCATGAAGGCAACGTGCGGTGCCGATCGCATTGAACAGGCGCGCCATCACGTCGACACTCGCGTGGCCGGCGCGCAGCGAGGCTAGCGACAGATGATTCTCCAGCGATTGTTCGCGTGCCACGGCCGCTGATAACGGCAGCAGCAAGGTGCGGCTAAGAGGAGCGCGCGCCGATGGGTGACGGTGCGTACGGCGCGGTTTCGAGGAGCGTGGCATCTGAAAACGGGCACTTCAAAAGTTATTATTGCCGCGGGGCGGCGACAGCGGGGGGCCATATGCCATACAGTTCAGGAAGTCTGCTGTCCGGCGCGACCAGCGAATGGAGCAGATGTCTTACGCGTGCGACGAACCAGAGTCATCGACGCAGATCGTGCACCCGCATCAGGGTCGCCGCCCACTTACTCCTGATTCCCTGTGCCGCACTGCTTACGCATATGTTTTCGCCCGCGCAAAGCGGCCGGAAAGTCCATAATGGACGCCCCTCCTCATGAGCCTGCAGACTCCCGTTCCGGCCACCAGGGCTTCGCCGTCGGGACAATCCGGTAATCCTCCGGATTCCTGCCCTTCAGCCAGTTAGGCATGCGTCCCTTGCCCGACCAGCGACGACCGGTGTCGGGATCGTAGTACTCGGAGCCACCGGTCTTCGCACGCATCTTGATAAAGCCGAGCCCCCTGAGCAGTTCGAGTTCCGTAATCCCATATTCCTCGACCTGTAATCTGAAGGCTGCCAGTGCGGCCGCCTTTTCCTTTTCCTTTGCTTCGGCGATCAGCAGGTTCAGGTGACCCAGCTGCTTTTTCAGGTCCCGAATATCCGTCATTTTCTCCATCATCCGCTTGCTTCCCTGCTTACCCGGCCAACCGTGGCTAGCGATTGCATCACCGCCCTGACCCGCCCGTTTTCGTCGCACACAACGATACGTAACCGGGGCCGTCCGGCCTGCACCGTTAAGCGCTAACTCGTTGATTCACGCATTTGAGGCGATGATCATCAGAAAGTTTTCTCCCGCATCCCGATTTTCGCCGTGCCCTGTACTGTCGGGCCTCGCATCCATTCCTGCCTGTAACCCGATCACCCGGCCCCATGGGCCCAGCAGGTTCGTGAGCCTTCGCGCCCGGATTGGTGGAGTCACCGGCCAAAATTGAGAAAGAGCCCGTCCGGCTGACCGGACGGGCGAATTCAGTGAATGGGTCACTGAAGGAGACAAGGTGCGTGACGACGCGGCCAGGGTGTTCATAGCGCAGCCCACCTGCGCGACGAACACCACCGACCGCAAACAGGCATCCTAGCGATCTTTGCTTTACTGTCACGTGATCATTCATGACATCGAGGGGCGCGACGTGGCATACCGTTCTTTTTGGGATGGCCACACAGTCCACGCGCCGAATCTTTCCAGACGCGGACATGTGGATAGCGAGGGCATCTTGACTTCCTTGCGTGCGCCCCGGCCCCTGTGTCAGGCATCGCGGTGGCCCGCAACGCGGGCGCCGTAATAGCCCCCCGGGGCAAACGTCGCCCGGCCCGCCCGCACGCATACCGGGGTGACGGCAGCGAGAGTGCCGATAATCCCCCCATCACATCGACCGGCATGTCGCGGGCGACCGCTGCGCAACCCAGGCAATGTCTGGATGCATGGCACTGGGGCCACAAGGTACGCAAGGCTCGCCTGACAGGAAGGCCGGCCGGTCCAGAGCATTCCCGAGCCGCCTGCGGCAATATTTTCACAAGCCGCCCGGACGCGTCGCGGGCGTGAGGCATTCTCACCAGCGCGTTGCGGCGCTGAGTAAGACCTTGTCCGGGAAGCACCTGCGGTGCAATCCGCGGCTTGGCTGCGCCCGGCGCGTCGAAGTGGCCTCCCCCATTTGCCCGGTACACATGCTGCGTCTGCACTGTTGCTACGCTTCCCGGCACCATGCACTGCCGGCGTCGCCTGCCTGCTGAGTCGCATGGATGCGACTACTCATCCTCATGGGGTCTTGAGTGGCCGACGCGAATCACGACATGACGGCATGCGACGGTCACAGATCACGTCTGGTTCAATGTCGCGAATCTCCGACCGCCCCTGCAACAACCATGGTCGAGACAGCGTGAAGCATAGAAGGGGCTCGCGTACGGGTATGGAGCTGCTCCGTTACCCCGATAACGACCGCGGCATCCGTCATGTCAATGCAGGCCGAGATTGCTATTGAGCATCGAGCGCCGATCTCGCGGTCTGCGTCATCGTGCAGCATTGGACGGTTTGGAACAGATTTCATGACAACTCCACGATTCATCCGGCCCCTTCCAGAATTCGGGCCCTGTGCAGACAGTCCAGGACGGTCTTGGCAATGACGAGGTTTTTATCACCGCAAGTTTGCCTGACAGCGTTGCCCACCGACGATCTGCGGTGTCCCGACTCCCTGCACGCCTGAACGGATGTTGCGACCTGCAGCAACCAGCCCATCGAACTGGTGTGACCTCTCGACCAGCATAAGCCTCCAGCTGGCAAACCTCGCCCTGGACACTGCCACGTGCCGTACAGGGCAACCGGAGAGGCCTCCAGCGCCTCCTTGCCGGCTTCTGGAGAACAACCGGCCAGACGATGCCGTTACCCGTCTACCCTCCTCAAGCGTTACAGACATCCGGCCCGCCGCAGTTGCGGGCCATCGATGCATCGTCGCGAGCCCGCAGCCTCGTACCCGGCGGCCGGCGTGATAGCGACGGGGGTCGCTGCAGACAGCCGGCGTCCAGCAGGCAACCTTGCCGGCAGCGCCTCGAACGGCGTCGGCCGGGTTGAGGACCGTCGCTCCGCCAAAGCAACGTTTCCTGTGAGAAACCCCGCTTCGAGGCTCGTTGAGCGAGACGGAAACTACCACTTCAGAGGCTTGATGAGCGGTCCGGCCGCCCGACGTGCAGGCCCGAAAGGCGCTCGTGCACTCGTGGTCAGGCAGCCGATCAGTAACTGCGAATCGTTCCGGCCGCTCGCCTTGCGAGCGATATCACAACGGCCGGGAGCACCCGGCTCTCTCTCGCCACATCAGCTTAGAGACCGCGGGATAGCGCCGACTTGCGAGCTGGCGAGACGTTTAATCAAAGCCAGGCATGGGTCGCATGACCCCGCGAGCTTAAAAAAGGGTCAATCACGCACGCTAACGGCAATCCTCGTCGCAGCAGCGTATTTTGAAGACATTGCAGTATAAGGAACTTGCACCATGGGCTACCGTTATTACAGTTTCCGCGGCTTCGAAATCGCTCTTCACATCTCCCTGGTCGAAGAACGGGACATCGACGCAATGGTGCCGGCCGCGCCCCGCTATCGTTGCCATATCTGTATCCGTCCAAACGGTTCACAGCTTCGCCTCGATGTGATGACATTCGACTACAACGGAAGTGAGCCGTTCACAGACGAATTCGAGGCCGCCCTGTACGGCTGTTACGCGGCGGAGCGCCGGATCAACGAGCACTGCCATCGCAACACCGCGCAGCGCGAGTGGGAACCTGCCACCTGAATTTCCGCCAGGCGTTGAGTCTGAGGTTCCGCGCCTCAAGGCATGCTCACGCGGCGAAACGCCATCAGCCTCTGGCGGGCCAATTTGCAGCGGCTGCCGGCCTGTGATGCTGATTCCCCTGCCTCAACTTGAGGGAGAAAAATCATGGTTGAGCGATTTTTCTGTTACCGAGGGTTTGGAATATATCTGCAACCGCGTTGCGCCTCAGGTATGCGCATTGATGGGGGACGCGGTAGCACGCCCCTTCGTTGTGACGTGCGAATACAGAAGCCGGACCACCTTGCCTTTCTCGGCTCCTTCACGCTTGGCGATTCAGGCGGACGACCTTTTTCAAACGAATTCGATGCGATAGTCAAGAGCTGTTATACCGTCGAGCGCTACATCGACCAGTACATCGGCCTGTCTGAGCGGGACCGCCCGCTCACCCATGCCATACTGGCCGAGGGCAACGAACGAGAACAGCTGGAGTCGGGCATGCGTTCCGGTTAGCCGGACAATCCCCCAGGGATAAGTGCTGCCGGGCGCTTGCCTGTAAGCCTTGGTTTGCAGTCAGGACCGCCACTGCCAGCTAGCCACTGCCAGCTAGCCACTGCCAGCTAGCTACTGCCATGCAACAGGCAGCAGAGTCTGCAACGCTGCGTGGCTAACTGGCGGCGCCGGGAAAGCACGCACGCTCGACCCTGCCAGCGGGCCGACTGTCTCGGTGACCGGCATGCTGATTTGTTGAGCGCTTTGACGATATCAAGGCTAACTCGCTCCCGCCTCCTGAAAGCGGGCGACGCGATCGCCTAACGCTGCACGTTATTGCGATAGGCAGCGTCTGCACATACGTTTCATCAGACGACATCCGGAGTGAACCATATCTTCTTCCCGCTGCGTCCCTAGCAGGCGATTGACGTGCACACCATGCTGCGCTCCGGTGCGACTTGATCCGACAGCTTCCGACCGCAGAGCCGCGCCTGCGAACCCTTGCTGCTGAACGCGGCAGGAACAAAGCCGATGGCCAGGTCAACGCCAGCGACCAAGGCCAGCCAGGAATGCTCACAACTGCTCACGGCAAGCATGTCTTCCAACTTCTAATCTTGAATGACGGATCCGACGCAACGCGAAATTGCATCTGACTTCGTACCTGATGTGCCTCGATGCTCTCGGTTTGCGCGTGTCACTCCTGAAGGACACGCGCATCTTTTTCGCTTGATGAAGAAAGCTGTTCTCGGTTCGCTTGGAAGTCTGCATACCGCTGAACGCCAGTATGGCGCAATCACCGCAGACTGACCCTACAAAAATAATTCTATCGACCATAACTCTGGAGGAGGCGCAATGGACGATCTTGACTGGTATCTGCAACGCATTTCCGACGAAGTAAGACTTTTTGAGCAGGAACAGCAACTGGCAGGCAGGCTTGCAGCAGAGGAACTATTGCGCAAGGCCGAAGAACGCGCACGAAGACAGGAGGAAATGCAGCGGCGCGCCCATCGGCTTGTTGATCGGATCTTCAGGGTGTAACCGTATCTCCGACGCGTGCGTCCTGTTGACGATCGGCTAACCATTCTCTCCCGGACAACACGTCGCTCGCCATGCTGATGTCCAGGCAGCGGATTTCAGTGACCCACCGCGAAGGCGTTCAGACCCGGCTGATCACGCGATGTATCACGCCTCTCCTGAAGCTGCACATACGGCAGCCGCGAGTATTTCCATATGCGTGCCGTTGAGGCTGCAGGGATCTGAGCGATATGCCCGAACTGAAGCAGGAGTGGTAGGGCGACCACCGCCGAATTCAGGCAGCAAAGAGGTATGATCGGTCAAACAGGGCTACAGATCTGACCCGCAAATACGAAAGTGTCTGCCCTCCTCTTGCTAGCGAAAATTCGTTCGTTTTACTGAACGGGGAGGAGCCTTTTCCGGCATGAAAGGCGCCACGCGCCGGACTCAGTCACCGCGCGAAGAAACGGCACATGGATCGCGATATTCCCATTTTCAGTGTGCTATCTGCGTTGGACACCTTGCCGAGACACAACATCGTCTGGTCACGATGGCGAACGAGCGCTCTTACACTATTTTTTGGGACCTGCTAACATTTGCGTCCCGGCAAAAACGCCGGTCTTGAACGCCTGGCTGATGCCATCCGCACCACTCATGCGCTTTACAGTATCCGGCAAAACCGGAGAGACTAATAATCATGCATAACGACATGGAGACGTTGCGCCATCTGGCCGAATGTTGCGACTGTGCGCGACCCGTGGCAAACAATGCCACCTACTGTTATAGCTGCCAGTCCAGAGATCCGCTAAGTCACCAACGCAACCTGCACCGCCGTGTTCGAGCTACGATGCGTTTCCTCGCTGGCTCAGCGCTGGTCATTCTTTCACTACTTTTCTTTGCGTGGGTTTTTGCCTGGCTACCAGTGATATTGCCCACTGAACTCGTTCCAGATTTCCTTCGGAACTGAAACGCGCCCTGTCGATACTTCCGCCTGAAGAGACTGATGCCATACTGCTCCGACTGCAAACGACCGGTGAGCCTGACTGCGGATTTCTGTTACGCATGTCTGTCAGTCGACCCTCATGGGCACCACCGCAAAGTCATGTTCACCTTTCTGGCAATCGCAGTAATCGCATTCGCGATACTGGCGGCCACATTACTGGCGTGCATTCCCGAGGCAATTCTGGTATGGCTACCCTCGCTCGGGCCTGACTGACCCGTTTGCGCTATCCGGCATTCACACCTGGGCCCCGTAACATCTGGAACAGGTGTAGCCATCATGATGGCTGCATCACGAATGACACAACGATGCAGGCTAACATCGCGCGCACGACCACCTTCCGAAACAAATCCCAGGCATTGCAAATGAAAGATAGACGATAAAGCCACAGGGTTGTTATCGTTCCTCTCACCTGACATCCGAGAATCAGGTTATGTCTACTCCTCCTTCTATGCGCAAAACGCTCTCTCAAGCAGCAGCCATTCAACTTGCCCAGTAAAGTCAGCGGGGCTCTGTTGACGCGCCCACATCAATAGTGCGCCTCACTTGCCCAGGTCCACCTCGCGTGCCGTATTATTCCGTTTCGACGGGTGCCTCGTCCTGAACTTTGCTTTATGTATAACAAGGGACCACAGGGCGCATCCATGCATTCAACCGCTTATACCGCCATTGATGATCACCTGGGGAACATGGTTCTTATCCCTGCCCGACGGTCCATGCTTTCAACGAGTGGTTCGGGACAGCGCAATGCCAGGAACGCGGCCCCGAACCTCGATCTGGTCCGAGGCCGGCGATGTGAATGGCTGTTCTGATTCCCTTCAGTCCATAAGACGTACAGACTTCGAAATCGCTTATGTCAGCCCACATCGGGCAACTGGTGCCGCCTGACGCATCGGTTGCGGCGTCAATGTTCGTGTAATGAAGGCGCGGCCGCCAAAGAACTAGCGTGCGTTGACCGCATCCTTGAATCGTTTTGCGGGCTTGAACCTGACGGTCTTTGAGGCAGCGATCGTCATCGCTTCACCCGTTGACGGATTCCGACCTACCCTTTCGGAGCGCGTACCGGTCGAAAACAGACCGAAGCCAGTCAGCTGGACAGTATCGCCGCGGACCATCGCCGCCATTACGATCTGAAGGATGGCGTCGACCACCTCGCCCGTTGCAGTTGCGTTGTTACCTGTCATGGTCGCCACGACACCGATAAGTTCCTGCTTGTTCATATCACAATCCATAACACGCCCGCGTCTTGCAGGCAGGACGCTCACCCTAACGGATGCACGCGTGACAATCAACCGCCGCAGGCCAAAAAAGATCTGCATCAGGAATAAGGCAGCGAACTCGCGATGATCGATTGAAGAAAAAGGCGATCGCGCTGCGATGACCGGCTGCACGTACCGAGGGGTGTCGCGATCCGGCGTATCCACGAGCACCCGATCAAGCGATCCGTCTACATGCGGATGGACCGCACCGGCGACCCGTATTCGACTACCAGTCATGACCAGTCATGAGTTACTGGACAGGTCCCGCGAGCGCTTCCAGACCGTGGCCCTTGATTGGGCAAGACAAAGGTCAGGGAAGGGTACAAAGAATCTTTGTACGCCCGGCTGCAACGGCACGGGTGGAATATGACGCGGCCCGGATATCCTCTGCGTAGCCGACCTACGCGTTGCCGCATCACATCCAGACTCATTCTGGCATCTACTGCGGGACCGTCTGTTAGGACTTGTGACAATAGAAGCGCATCCTTACCGGCCTGATCTGTCCGGCCACGCTGAGCGCGCGCCAGCGTCGCTCGCGCGCTAGCAGCCTTTGCAAAGGGGCCGTCCATGACGGCCGTTCAGTCGGTTTGCGTCGTGCAACCGGGACGAAGCCTGAAGGGCAATCACAGACTGCGTCGCAGAAGCGTCGCTCGCAGAGGAGGCAGAGGACAGTTCAGTAACCTGGAGTCGGATTTTCAACGACAGCGCTACACGGGCGATGAAAGAGCGCTACTGGGGCATGGTGCGCCAGATATTGCAGCACGCACCTCACACCAGCACCAGCGCAAACATGTTCGGGCGCACAGATACGGAGAATGAGACTTCCCCGGAACGGAAACAGTGAAGATCCGCTTCTGCGCCGCCGCTCAGCCTGCAATCATCTTTTCACGCGCCCACGCAACTGCGGCACGTGCTGGCGCCATCCCCGTCGTTTGTACACGCTCAATCAGCTGATGTACCCGCTGCCCGATTTCAGCGATCTCGGCAAGCACCGCCTGCTCCTGTGCCGAGCCAAGGTATTCACGCGCGCAACTGATGATGCCGCCAGCGTTCACGAGAAAATCAGGCGCATAGAAAATGCCGCGGCGATGAAGGACATCACCTTCGGCCAACGACATCAGCTGGTTGTTTGCGCCGCCCGCAATCACACGGAACCTGCAATCCGACGCTACAGACCCGGTGATGGCACCTCCCAGCGCGCACGGCGCGAAGACATCGGCCTTCGCCATCACGATTTCCGACGCGTCGACGATCTGAGCGCCGAACAGCTGCTGCGCTTCGGCTGTCCTGGCGCTGTCAATGTCAGCCACAACAAGCTTTGCGCCCGCCGCATGAAGGCGCTTGCACAGCTCCCATCCGACAGAACCAAGCCCCTGAACGGCCACAGTAACGTTCTCGAGCGTCGATGCGCCCAGTACGCAATGTACTGATTCACGCAAACCCATGAACACCCCGTACGCGGTATAGGGAGACGGATTGCCGCCGTACACGTCGCCGCCACGCGGGATCCCGCTGACGTAACTGGTCTCAGCCTGAACCGCGCGCATATCAGCCGCCGTCGTACCGACGTCTTCGGCCGTAATGTAGGCGCCACCCAGCGACTCAACCATACGCCCGAACGCATTGAACAGCTCCATGCGATCATGAATCTTCGTATTCCGGATGATCACGGCCTTGCCACCGCCGAAAGGAAGATCTGCGAGTGCATTCTTGAAGGCCATGCCCTGCGACAGTCGCAATGCGTCGTTCAGCGCTTCGTGCTGGGTTGCGTAATGCCAGTTACGACAGCCACCAAACGCGGGACCGCGAGTGGTGCTATAGATCGCAATAATTGCCTGCAGGCCGCTCGCAGCATCCGAGGCCATAAGGATACGTTCATGGGGAGGTTCACCATGAAGACCGAGCAGGTTATCATTGGCGGCAACGTTGAGTCGGTCCATCGTCCTTCCTTTTGAGTGGATATATCTTCGATCGCGAGGTGGATTACCTGCAATCGGACGCCTGCCGGCTGGATCGCAACCGCAGACTTGCACCGCTAGACGCAGGATGCGCCAAGCGCTGGATTCTAACCAATATAAATCGTGCAGCGCCCCCGATTTCTCTCTCACAATAAAAATTCATATGTCTTGCGAAAACACGGCTCGCGGCGACAAGTCATCCTGATGTGCCGGTCGTCGCATCGTAAGCTGCTGCCGGGCCAGCAATAGTGGACCCTCATACCAGTGACCGGCAAGTCGGGAAAGCACTGGTGATCCGGATCCGTCGTGGGTCGCGCTTCACCACGCAGCGCGGCGGTACTTTTACGATAACTTCTCCGACGGGGAGATGCTGCTTGCAAAGGCTGTCACCCATTCTCGCGCTCGCTCACCGCGGCCGCCCTCAGCCGCCGCGAATTCCATGCACCCTGCCCTCTATGACCGTCGCCCTTCAGGATGCTGGTGGGCCCTTCGCCCTCGCCCGCGGTCCACAAATCCCGTACAGGCTTTGGCGCCGCGCGCGTAGAAACCGGAACGATAACGTGCCGGCGGCCGGAATCACCAGGCATCAGCAAATCAGATTGGCAGTGAATCAAGGCATGAGCATTGGCGGTCATGGCACGTTGATGGAGCCACGGTGGCCCAGCCCTCAGGCATGCCAGGTAAAGGATGATGGCCGTCGATAGTTGATCGTTGACCTGCAACCGACTTGATCGGATCGGCATCCCCCTCTGCCACCTTTTCCGCACCGGGGCTATCTCTGACAGACGCTCCTGCGCCCCGCCTTTCTGGGGATTGCCAGCGTGGCGACTTCCCCCTTTCCCCGGCGCAGCGACCGGAAGGTGCAACGATCAGTGCAGGGGCCCGACACCGGTCCTCATGCTGACGGCTTGCGGGAGGATGCAGGGGCGCAGTCATACAAACGGGACAACTGCGCGATGAAGCGCTCAGCAGCCGGATCAACGCAATGAAGCGCGGGGTGCGTCGCCAGAAGCTTCGTAGGTGCTCCTGTCAATGTGGCAAGCGTTTCACAGAGGTGTCTGCGGACTGCGTTAATTTCCGCCAGCGTCCCATCGCAGACGCACTCCTCGCTGAACGAATCTGCGCATCGCAACGCGAGTTCTGCGATAGTGCCGCACAGTGCACCTGCACGAAGAACTGACGGTGTCTGCGCACGCTTTCTCTTGCGCGTCACATCCCCAACGGGCAACGTGTCCAGAGAGGACTGCGAACCAGAGCCGGAACTGCTCGAGAGGGACTGCATCATTGCGCTGAAGGCCGAGCCAGGGCACTTTCGCTGCTTTTTGATCGGATCGGAGTCTGCCATGGCTTCCTCGAAAGAAAATCAAGGAGTTGTTCGCGCTTATTATACGGGCCGGATCTGACCGGGCGGCATCACCCGACAGCCGCGTTTTCAGCAACTAACGTTGTCGCAGATGACGTGATACGCTGTCGTGCGGTCCCGACGAAGCGGACGTTTAGCCTTTTGATCAGCCCCACCGCTGAGCCATTCGCTTTGAGTCAAAGTTCACGGAGAAGGATAGCGGGCAGCCTCGCCGCATTGCAACCGGGAAGCGCGCAAGACTGCGTGTCTATCTCAGGCGACACAGTTGCCATCAACCTGCTCGGTGTCGCTCCGTGACGATAGGGTTCCCGCAACCAAGGTGCGGAGCATCTCATGTGATGTCAGAGGCAGAATGCCACTGATTAGGGGTGTACCCACGTCAGTCTCGATCTACGATGGCGCCTGGTCCGCGAGTCATCACAGCGTTGTATCCGCGCACCCTGCGACTGACGAAGACACCTTCGCTCACCCGTGCTGTTGTATCGGCCAGTTCTGTGCCGCGAGATTTACGTCCGACCCCAGGGGAACCGTCAGGCGCTATGTCTTTCCACGACGGGAGGGCGTTGCTCAATCTCGGCATGAACTGTTCCGTGCGGTTTTAGTCCCCATAACTCCACCTTCTGGCGATCGCGTATTTTGAAGGCGAATCTGTTGCCGATCCGACGTAAGACCGGCCCGATTGACGGCCCTACCGCATCCGGCTATAACCGTGACCGGTCAGGAGTGTTGTCGGGCGTTCGCGGCACGTGCGGGCTTCCTATCTGCATGATTGCGAACAGGAACCATCTTCCACCATTAAGACGCCACGCTGACCCGATGGCACGACAAGCATTGCGCGCGGACACGGGCGCTTCTGGAGTCTTTCACGAAATCCTGGATCAGTATCACTGGAAGCCCCCTGCTCACCCGCCGTGGTCGAGCCTGAACATACCGGGAATGGCTCCGGCCACCCCTTGCTCCAGAAACAAGGCGACACCTGAAGGCGCCCGATTTACGCCAGGGCGTGCCAAGGCTGGAACAGTACCAGGGATGGCTAGTCTGACGCCAAAGGCAGCCTGTCAGACATGAAAAAAGGCCCACCTGTCAGGGCGGGCCAGTTCATATCGGAGGGAGATATGAATGAGACGGTCGGGACTCTACCGGACGGTTAATCTGCGGATATGAAGAACGATGATTGCGGCCGAGCGCTGTATCACGCTATGCCGGCACCTCCATCGGGCGCGCGGACAACGTACATAAGGCTGGACATGGCGCCGCTATGCTGCCCGCCCGACCGCCGCAGTGCATCCTTCCCGTGATAAGCGGCTTTGGCGAGAGCACAGTGCCCGCTGCCTTTTAAGAACAACTGCCGGCAGCAAACGGGTAATCACGTCGAAGTGTGCCTTAGGCGGAAATGGATCGCCCACTAATAGAATCTGCGTAGACCTGACCATCTTCTCCTTTCAGCTCGCTCGGTGACATTGGCTTTGCTACCCGGAATAATTTTTCCTAACAATCTCTTCGCGAGGAAGGAGCAGATTGCTCAAAGGCCCATCGTTACAGAAGGGTCCCAGGAACAGATGCGAATGCGAGCTCTTCGCGCGGGAGGATGCCATGACAACTTCGCAAAAGCGGGAACAGCAACGAACCGACCTGGAGTGGGTAGTCAAGTGGCTTGATACGCATCAGCCAGCAACGCTGATGCAGATCGTTGCGGACAGCCATCTGAGCATGGCTGATGCGGCGAACGCGCTTGAATACGGACTTCGGCATCGACTTGTCGAATATGACGTCCCGCCCGACCCTGTCTGTTTCGACGTGTTCCGATACCGGCTTGGTAATCGGCCAGTCGCGCCCGCACGGGCCTGTGTTGCTGAAGAACGCACTAACCATCCCTTTGAGGCATTACTCGTGGCCTGGGGGATTGCGCTCGAACCTCCAGTCATCTCCAGCACATTGTCTTACCGCATGACCGGCTAACTCCTGCATTCATGAGATCTGGGGGTTTGCGGGGACGTCATGTCGGGCACATGTCCTCTGGAACGCTCCAAACCCCGACGCCATGCTTTCGTGCCGGGATGTGGGGCAGACCAACCATGGTCTTGCGTCACCCCATGCGGTAAAAGAGCACCGGACGTCGCACTGTCCGGTGCTTAACGCAACTTCACTTCGAGAGTTTGCGCGCCGTGTCCGGGAAAGATTTGTCAATCGCAGCAATCCAGTTTGACACGCAATTTATGACCATCTATGAGTTCCTGACGAGCAATGACATTCAAGCCGCCATCGGCAACACTTTGCTCCCCGTCAAAGACCGGCCGCATGACAGGACCAGGTGCAGGATCACAAAACGAATACCGCTCCAGTGCCGCCCTCGCGATAGTCAATGCCCGGCGCCCTTCCTGGGCGTTTCTTGCTCGTGAAACCGGTTTATAAATGCTGTCCTGAGGCACCGCGCAGATCGCGATACGTCGCGTCGTTGTGTTGGCCCGCAACGGGAACGACTGAGAGCGAACGGATGGACGCTCCAGCACCACACCTGGGTTGAGAAGCTGACGCGTCGCGCCGAACGGCCTGTCGTCAGCAAAGAAATGGTCATAGGCAATTTCGTCCGAAGCTATACAATAAACTGTGATCATCACACCTGTGATGATCACAGGTCGTTTCGTAAGTCGTTTCACAAGCGCCGGCTCACTGGCGCTTCTTTTTTTCCGATGACAACTGTTCTCGCTCACCCCGCTTGATAACGTATCGATAGTTCGTTCGCCTTGCATCGGGTTCAAAGAACACAGACTCGCAGCACGTGGTCTATAGAGACCGGTTCCCAGTCAATCTGGTTATGCCGCCTTTCAGGCAATGTTTATCGGGATTGCTGATGGTCCAGTTCTGGCGGCCTGGCAACGCAGGCTTTTCATGACAAGCTGTCATAAATCATCACCCGAACCTGGTGCGAGAAAATCACGCTTGACCCAGTCCGTATCAGTGAGAAGCCTATGCGTGTGCTTAAGGAAGTGAAGTATCCGGCGCAAGCTAACGCTGCTGTCCGGAGATGCGGACGGCAGACAGAGATACGCATACGGGTCTGCATTCCGGGATGCGTTTCCCATATGATGCTGTTCGCAGCCCTGATATGCACTGGGCTACCGGCTTTTGCCCAGGTTGCAGCAACAAGACCGTGCGATGACCAGGCGTTGAGCCTTGCGAAATTGAGGCGCGCGGATACCAGGGCTTCCGCACAGCCACAGCCAGACGGCCGGGCCTCAAGCTTTTTCGACCGATTCTTTCCTGATTCACCCGATCGCAATGCGATGAGCAAAGGACTTCTCAGTCCCCTGGTCTCGCCAACGTCCTCGCACTCAGGCGATGACTTCCCCGATGCCGATTGCCGTAACGACGCCCGCCCATCAACGGTAAATACCTCACCAGAATGACCAGTCGCACGGCGGTCACTCCTCCCGCCCCGGTTCATCCTGGATGAGCACTCATCCTGACGGATATTCAGCCAGGCGCGGCGTCGCCCCACGAAAAATCATACCGGCAACGCGTCGCGTCAGAGAACTTCATCGCCGGAATGCAAACATGCCGCCATCGCATTTCAGGCGTCGGCCGGCCTGTGGCAAGATCTTGGCGACGAAGCCGAAAGAAGCCCCGCAGTCGGCACCTCGGGGCACTCAATCTGGCAGCGCCCGACGGATCGCTGGCGTGTGTGGACTATGCGTTGTTGCTCGAACCGGAGCCGACGACCCCGGCCAATCGGAAAAACCACTTGAAAATCTGGCGCCTGCGTTTTCTTCGGGCAGCCTCGATGCATAACTCCTCCGCTTTCTTTCTAGCGTTCGCTATGGCTTGGCGTGCCATCTCGCGGCTCAGCCTCACATTTCTAAGGTGGTCGATGTAAGCGTGTTGTGACTCGTCATGCATGGAAATAGCTGGACAAACTGTTTTACAGGATCGATTCGACCCGCATCACCGCTCGGGCGCTTGCGGATCGGTGGCATCATCACGGAAGATTTAACCGTTCGCACTTCTGACGACGTAACGCGGCCAGATGAGTGTCGCCATGTGCGTATTGACAGGTCTTCGCACCGTCACAGGGTCAAGTCGATGGATTGACGTGCGTGACTGCAAAGAGCACGAAGCAGAAGATTAACAAGGCGGGGTGGTGAGGTGCGAACGGGTCTGATCTGCCGCGTTACATCCCGAGAAGAACTGCTGGTGGCCAATGACCCCGGGCGGAATGAAACTTTTCCCATCATGTGTCAGCTCAGACAGCAAGAGCTCTACAAGCCGGACATCCGCACCGAGCAGGAGTGCCAGTCTGGAGCTCGCCAGAGTGCCGTAAGTCTCGAGCAGCGACATGATTTCATCGCACAACACCGACTGGTCACGCACGTACTTCCGGGCAGACACTCTCGCGTCGCAGATACGGCCGTCGTCTTCGGGGAAAAGAAACATTCTCATGATTCTGGAGCAAGATGTGCTGCGTACGCAGGTCAGCCTGGCCGGATGTCTGACGGTATAGGCCGACAGGCGAGCGTGCGCCGCCCACAGCCGATGCGCAGGGTTAAGCCTGTCTGAACACTCCGATCCGGCACATCTTCGTCACAATTTTCCCAGAGGTCGTCAGCTGCCTATCGCAGATTCACTGGAGCGGGCGAAGCGAACCAGATTCCTTGCCGCAGGCGGGAAATGCCTTGGGTTCATCAGCTACTTGCACACAGCGTTCAGTGTTTGCCGGGGTCGTGCATTAGGGCCGTCTCAGACCATCGCCGGGCCGTCTGCCGGGCTACTCCTGCAGCCTTGCAGCGAATAAACAAAAAAATCCCGCCCGGACCAGAGGCGGGACCAAGAGGGCACAGCATCAGGAGGAGCCTGATGTCTGCCCAGGACCATGCACCCGAGGAAGTGCATGACCACATTCTGCATCCACTCGTGCTACCGACGGCTCTTCAGATATGAGCATCGATGATTTCACATAAGTGAACGGCAACCGTGGATGAGTTCTCCACACGTTATCTACTGACAGTAGCCCGCCACCTTCAGCAGATGCCACTCGATTCCCACCTGCCAGACCATACGTCACCAGCCCTGACTCATCGATATCGGGATACAACCCGCCGCTTTCCCCAACCGAAACTCTCAGGCATGCGCATCACGGAAGCACCGTGTCGGCCTGAGGGCATTGGCCGGACACTCCACCTGCTCACTTCAGCATCACCGCCAACGCTCATACATGATCACAACTCGGACGCAAGATTGATCGCAGCATACATCTGAGGCAAATGACGAGCGTTACGACTTTTGTCAGGATGGTGAGTCGAGCCCGCCTGGAGAAGTCATACCGATGGCGAGCACCGTAATGATGTAGCTGGCAAGAATGCTTCATGAACCTGAATGACGGGGATGCAGGCTACATGCCGGCGCTCGGGATGATAACGACAGACCGTATGCCGCCCCGCCTCACAGGACGGTTATGCACTGCCAGAAGATTCGGTTTTACACGAGGGGACCCAAGATGAAAAAGCTGTTGCTCACACCTGTTGTTGCCGCTGTTTTTGCTTTCGGCCCGATGTTGCAGGCTGGCGCCGCTACTTATACCAACGGTACAGCTACTGCGACTTTCAATGTTTCGCTTACCATCCAGGCCAATTGCGGTATTTCAGCGAATCCTCTGAATTTCGGAACGAACGGAGTACTGTCCAGCGCCTTGAACCAGCAGACGACTGTCTCTGTGACCTGCACCAATACCACGCCTTACAACGTGGGTCTTGATGCTGGCACCGTCGCCAGCTCAACCGTGACGAGCCGTTTGATGGCCGGAACTGCGACAGGAAATACCGGTACGACAGTTGGATTCCAGCTCTATCAGGACTCGGGACACACAACCGTTTGGGGCAATACACAAGGCACGAATACTGTAGGCGGTGTCGGTACGGGTTCGGCCCAGTCTCTTACAGTTTATGGTCAAGTGCCCGTCCAGGCCACGCCAAAGCCTGACAAGTACCAGACGACTGTGACCGCGACAGTCTATTTCTGAAAAGCCCGTCCGCATGAACAGGACGCGGCATGGTCTCAGGGTGGCCGCGCTATGCGCGGCCACCCTGCTTCCCCTGACGGCATGGCCAGCCTCTTTGCAGATCTCCCCTGTGAGTGTCGAACTCCAGTCAGGCGAGAAAGCGACCGGCGTCACCTTGCGTAACCCGGACGAACAGCCCATGTACGGACAGGTCCGCGTCTTTCGCTGGGATCAGGAAAATGGCGAAGATGTCCTTGCACCGTCACAGGAATTGATCGCAAGTCCTCCCCTCGTTGAGATGGCGCCCCATGGCGAGCAACTGGTGCGACTCGTGCGGGCCAATGCGGTGCCCTCGTCCACTGAGCAGAGCTATCGTCTGCTGATCGACGAACTGCCACAACCCGAAGAAGGCTCGTCAAGCGGCGTGAAAATCCGCCTACGCTACTCCGTCCCCGTGTTCGTCGAGCCTGCCGGCGTCGCGGGCGTACCGGACCTCACATGGCATTTATGGAAGACCTCAAGCGGATGGACCATGCGCGTGCAGAACACCGGCACGCGCCGTGCACAGATTGCAGCGGTTGACGTGGTCGATCGGGCAGGCACACCTCATCACGTGAATCGCGGCCTGCTTGGGTACGCACTTGCCGGTCGCGCAGGCGAGTGGTCCATTACGCTTCCGGGCGGCACAGATCTCACTGGCTCCGTCAGGATCAAGGCAAATGTGAATTCGCTTCCCATGGAGACGGTTGTGGTAGTTGGACCGCCTGGTTAGCTGTTTGCATTTCGAGACATTGCCCGCAGGGCATCTTCGTGGCGGAATATATGCGTGGCGTGCGCAAACGCGGCTGTTTCGCGCGCTCACCCTGAGCGCCGGCATCATGCTGTTCTACGGTGCACGAGCGCAGTCCCTGCCTTTAACGGCCGGCATGGATCCAGATGGAATCCATAACCTGATTCTTGAAGTGAATGTGAACGGCCAGCCTACAGGCTTGCTTGGGCACTTTCGCGACGTCGATGGCCGGCTCTGGGTTGATGCCCGCGAACTGGCTTCGATCGGCGTTAATACGCAACGCCTGGGCATCCCGGATACTGCGGAAGTGTCGCTGGACGTGATACCGGATCTGCACTATGCCTACGACGCAGGCAGACAGGTGCTCACCCTGGACATTCCCGATAGTGTCCGCAAGCCTTACACATTCGACAATCGTTCCCTGCAAGCCACAATGCCCGCCAGTGCATCCCGTGGATTCGTCCTGAATTATGATGCCTTTGCCCAGACCACTGGTGCACAACAATTTGCGCTTTATAACGACTCCCGGTACTTCGATCCATCGGGCGTATTGAACAATACTGGTATCGCCTACCTTTCCGCGCGCGGCCAGCGTTACATGCGCTATGACACCTCCTGGGGCCACTCGAACCCTGCCGGACCGAGCACGATCCAGTTCGGTGACACCATATCCTCAGCGCTTGCGTGGACCCGCGCGATTCGTCTGGGCGGCCTCCAGTGGAAGAGTGACTTCGCACTGCGACCTGACCTCGTAACCTTCCCCGTTCCAGCGCTAACGGGGTCTGCAGTTGTGCCTTCCGCTGTTGAGCTGTATGTGAACAACGTGCACCAGTTCACTGGTACTGTGCCCAGTGGTCCATTTGTCCTGAACACCGTACCTGGCATAACGGGGGCCGGGCAAGCGTCTCTGGTTACTCACGACGCCTTAGGCCGTCTGGTGACGACGTCTGTGCCACTCTATGTTGATACCCGGCTACTCGCACCCGGGCTGTCGAGCTATTCGGTCGAAGCCGGATTTCTGCGTCGAAATTACGGATCCGCATCCTTTGACTACGACCCGCGCCCTGCCTTCAGCGGCTCGCTACGGCGCGGGCTAACGGACAGTCTGACTGTAGAGGGACATGCGGAAGCAACTTCAGGCGTTGTGAACGCGGGTGCGGGTGCACTGCTACGTTTGGGTATGTCGGGCGTATTGAACGGTTCACTTTCGGCGAGTTCCGGGCATCTGCCTGGCACCCAGCTGGGCGTTGGATATCAGCTGATCGAGCCAGCCTTTTCGATCAATGCGCAAACGATCCGAAGCTTTGGCAGCTATGGCGATCTTGCCTCACGGGACGGCGCACCCGTTGCTGCGGCGACAGATCAGATTACCATCGCCCTGCCATTCCGGCGCCAGCAAACGCTCGCCGTGAACTATATCGGTTACCGGCTCCAGCAGGGCCCTGCCTCGAAAATCGGCTCGCTTTCCTATACCTTCAATTTCGGTACGTCGGTGTCGCTTAACCTGAGCACATATCGTGACTTTGGACAGCACAATGCAAGCGGAGCGTTTGTATCGATCAATTTCGGCATGGACCACCATACCTCGGTCAACACGACTGCTGGCCGGCAGGACGGACTGCCAGATTACAACGTCGATGTAATTCGCGCGCCGGACTACGACGGCGGCTGGGGTTGGGGCGTGCAGATGGGCAATACCGGCACGGCACCCTACCAGCAGGCCCAGCTCGAGTATCTGGGCAGCATTGGCGAAATAACCACAGCGGCGCAGAACGTCGGCAGACGCCGTAGCGCCTCTCTTGATGCAAGTGGGGCGCTCGTGCTCATGGATGGCAGCGTGCAGGGATCACGCCACGTCTATGACGGCTTCGCGATGGTGTCGACCGACGGATTCGCTGGCATCCCGGTACTGCACGATAATCGACTGATCGGCACAACCGACCGCTCCGGCCACCTTCTCGTGCCGGACCTGAATGCATACGAAAGCAACCAGATCAGCATTGACAGCATGGGACTGCCTGCAGATGCGCGTGTTGGTCTGACTTCATTGCAGATCGTGCCCCAGGCACAATCCGGTGTACTGGCACATTTTGAGGTGGCGCGCTACAGAGCGGCCTCGGTCATTCTGCAAACGCCTGACGGGCGGCCGCTGCCGCCAGGCGCGCGCGTGCATCACGTGGAAAGCGGAAAAGACACGATCGTCGGCTACGATGGCATGACGTTTATCGAAGAGCTGAGGAACCAGAATCATCTCGTAGTACAGAACGGCTCGCTAAACTGCACGGCGGTCTTTGACTATCGGCATCCCGTCGACGCCTCCTTGCCGACGATCGGCCCCCTGCCTTGCGGCAGTGCTCAGGGAGGAGTCCGGTGATTCTGAAATTCGCATTACAGCTGCTGCTCGTAACTTTGCTGGCGCTGCCCTGTGAGGTTAACGCGCAGACTTGCTCAGCGAGCGCATCGCCAGTCAGTTTTGGCTCTGTCAGTCCTATCGCTCGCACGGCGGTAACCGCCACCGGGACCGTGAACGTCACCTGCACATGGCCTGCTACTGCAACTGATTCATACGTGAAGGTCTGCCTGAACATCGGGGGCACCAGCCCCCGCTTTCTCGTAAATGGGTCAGCCGCCATGCAGTATGACCTGTACCAGGACGCCGCGCATTCGGTTGCGTGGGGTTCAGTTTATTATGGAACGCCACCCATATCGCTCACTCTCGCCAGGCCAGCAGGCGGCACGCACCTGACGCAGACCGTTACCGTCTATGGACAGCTTGCGAGTAACCAGCCGACCATACCAACGGTGGGCAACTCGAGCACGGTCTATGCGCAAACGTTCGGCGGCAACACGACCTCCGTCAACTACGCTTTCTACCAGTTTGCAGCCCCGCCGTGCTCGTCCATTACCGGTAGCGCCGGCACTTTTCCTTTTACCGCCAGCGCGACAGTAATCAACGATTGTTATATCAATGCGACCAATATCAGTTTTACCTCTGTCGGAGCACTCGGTACCTCGCTGAATGCAAACGGATCGATTACGGCGCAGTGCACTAGCGGCGACGCCTGGCGAATTGCCCTGAACGGCGGGTCCAGTGGCAGCGTAGGTGGGCGGACAATGCAACGTTCAGGCGGTGGTGGCACAGTAAACTATCAGTTGTATAGCGACGCATCACACACTGTCGCATGGGGTGATGGTACGGCGTCAACAACAGCAGCGTCAGGCGTGGGTACAGGGTATCAACAGATCATAAATGTCTACGGCGTGGTGCCACCCCAGACAACGCCCGCCCCCGGCACCTACTCTGACACGATCACGGCGACCATCAGCTTCTAGGCAGACAGGTATCCGCCTGATGCTGGACGGTCATGGCCCACGATACTATGGCCATCAGGCACAAGCGGAACGGGTCAACAACACTGAGACGGCTGCTGGCAGCATTGCCGCCCTCGCGGGTACTTCCCGAGTGCAGCTCGCAACGAGTGGCTCGCTCCGGCAAACCGCTGCATTACGTGATGAAGCAGCCATCCCGATGGGAGCTCGTGGACGAAGGGCGTGTCAAGCTGCGCGTTGCGTGCCTGTCAGCAAACGGGTCATAGTGCACCTCGAAACAGGATGAACAGGAGCGCACGATACATCCATGTTCCCGATCTCGCGGCTATTGATGCCGGAAACGCTTGACGCCCGCTATAGATAGACCGGCCCATAGGCCGCAAAGGTGAAGCAGCAGGAAACTGCACATTCGTACGTCAACCCATCCGAGATTGCGTCACAGGGGTGTCGATCAGACGCTGATGTTAGTACTCGAGCGGCGCGTCAGGTCAGCCCGGTCTGGCGCACGACCAGATCCAGCGCCAGCAGCCCGGCCAGTTGGGCATCGGTTTGCGCGTGCCTGGGAACCGGCAGTTGATCACAAATGCTCACAGTCGAGCACTGCGCGTCTGGTAACCTTCTTTTAACCTGCTTCCCCGAGCATGGTTTTGGCCTCGCAAATAACTGCGATTAAAGCATCGGGTGTTGCGTCATCCGATGCTTTCTTGTCTTTTGCCACCACGCCAGACAGATCCGCGCGTTGCGTCTGCAAACGCTTGCAGATCAGCTGTTCTGATCTTCCCCAGTTTCGCCCCTTACAAGCTATCAGACATCTGCCGCGGCGTAACGTCACGATTAGCTCTCGCATATTGGCCTGTCAATCGGTTCCCCGTCGACGAGAACGCGCTTAAAAATGACTGGCTCGCGTCAGTCGCCGTACAGACGTCATCCCGTTCGCAGGCAGGCTTCGAGCACTACAGTAAAAGCTTGACGGGGACGCGAGGAGCCGGAACGGCTGCATCTCCCGCCTCCCCACAAAGTTCAACGCATGCGCTCGGGACAGCCCAACAGGTGATGGCAAGCCGATTCTGCTCTGCCTGTGCAACATCTGATGCCTGGATATCACTTTTACTCGATAAACGTCGCTTAAGACCAGGTCGCTTCTTCATTGCAGTGTATCGATTCTACCAAGCGACAGCGCAACAGGCCGCGGTAGCCGATAACGGCGGCGCCGTTACAAACGCGCCCCATGTCCGACCGACGGAGCACGGCGCTTGCGGTTGACTCAGGCAACGCTTCGCCGGGGTTCACCGCGCACTGGGTCACTGGTCTGCCCGGAGAAAGGCATACAGGGTTTTACCGGACATGAGGTGATGATGGCCTGAATCGTGCGCTGTCGCGCATGCAGGAGCGCGATTGCATGCCAGGATTACAGATATGTATTTGAGGAGAAGTCGATGGACGCTATCTATTTTGTGCGGGAAAAAGCAGATCCCGCCCTCGACATGACGCTGACTACCCACGATCTCACTCCAGGTCAGCGACCCGCCACCCACACACTGCAAACGGGTGCTCAACTGATTGAGGCGCTGTTGCCCCTCGGCTCAAGGGACGCAATCGTCATCTGTGACTGGGATCTTGTATCCGGGCACGGCTGCCTGAGTCTCGATGATCTGTGCATCCGCTTTCCTTATGTTTCATTTGTGATCACTTCGGGCAGTGACAGCCTGACCGTGCCACAAGCGGCGTTGCGCGCAGGCGCCGCGGGTTTTTTCCGGAACGACAGTCCGATATCACTCATCAGAAATGTCCTCGATATTGTGATCGGGGGCGAAGCGTTTGCCGTACCCGGACATCTGAAACCTTAGCGAACAGCTTCATAGCACGACGATCAGCAGATCCCGGGACGGGGCGCCTGCAGTACAACCTTGCTCCGGAGCTTAATATTCACTTAAGCTGATCCGCACGACGACAGAACGCACTGCGTCGTTGCGCGGCCTGGGCACCGGGCCGGGGCAGAAGATGCGTTGTCACCGTTCAGTCAGGCCTTCTGTGTGACGTCGATCTCTTCGTCTGCGTAGCGTGCCACCGACCGGTTCAAGGCTGCTATTCGATTTTTGCAACATTCCGCTTTTACGCCTGACTGCCTCCCTGATGCCGGTCTCTCTGCCCGCCGTCGGGCAAACTCACAGCGGCGCACCATGCGTTAGCGCCGAAGCGCAGATACAGGCAATCGCGACGATCGCATAGACAACGTAAGCTGGCATAAGACGCCGGCCCAGACAGACTGCGGAAAAAATTGCCGTAACGGCAAAAACCGGGTGGTGAGGAACGTGGCAAAAAATCTTTACAGCTGCAACGGCGAGGAATGTGCTCGCCACTGAGCGCAGCACGCGCATTCCCCGTTCGAAACGCGGATCGGCCTCGAGCGTCTGCAGGTGGCGCCGTGCGAGAATCACAAGACATCCGGACGGCGCGAACAATGCGAAAGTGGCGACGATGGCGCCGGGCCAGCGATGAATCAGATATCCCAGGAATGGCACGACATTCAGCAGCGGCCCGGGGCTGGCCGGTGAAAGCGCAAATGCCAATGTGAAGTCACTTTCGGAGATCCCGGTCACGGGCGTCACGAACAGTGTCTTAAGTATCGGCAAAGCAGTGAAGCCACCTCCAAACAGGACAAGACCGGCACCGCCAAGCCGGATCCAGAGCAGCCTTGCCTGCCACGACGCAGGAACAGGCATGCAAAACAGCACCACAAGCGCGGCGAGGAGCGAAAGCAGCAGGCGATCCCAAGTTGTCCACTGTAGCTGCAGACGGCCAGGACGGGTTTCTGCCGTGCACCAACCCGCTAGAAAACCGCCTCCGAGTACGAGCACGTACGCTAATGCACCCTGTGCCACCGCGAGGACCGCACAGCAGGCAAAGGCTGCGACGAGTTCAAGCCTTCCCCACACAACCGTCTGTGCCTGCCGGTACCAGGTCACAGCAATCAGCGCCGCGAGAACTACACGAAGATGATCGAGCATGCTGGCCGAGCTTGCCGCCTGTACAAAGGGCGCCCGGTAAAAGGCGCCAAGCATTGGCATCAGGAGCATGAATGGCAGCACGCTCGCGAAACCAGCTACCCAGGCGCCGGCCCGCCCCCCGATGACGTAACCCACCTGAATCGCGACATTGCAGCCTACGGGTCCGGGTATCATCCAGGCAAGTGTCGTGAGATCCGAGAATGCACGACGCGACAGGCGCGCCTCTTCAACCACATACCGATGCTCAAGCTGGGCGATCAGCGCAAGCCCGCCCCATGAAAGCGCTGACAGAAGAAATATGGTGCAGAAAAGTTTCCACAGGGACGCAGCTGCCGGGGGCTCTTCCGCCCTGAAGAATGATGGCCTGCTGGATTTACTGCGCTGGATGTGTGTCGACGTCCGCTGTAGCGTCATGCTGGATGCTGACAGTTAGCAGGGGCAGGCTTGAACGGCGCCACGCGGTTGCGGCCGGTTGCCTTGGCGTCGTACATCGCTTCATCGGCAGCCTTCATCGCCGCGTTCAATTCTCCATTCATGCAGGGGTTCCAGGTAACCGCGCCGATGCTCGCCGTTACACAGCCGTACTCGCTTCCTGCGTGCTCAATATTGTGCGCATGGATGGTCAGACGGATTCTCTCGGCGATGGCTATTGCACCGGCCGCCTCGGTGTCGGGCAGGATCACGACGAACTCTTCCCCCCCGTAACGGGCGGCGGTGTCGCCCGGTCGCCTGATACAGGAAACAATACTCTTCGCAACATCGACAAGCACCGCATCTCCAGCGGGATGGCCGTAAAGATCGTTATAGGCCTTGAACCGGTCGACATCGACGAACAGCAGAGAGAGCATGCTGCCTGTACGCTTGGCTCGTCGCCACTCCTGGTCGAGCAGTTCTCCGAGCCGACGGCGGTTAAGCAAACCCGTGAGCACATCCGTCATTGCAATCTGTCGCAACTCGGCTTCCGCGTGAACACGTCGACGAAGCTGGACGCCCAGAAGCGTGGACAGACCAACAAATGCTATTGCAAGGAGAGTCACGAGCGAGCCAATCGTCACGGCACGATGCGACCAGGCAGCCAGAATATCCTCATTGGCAGCAGCGGCCATGATGATGAGCGGAAGGTGCGGGAAATCGCGAAACCAGTAAAGTCGGCTGACACCGTCGATGGATGCCGTATCAGTGAAGCTACCCTCCGATGCAGCCATGAAGCGATGAAATGTGCTGGCTTCGCGAATGCTGCGACCAGGTATCCTGGGGTCGTACGGCTGACGCATGAGCATGACGCCGTCCCGGCTGATCAGGGACAGGGAGCCGTGGAGCCCCGGTTCAAGTCCTGCAAAAAGACGATGGAAGTACTCAAGATTCACCGGCAGCACCACCACTCCAGCAAACGATCCGTCAGGCCCTGAGATACGCCGGCTCAATGCAATACATGTCGTATTCCTGCGAAGCCTGGAGCTATAAGGTTCGCTCACGTAAAGCCCCTGCCCCGGATTATCCCGCTGGATGGTGAAGTACCGCCTGTCCGCAAAATTCCCATGGCGCGGCGTGTCGCTCGCTGAATCGAGCACGATATCGCCTTTCGCATCAAGCACGAGGAAAGCGCCCAGGTCCCGTGCACTGGCGGCCCGATCGAATAACACTTCCCTGCGCAGGCGGGGCGCCAGCGTCATGACCTCCCTGTCACGCATGCCATCCACAACTGCCTGCAAGGAAAGGTCGTATAGCTCAAAATTCCTCTCAATGTCCCGCTCGGCAATCAGCGCAAGATTACGCAGAGCGTCGCGAGCATGATCCTGCGCATCCTGCCTGCTCTGGTAGAGCACCCACGCGCACAAGCCAACCATGACAGACGCGATCAGCGCTCCACACATAGTCATTATGGCAATCGACATGGACATTCTTCCCATGACGTTCGTAATCAGCTTCATCGTCCGCTTCATCGCATTGCTCTGCCGTGTTTCCGGCGTTAGACATCGCCAGACCGGATTGAAAATCATCAGCCGTATCACAAATGTTCAATACGGATTTGCCACTGGCGCCGTCTGTGACTACGCAGGTCAGATGTTCTCGCCGGCGGATAGCGTGTAGACAAGGAAGGTCTGAACAGACAGGCCAGATTGTGCAAGGTGAAATGTGGCAAGCGCAGCGCGGTTGTCAGGGCAAATACCACCATCATTACCGTCACCGGAAAAACCCAGAAAAAGGGGCGGCCATGCCGTCGCAACAACAACGCATTGACCGAATAGCAATTAAAACAGTACACGGCTGCCCGGGTAAGCGCATGGCCACAGTGTTCGCACGCTATCTTTCTCATCCGCATGTCCCCGTTGTTTTGATCTATCGCGCCCATTGCTCACAACCGGATAAATTTGGTAACCGTTACGCCGAAATGCGGAGCAACCTTCACGAAAAAATGTCGGACGCCTAATGGATTCTGTTCAGATTGGATTCGAGGTAAATGCAGACATCCCGGTGGCCAGGGAACCGCTTCCAGACATGCACACCCTTTGCTTCAATCCTCAGAAGATATTAGACGCTCACTCACATGTCATACGTCGCAAGAAGATGTCACCCGACCAGTGATGACACGTTCCCGTCGGTCGAGTCGAAGTCACGATCTGGCGATCGCGCCGACGCATTGTTTTTCTTGCATTTCCTGTCCCTTCCCACCGCAGAATCAATTGCCAGATCCTTGAGCACTGCAGGAATGGTTGACAACCAGCCAACAGGAAATCAATCCCTCAGACTTATGGTAGTTATAGATAATGATAAATCATCAATTGACAAGCGACCACCTGGTTGCCATTAATTTATTTTTCGAAATATAGAGATTAACAACAAACCCGATGTTGACTTCGCGAACGGAAAACCGTGAAGCCACCGGATAAATTATATTTTGTGATCATTTATTATTTTCGTGCACCCGGGACGTTTGTTGCGCCTCGATCGGAGACCGGTTGGCCTCGCAGCAGAGTCAATATGTACGGCACCGTTGCAGTTGCGTCGCCGGATATTGCAACCAGAAGGCGCATTTAATCCGGCGATCGCTCCTTGCAGCATCCCTCTTATCCATACCAGGGCGCCGGGCGCAGCGGAGAGCCCGGCGCGCAACTGTCAATCGATTAAGGCAGGACGGCCATTATTGCGTGCCTGACGACATGCGTGCCGCTACCTGAATCATTGTGGAGCCAGCAATTGCCGTCTATCCATGGTCCACATCCTGAATGAAGCCGGGCGCTGACATATGCAGCGGTATGCCTCCGTGATATTGAAGCGCAACGGCGATTTCGGGCGGAAACCGCCAGCCCGGCAACTTCTCTCCTGCCTCCTGCGTTACTTCGACATCAACGCAAATACCGAAACGCCTGCCTTCCTGATCGTGACGCGGGCACTTGCAGCCGCTGTCGACGCGCCGACAGGGCGCGTCGCGTCTGGCAGATCGGGATCCGTTTTGCAGAATTACAAAGATGGCAGGACACAATCCGCGTACCCTCCTCACCGCGAACCAGCGTATCGCCCCTGGTTTGACGGGTCGTCGCGTGCGTGACGAGCCTTAAGACGCCTGGCGGCCGCCCCCCAAAAAATTGAACTGACCACAGAAGCTCTAAAGCTGCGTTTGGGACGGACTTCCGACGCAAACCGAATATTTGCGTTGACGAAAATCATGTAGCTGTTGCCACACTGCCGTCACGGCTGTCTGTCCGGAGCAGTTGCTCAGGCATTGTGCCGGCCTGGTGATGCGGCAACGCACGCGTTGTCGATCGCCCGCATTACCGCTTATCCAGGTTTGATCTTGTTCAGACCATGCACTGCATTCACTGGTACAAACTTCATGCTTTCTCAGGAAGGGCCGATCATCCGGTCTGCCGCAAGCTGAATCGCGGGAAAATCTCATGTACCTTCTACAGGACTTCTGCGGGCGACAGGCGCTGCCGCTGACTGCAAAAGTCGTGCGGCGGGATGCGGTACAACATGCAAGTCGCTGGCCGTAGAACAGACAGTTTGCAACAGATGCTATCAAGCAGAACGTAGCAATGCGGGTATGAGTGGCAACCAATTGCCGATATTGCCACGGGCACCGCCACCGCAACACATTGGCTTGACGGGACCTGACTTAAGAAGGAAATTTTCTCTGCCTGGCCGGAGCAAGCCGGATGGCAGGTATGTACCGTTTCTTCAAGCCGCGGCGCATAGCTGACGCAGCAAGGTAATGAACCGGTCCGATGCGGCGTCGACGCCGTACGAAGCACGGCGCCACAGTGCTTACGTGGCCGTAGCGAACTGCGACCAGCAATATATTTACTGGCCGGAGCGCGCAAGGTCTGTCGATCACAGCAGCCTGTTCGCGCGCTGTCGACCAGATAAGGCGAGAGGAGACACCCGGACGTTGTACCGACGTGATAGAACCGGCGTGCGCGCCCCAACATTCACTGTCGGGGCGGGATGCAGATGACCTGTATGTCAGAGACCCTTCAGGCCCGTGCCGAGCACGACGTTCACATTGTAGTCAGCCGTCGAGCCATCAGCGGCCGTGACAACGAAGGTCTCTGGATGCGAAAAATCCAGCACGGATGCGCCACTCACCTGTGTTACACCGTTCACAGTGACGGCCCCGCCGGTCGTCGTAAATTTTGCCTGCTGAGCCGTCAGAAGCGAGCCCGGTGGCAGCGTGACAGTGATGCTCTGCCCGTTAATCTGCCCCGGGACGCCATCCAGCGAGAATGCCGTGATGGATTTGGCTGTGCTGGGCGCAACTGAAACGGTGACGTGATAGATTGCGGTCGACCCGTCGGCGGCAGTGACCACATAGTCGAGCGGAGCACCAAAATCGAGCAGCGACGAACCGCTAACCTGCAGCCTGCTACCGACAGCAACGCTCTGGCCCGTCGTCGTAAATAGCGGCTGAAGGTTGTTCAATGCAGTGCCAAAGGGCAAGGTAATCGAGATATCCTGGCCGTTAATAAGCCCCGGTACCCCATTGATAGAGAACGCGGTAATCGCCTTTGCGTTGCCCGCAGCGATGTTCACACTCAGCGAATACGTCGTTGATGAACCATCTGCGGCGGTGACTACAAGCGTCTGCGGATTACTGAAATCCGCTGCTGAAGCGCCACTCACAAGATTGGCACCGCCGAGGCTGACGCTTGCCGCCGTAGTCGTAAAGGTAGGCTGCAGGTCTGTCAATAGAGTGCCGAACGGCACCGTCACCGAGATATTCTGACCGCTGATGACTCCCGCGATGCCGTCAAGCGAGAAAGAGGTGATAGCCTTCGCATTGGCCGGTGCCACTGCGGCGGTAACAGTGTAGGTGGAAGTTGAACCGTCGGCCGCTGTCACGACATAGTTCACCGGGCCGCTGAAATCCTGCGCGGCCACGCCGTTTCCCTGCGTCACCCCAGCGACGCTCACCTTTACGCCCGTGGTCGAAAAAACGGGCAACAGACTGGTGAGATCAGTACCTGCGGGCAATGTTACCGCGATATTCTGTCCATTGATAACGCCGGCGACACCGTTTAGTGAAAAGCCTGTCAATGCCTTTGCTGACGTGGATGCGGCACTGACTGTAACTGTGTAGGTAACTGAGGTTCCATCTGCCGCGCTCACCACATATTGCAGCGGACCTGTGAAGTCCTGCGTCGTTACTCCGCTGACCTGGGGTGTGCCGTTTACTGCCACCGTGACACCGCTATCAGTAAAGACGGGGCGAAGACCCGTGAGTAGGGAGCCAGAAGGCAGGGTCACAGAAATAGTCTGACCTGAAATTACCCCCGCCACACCGTTGAGCGAGAATGATGTTATCGATTTGGCGCTCGCGCCTGCCACCGACACGCTCACGATGTAGTTTGCCTTTGATCCATCCGGGGCGGTGACAGTGTATGTGATTGGGTGGCTGAAGTCATTTGTGGTAACTCCGCTCACCTGGGTGGTCTGCCCAACCGAAACCTCACGCCCAGTCGTCGCGAAGGTCGCCACCAGGCTGGTCAGCGACGATCCATATGGCAGGGTAACGGAAATCGTATTACCGACAATAACCCCTGCCACGCCATTCAGGGAAAACGAAGCCATATCCTTGCTCGCCGAGAGCGATGAGGGCTGCGCCGCACTCGATGATGATCCGGTCGATGGCGGATCAGATAGCGAACCACCGCAGCCTGTCATTCCAATACACACACATAGCAGTCCTAAGAGTCCTGCAAAATGCTTCGACTTTGACGCGCCTTTTTTCAACATACTTCAGACCTCAGTCAGATTGAGAAATCACGTCGCCAGACAAACCAGGCAGACGCAGTCAGGCCCCGGAAGTACATATGCAGGAAAAGGCTTCCGTGCATGGTCCGGGATAAATCTCAAGGAATGCTGGCCGGCTCACCGGAGCCGAAAGGGATTCGGAACGTTACTTCCGAAATGGTGTCGCGAATGAAGACAAGGGACGCAGCGCAGATTGTTGTGCAGAGGTGTAATGCAGCATTCTCATCTCCTTGGTAAGGGGTGAAAGTTTTGCCTGGGTGATACGGCTTTTGTACAGAGATCATCCGTCACAAGCCTTCTGTATGACGGGGATAAACGGCTGTCATACAGTGCTGCCGATACTACCCTGCTTTTACGTCAATGAATAGAGAGTGTTGCACGATGAACAGGATTAAACGCAACACGGCTTTCGCGGACATGTCTGCATTTGCCCCGCCAGTCAGAAAGCCGAGATAGCCCGGCCGCAAGAGAGTTAGACACTTAGCCTTTCAAATCAACAGCAAGCCGGACGGGAAAATAGTACATGTACTACATACGAGGAAAAGGCGTTTTTCCCATCCGCTTCGTGATCGACATGAAAAACCAGAAGGAATGTTGTCCATGTACCGCTCTGCGTGAAATAAACTGGTGAAAATAAGGAAACCTAATTTATGAGTGCGGTTGAAAATATGCCGCAATACAAAGGTGAAGGCCGGTAAAAGTTCGTGAGTTCCGTCACTTGTTGCTGACGCCGTTCTGAATGAGCCGGATCAAACAGACGCGACCAGACCGGTCTGCGGAAACGAAGCCCATCGCAATATCACAACAAATAATAGAAAATAATCCAGTACGCTACTTGCCGTGCTAGATGCGGAGCGGTATCGGGTCAACGTAGCTGCAGCTTCTGGCACGCAGGATCTGTACTCGCAGATCCACAGGAACCGCTCCGCCTCGACATGACTGCCCTGAGTAATCGTGCTGGAACCTGCGGCGACTGCGCTGGCGTTACCGTGGAGGCCATTCGTGTGTTGGCATCACGGTTGCGTCGTTCGCGAGCTGACCAAAGAATGTTCATCTGCGCTTTTCCCTTCGGTTTCCTCAGCGGAATGCTTCTTCATGCGTGTTAATACTCCCAGGTCCCGATCGAAAGCAGAATAAGCCTGAACGCCGACCCGGTTCTACACCTCCCAAAACAAGGAAGGCCACACCGACAGTCTGGCGGATCTGTGGATGCGGGCTTGTAGATGCCTGCGCGATTCGGAGGAAACAAGAATGGACAGCCTTCTGTCAGGCCTGCAAACCTGGGACTTCTCTATCATGTGCATTGCGATCTGGTTTGCAGCACGACGACCTTATTCACGCAGAAGGACACGGCGATCGCGCTTCCCGGACGGAGTCCGGTGATGGCCGACAACCAGCTGCCGCCGAGCGCGGAATTGCGCCAGAGGCCACGCGAGCATTGCTTTACCGGACTGGCGCGCGAAGGCAACCTGATCAAATACGATGGTGATGTTATTTACCAGGCCTCATCCAGCGAAGAGGCTATGGCGTATTACGCTCACCTGGTCAGTCTTTACGCGTGATTGACGCGACTGTCACTCGCTGACCATTAATCACGATGTCGGGACGCCCATACCGGGCAAGCGCTTCGTTCAGCGCTCGACGATATCGACGGCGTCCAGCGAAATCGCCGCGCGATGCACGAGAATCTTGCGGCCGGCTAATTCAACCGTTGCCGCAAGACATACGAAGCCGCGCGCCGTCGGAACGTAGATCGTGCCGGGCGCGAACACCTGATTGACGCAGTCGATCGTCAAGGCACGCAGCAGATACGACCAGACCTTGTGCTGCGCGTTGTGTCGTCTTCTACCCGGCTTGCATTACAACACCGCCACACCCATGCGCTTCATCGCGCGCTCGCGACGGCGGCTAGTCCGCAGCCCTCTCCCGACGCTGCAATGGAACCAGCATTCCGTTCCACTGCAAGCGGAAACGGATCGGCACCGCTGCTTTGACACCCTTTATCTTCGACCGCGTGACCAGCTTGCATGACCCATCCGGCGTCGTTGCAGGTCAGCGCCCGCGCCTCGATGAGAATCGCGCCTTGCGGTCCTGAACCTCCGTCGGCTTCATACCCATTTCCGTTCTCGGGTTTTCCGTCAGGCCGTGCGCCGTTCGCTTTATCGATTATCGGCGGTCGAAAAACCAATCAGGTAATCCGGTGATACAGCAAGCGGGATCAGGAGACCAGGCAGTTATTCCAGCCACCTTTGTCCATGAGAGACAGTATTTCGGGTGACCAGCGCCCAGACCGTGTGCGCCGGCTTGTTCGTCAACGCACAGGCTGCCACACGGAAGTGGCGCCGCGCCAGTAATCCGATGACGCTCCAGCGAACTGCGGATCGAAAGAGCGTTGACAGCGTCTGCCGTGAATCCTGTCTTCAACGGGCAGATTGCATGGAAAGGCGCGAGGCGGGTGTCGCTCCTGTCAATTTGGCAAAAGGCTGCACAAACTGCGGCAAGTTCAGCGTGAGCTGACTGAACCCGGCATCCAGCATCGGCACGCCTACCGGTAGTTCGCCGGCACGGGTTCCCACTCGAGAACCGCCAGGGCGACATTTGCTTGAACGCCACCAGGTGCGCACGCACGGCGCTCTTTGCGTCACTTCGCAGTCCCGTTGCCGGCATTTGTGTCTGCGTTTTAACCCTCGTGCGCCCCAGGCGGCCCACTCAACCCGCTGCCCGGTTTCGCGCGACCACCTCGCGAAACGCCGGCGTCGTTCCCCGGAAGGATGCAACGGCCGTCCACCACACTTCTATCCGCTTGTCACCCCGGATAGGATATGCCATTGCAGGCACCGATGTGACGGACGCAGCTCGAATCAGGAACGGGAGTGTCGCCTCAAACTGTACCCCCGGCGTCGCTATCGATCGTCGCTGTCTTGCTGGCGACATCCGGCTCCAGACGCACGATTTCAAGCGCGAGTTCCGCGGAATTGAGCGCCCCTTCGATGAAGCCCTGATAGTCCGAGTAGGCTTCCCCGACAATATGAATGTTTCTGGCGCCGCTTCCAAAGTCGAACCCGCGGAACATTTCCATGACTTTCCATGATCTCACCCCCGGCTGCCAACCATGATTGGCGGCGCCGTAAGGTGCTCGCGCCCAGTCACGGATACCATAAGTGACGATTGACTTGCGGATGAGTGCGCGCACTTCGCTCACGCTCCTCTCGTGAAAGATTTCCCGGGAGCGCGCCGTCAGGCGCAATGAAGCCTTGCCTGACTCAGTCAGACGCTTGATGTCTCGAGCAACGAATAATGCAAATGCATCGACGATGTCCGGATTGTCATCAATTTCCGCCCTGTCGTGATGGTCAGGCCGTGCCAGATAGTGTTTCCAGAATTCCGTTGCAGGACGATCCATGTAGAGCAAGACCATCCCATGTCCGTCCATGTCCGCGGCTTCAGGCCGCCGGAAATAATGGATTTCACGTGTCGGAAGGCAACACGCATACTGCTGGGGGCGCTGGTCATAATCCCACCACGGCGAATCCGTTACGAAAAACACTTTCAGCATGGGAAAGCCGTTTACCGAGTCGAGGTGCGATGCAACGGGCTTCGGGAGACTCCGATGAAGGCCTAGCAAAGGAAGTCGCGGCAGCGCGAGAACGAGCCGGTCAGCCTGCACCGTGAACCTGCTACCCCGCGTTTCAACGTCGAGTTCAAGCCGGTCGTCTCCGAACGACAGGGGACGGAAAGCGCATAGCGTATGGCCGCCAGCGAGCGTAACGTTCGGATGCTTTCGAAGGCGCGACAACAGACTTTCTGTCAGCTTCGCGGATCCGCCTCCGATGGTTGCCAGCCGCTGCCCCACTGTCTTCAGCGCGCGCAGCCACCAGATGATCCATTCCGCGGCATTCAGATTCTCTGGAATCATGTGATAGAAAGTGCCCGTATCGCGAAGCTTCGTCAGCGCCAGATGGCTCAGGATGCCCTCGGACGATAGCGCATTCCAGAAGCCCATTTCCCACAGCGGCTTTCCGCGAAATTGTGCAAACCGGCGGATTCGCCGGTAGTCGTCTTCCCCGAGGCCGTCGATCCATGCCTGATCATCCGGCTCGCGAGCCATAAGAAGCATGATGCCGCGCCTGAGCAACTGCAGGGAATCAAGTCCGTTTTCTTCCGGAGGAAGATCATAACTGGGCGCGTCCACCTCCTCTGCCTCGGGGCCACTGAAGTCAATCAGTTCAATGTCCAGTTCGTTGCAAAGAGCGGCGAACCGCGGTTGTAGCGTCGGCTCGAAGCGCATGGGCCCGTACTCGGCAACAAAACCGTCCATCTCTTCGGTTTCAATGCGTCCGCCCCAACGGTCAAGCGACGCCTCCAGCAATAAAACGCGACGGCCTAGCTCTGCCAGTCGCCAGGCACAATAAAGGCCGGAGATGCCACCACCGACAATGACTACTTCATGAGAATTTGAATACATATTAAAAGCTTGACCTCACTGACATCCGCATCACCCCGCGCAATGCGAACCATGCCGAGCGCGCCATCGTTTCATATTTCCCGTCCTGACCATATCGGAAGTTATCCCATCAAGGATATTTTCCCGGCCGTGTCGTGCATCAAGGCCCGAGACGGAGCATCGTGCGACAGGGAAATCGCACCGCAGATTCCAGATGCTCACGCTTGCGGATGACGAACGTTTATGCACGCAGCCGGATTTTGAGGTAAGCCTTTGATTCGATGCGCTCGCTCCTGAACGCGAGGCGTGTAGCGCATCTGGAAGATGCTCGACATGGCTACCAGACATCCGCAGTGACAACGAACATCTCGGACAGACGCGGTACCGCTCGAAGCATCCCGCCCTCAACCTCTGAAGACAATCTTTGCAATGATTTTTATTCGTTATTTGTTATGAGATAAAAATAATCGGGCGGGAAGTGGATCCATACTCGCTTCATGAACACTGGAATCGACCACATTGAGGGTCCGCATGGCCCCATTCTTCCTGCCCGCGCAATCAGCCTGGCGGTCAGCGCCATTCGCAGGGCGCAAGGGAAACTGCTGCCGCGCGATTGCGCACCCAACACGCCCCAATGGTTCAGCGTGATGGAAGATTTCGCTCTCGACGTAACGAGGGCATTGGACGCCATGGATGCAGAACAGTAGACGGAGCGCACCGGCCACGGGCTGGCCTGGCTAACATCGCTGCGGACAGTCCACTGATTTGTCTGTGCCTATGCTGCGCGGTGCTGCAGGCGGCACCTTGTAAGCAGTAACTGAGCTCAACCGCATACCCGCCATTCCTGCTTATGAAATGTTGTGACCCGGGCCTGGCACGCGCTCTTCTGAGGGCATAATAATTTTGTCGGCAAGCTTGCTGACAGTGCCTGTTGCAGGGCGCACTGGCGGCCCCGCCTCCCTCCAGGTTCCGGGGCCGCTCCCATCGACGGCACAGTCAGGTCGATCAACAACCGCACTCGCAATCCCCCTGAAGATTTGTATGTCGCAACGGAACGGGTTCTGGGCCGCGTCTCGCGTATCCAGCTGCGCTCGACGTGCCTGCGCGACAACCGCTGCCCGCAGAGTTCCCCGCCGTAGCATGAACCGCTCGCCAACGGCGCGGTCAACTCCCCCTTACATGGCAAGCCCTGCGGCCGAATAGTGAAATAGTTATGGCGCGCGAGCGAACAGGCAGCGATCGCGCGAGCATTTATGCAGCACCCGTCGCCATGCCCCATCCGGACACGCACCTCGCGCCCTTTCGGACACAATGCGCCGAATTTGCCAGCGAAGCCAAACGCCCGGTGTACATGCACCTGCCTTGGACCGTCCTGACAGGCAGGCCAGGAGTAAACGTCAGGACCTCCGCCAGGCTCCCGACCCAAGCTGTCTCCATATTCTTGCAGTCAACTGGGGGCCTCCCCCTTCCGCTGCCGGTGCTCCCGCACGAGCCACCCAACGCCGGGTTCATCAGATCGGGCCAACATATTTCCCAACTCGGTAACAAGCTGCCTGCATGTCTATTGTCATCTCCGCCATTGCTGCCCCTGGCTACCCTTTGCTATTCGATCTCAAGGCGAAGATCGCGCGCAGCGTCCAGCACCGCCACCGTGAGAATGGATACTTATCCTCTTACCCGACGAGGCCGTCACGCGCTGTCTTCAACACTGCGTGACAACGTCTCCAATCGACTGGGACCGACCTAACTGGCTCAGGAACGACCTGCCCGCCCGATCCATGCCTTTCCATCAAATGACGATGAGGGCATGACGAGACCGGCTCAAGGCAACTGTCCACTATGATCAAACCCTATTTTCAGATCCGTCCAGACAGTTCAATGTCAGATTGAAGTTTTTTCTAATGATTTGAAAACCATGCAATCGATGTGGACGACGACCCGAAAAAAGATAGATAAAGCATGGCCAGTCTAAAGTCGCTTTCGATGTGAATTATGAAGGCTCTTGCTGAATTCCTCGCAGCAGGCAGGCTCACCCGCGAGGCTGCGCAGTCATTCGCAGGCAATCGGACGCCCCGGTTGTCGATCGGCAGAGGTATGCGACGTGTCAAGTCCATGACCGGGAACGGCCTCACAACTAATCACATAAATTTCATCTGATCAGGGCCAGGATATGCTTAGGCATCGGCATACCAATATCTTTTTGAACGATCATGAGTCAGCAACCTTCCTTCAATGGATTGCGGCCGGTGTTCGAAATCGGAGGTCGCATCCTCTTTAACGCCGACACCAGGGAACTCTCTGATCTGCGCGGCCATTGTCCACGGCAGTCGTTATCAACGGAGCAGGCTGGTCTACTCTTTTGTCTCGCCAGATCGCCGTTTATCATCGTGCGTTACAACTGTCTGGACCGTTCAGCCGTCAGTGCTGCTACCCAACTCAATAACACCCGTACAGTGCACGCGCTGAACAGAGCACTTTGGCAAATCGATCCGGCCTGTGCCCATATCCGGGTGATTCCGCGTCTCGGCTATGTCCTTATCGCAACGGCCATGCAGCGTAGCAGAACCTGATTTGAGGAGCCCATAACGCATCCTTTGCAGTTGCCGGATGTATGCGGAATTGCGGAGAGTTACGGACAACCTGTTGTAGAAGGAGTTGCAGCGCCCTGATGCCATGTCGAACGGTATGTTCGGGCTAGCCTGCGAAACTTTCCGACACTTCCGACGCCGGGAAAATAATGGCGGCGTCGAGACATTGGACGGCGTTAGTGGCATACTTTTGGCCCTGCCGTTTGGGTACAGCGAATCCATAAGAACAAGCCCGCTTCCAGACTGCCTGCCGTACCTATCAAAACAAAGGAAAACAGGAGATGGCGATCAGATATATTCTCTTGCCGCGTTTGACATTCGGTCGGCGGCCCACGTTGCCAAGGTCTGCGTAGAACCAGGCGGATATTCTGCTGCGCGCCTGTTTCCTTATCTCGCGGTCATGAAGCGATAGCGCTCAAGGTCGTTGCCTGCACTGCTGCCAGTGCCGGCATGGACACATACAGAAGTCAAGGGACACCGGCTGCGAGAGTTCCTGAAAAGTTCACGCACAGTCAAACGGCGAGATATCAAAAAGCCGTTGCGCGTTCATGGCTCGCGGGCGCAGGGGCATCTCGTCAGCCTTCAGCATGATTAAAAATTCAAGGTTTAATAACAACGCCTTTCAATAGGACCGCTGATGAACAATGAAACCTGCTGCGACATTCTTCAAAGTTTCCGGCTTGGTACGCATGTAGTCTTCGACGCTGCGCGTCTGCGCCTGTTGCATACAAGCACAGCGGTCAAGCGCCACCGTGACCTGAGTCCCGTCCAGGCCCAGGTACTGTATCGCCTCGTCAGATCTTCCTGGGTGATACTTCCGCAGAATGAACTTCTCTCTTCTGCACCTGCCCTGTCCGAGGGCACCTGGTCAGCGTCGGCCGATGTCGCGCAGGTCGTGCTCGAGTTACGCCGCGCACTTGAGCATATTGACCCGTCGACCTGCTATATCCGGATCCTGCCTCGCCTGGGTTATGCACTAACTGCGAATGTATGGAGTGCAAACAGTCAACCACGCCTACCATGAACATTTACGGGTGCTGATCTGGGTAACAACGAAGCCTGGATTCCAGCGCGGTGTCAAAAAAATCTCTGCGATTCGAGCCTTCTTCGTCAGTGGTTTGGTCCCCTCCTGAATTTTGTGCGCGAGCGCTTCATTACACGGACACCAGATGCCTCTCAGGTAAAAACGTGTTTGAGAATGTGTTCAGGCCTGGGCAAAATGTGGAAATCGTTGGAGTTGTGACCGACAGAGGGCGCCGGCGTCGGCGCCCGATTCACGAGAATGGCAGTCGTGCAGGAAGCTTCGGGCGCTAATAACGGCTTCGCCGTTGTCCGTCCACACGGCGTCAATCCCAATCTGTTGCTTGCATGTCATAGGCAAACGGGAACGGCATCCTGATTGCGATACAGGCTGGAGAGAAGTTGTAACAAGCCTCACAACTCACGGAAGCAATGGAGGAGACCTGCGGACTGCAGGGCTTTTCCTGACAGACGACGTAGGAGGCGGACGTCACGGTTCGGCACGCAGCACTCAGACGCTCCCAACAAGGGGCTGTCGGAATATCATGATAGCGCCAGGGAATGGATCTACAGATCGAAGATCGCCGTGCTGCTGATTCTGATGGATCGATATCGCCAATGCAGGCTTCAAATCCAGCAGGCAATGAGGATGTCGGCCACACCGTCGGCACGGCATGAGGCGCGCAGACCTCTTGCAATACCGCTTCAATCGCACTCCATGTCTTAACAGGAAGAAACTTACAACGCGTGCAACATTAGGCACGATCGCTGACAGAGCTGCGGCATCAAGTCTGGCGGCAGCGCGACATTTTTTGATAAGTTGCAAAATAGCAGCATCTGTACAATCCGATCTGACAAGAAACTGACCATACGGCGGGGTAAGCCCTTTTTGGGTGACAAGCGGTGACATCTTTCCAGGAGTGGCACTGACTCAGAGTGCGCCGCGTGCTGGCAAGTGTCAACGACGCCCGAATATCGGATCACGGCAGCCGGGCAAAGGGACGCCCCTCCAAAGACGGTGGCGATAGCTCTGGCGCACTAGCTTGCGCGAATATTGACAGCGCTCCTTGCTTCACAAGGCTCCTTGCATACGGACGGCGCGATAAAACGGCCACCCGGAGCGCCCTGGCCGGCGCAGGTACTCTTGCTGTCTGGCGGCCCATGCATGCATAAAGTTTTATAACAATGTCATTGTGTAGCACATGTCCAATATGAATTTACGCGATTGCTTCGGTTCGAATGACAGGTCAGGCTAGATCGGGTACTGGTCGGACCCGACTTGCAGTGAGAGCTCGAGCCACTCTGACAAAAGGATGCCAATCAGCGGATTCGTGATGGCGAGCAACGGCGATCTCTACAATACACCGGCGGGATCAACAGTTGCCGCCCATATTGCTCGGAAACGCCTATGCAAGGTCATCGGGAAGAATGCGTTCGTAGGCGCTACAACGGAAGCCCCCGCATGCGTAAATGAACTACCGTTATCCGGTACGATTCCGACAACCCGTTGCATCATCGACTGGCTGAGCCCGACTGTCTGAATCCACCGCGGCATCTCCACCCGGTTCTGTCCAATAATTTGCTCCTTGACCATACCAATTCGCGCCTGCGAGACAGCCTTTGCTGCCAGATACGACAGCCAGGCATGATGTCTCCGACAATATCTATTGAAAGCACACCCAAACCGGTCTTGCGTTCTCGCACGATGACGTATAAACCCGGGGGGAGCACGGCACATCCATGCCAGTAGTGTTGTAGCAAACTGCTTCTTCCGCAGCTCCGCTGAACTTGTTTGCCGCAGGCAGCGGAACAGCTGGATATGGCGCCCTTGATGACGAAGCGAAGCGGCAAACGCGGCACCTGGCTTTGGCCGGTTGTCCTGGGCAAGGTGGCCAGGATAACCGCAGTGGTCGAAACTCTGGAATAGCCGGTCAAGTGATGACCGCCCAGGCTAAATGCTATAGCCGGATCTCGGAAAGGCCAGGGACAGTTGGGGCAAAATAGACCGATACCACGTTATGAGGCATTGCCGACGCAGCGGGTGATGCGGTGAAAAACCAGCTAGTCAGACTTTGATCAAGGCGCGATACGAGGCAGATCCTGTCCTGGATAGCGACTAACCTGTCCGACTTTCAACCCACAAGTCGGCCGGACGGGCAGACTGCCAATACGACCCTGAACACCGTGCTCTACTTGTGCACTGACATTGGATGGCAGCGAGCAAAGGACCACCGATGATCACGACGCGTCAGGCAGCTACCGCAAACAGCGAAGGACGGGTCACCGCGCTATCGAGAGCGGTGCGCAGAGCCTGCCGTGCTGCCTCGGTCCATGCTTCACGGTTTTCATATCGACGCTGCGCAGTGCATGCCTGGCCAACTGCCACCACTGGCTGTGGCGCGGTCCCAGGTACGCGACCATGGGTGCGACCAGTTACCGTTGTCTGAATATCTCGAGCTACGCAGGCGCTCCCCTGCCAGTCCGTCTCGGGCAGCAAAACTGCATATTCGCTGGCGGAGTAATGGGCAGCAAAGTCGCCCGCGCGATGAATTCTCGAAGTAATAACCTCTTCGATGACCGGGGTCATGCCAGCGGCATCAACAAAGCCACCCTGGCTGTGGAGGCCAACCATCAGCAGCGAAAGCGGCCGGCGATTGCGCAAAGCGCGGCGCCACTCCTGCTCAGAGACAATGTCAAACAGTTCGCGCGCCGCTAGCTGCGGCTTGCAAGCCGCCGGCATGCCGGAAGCAGCATGCTGCGGCAAAGAGAACGCAGGGGTTGAAGCACCGGCAGGAACCGAAGCCTCGTGTGTCACATCTGCGACCAGACAGTAACCGATGCGCGGTACCGTCCTGATCGTAGGAGCCAGTGGCCCCAAACGCGCAAAACTCGCCCGAAGCGAGCAGATGACCTGGTTGAGACTGTTTTCACAAACTTCAAACCCGTAACACCGCCATCCTTCGTCGAACAGGCGCTGTCTGGAAAAAGTGTACAAGGGGTTGCGTACCAGAACGCCAAGAATTCGCGCATCGATAGGCTTGAGGCAGACTGCAAGACATGGATCGTCGGTCCGACCGATACTCCCGGTCATCTCATCAAAAATCCACTGTCCATTAAGCTCAAAACGTTCATGTCGGGTTATGGTCGTCACGATTATCCACCTGTGCCTGATATGAGAGCAGCCAGCCTACGCAGCCGTATTATGGGATAAAAGCAAATATTTTCAAATATAGTAAACGCTACGTATTTTTTACTTAAGCCATTTTAAGGACGCGATGCTTTAAAAAGCACAATCGTACTTTAATTTTACGCTCGAAAGTCCCAGCCATGGGCTGACCCGCGCCCCCTTAAGTCCGGGTAAGATCAGGTGATCTTGGCGAATGCCAGCGAGGCGAAATTTTATTTATTTGCTTTACTAATCAAATGGCTGACGCGGTTAGGGCCGAAACCGAGGTGAGAGAGGCTGCTAAACGGAGGCGCCAGCCCTGCCGCCCCGCCAGCGGCTGGATCACCTCGCGGAACTACCTCAGATGGTCAGGCAAAGCGAAAGCTTCTCCACCAAGCACAAGACCAATAACATTGCGCACCATCTCACCTGGACAATCCCGGCGAAAAAAACCCGCGGCGCCCGCTTTTAGCACGCGTCGTGGAACATTCAGACTGTTACTGGCTGAATTGCAAACGAACGCAACCTGCGGAAATCGTGCCTTGGTAGCGGCAAACGATTCGGTGTCGTCGTTAAACAACGCTTCCCAATGGCAAACGACCATATCGAAGCGGTGCGGGTCGGCTGAGAGTTGCTGCAGCAGTTGCGCCTTGGTCGATGCATGCTCGACGAGCGGCGGCGCCACGGGAGTAAGATCGATCTGCGCGACGGCCGACATAATGAAATCCCTAAAAGCCGCGCTCTCCTCAATCACAAGTATTTTCAGTGTTTCCATCACATCTCCCCGGTCAGGTTTTAAACGCAGCGGCGCAAATTATTCTTATATGGTAGTGGTTGTGATTCTGTCGGCACTAGAGCGGTACGTCGACAGTAAGCGGCCCATTTCTTTCATTAACACTACATCCTAGGAAAAGATCGTACCACGCGCACTGTTTTTGTGAATGATCACCATCCATATGAAACGAAAAAAGTATTCGAGCTGCCCTGGAAATACGCCGCGAAGCCGCGGTAACGGAAAAGCGCAGCGGCCATCCTTCACGATGTGGTTCTACCTGAAGGTATCCCAGGCGCAGAGTTCCAGGAAGTCGGAACGAGGCGCGCACACCTTCGCCGAGATCGATCCTCCCATCAGCAGCGCTTTGTTAGTAGCGCTGACATAATAAGGATGAAGCATTTGCGCGACAGATAAAAACCTTGGAAGAGATGTCTCAGCTGGTCACTAAATACTATCGAACCACAATATCCGAATTCTGTAAGCAATTCATGCGCTGCACTTTCACGATATTTAGGGGTCGCCTGCGACAGCGCAAGCTTCCGACCGATTCCGAATCTTGCACGCGGTATGCACCCAGTTTGATAGTTACAATCTTACCTGGTCTTTCACCCCGCATATAGCTTTGCTATCATCACTTTTTGCGAACGCTTGAGCTAAATACTGCTTTAGAGGCCAATGGGCTTTGTGCCCGCTTGCGAACGATATATGTTCACGCTGATTGGAGCGGCCCCACGTATCTGAGGACACAAGAACTCTCTTAAAATGAGGGATAGTCTTGTGCCTATCAATAAGCCTAGTCATTACGTGGAACCCATCGAAATTCTGACCGAGCCGGAGCGTCGTCGGCGGCGCACGGCCCAGGAAAAAATCGCCATCGTGCAGGAAACGCTGGCGCCGGGCGCATCGGTATCAGCCGTAGCGCGGCGGCACGGCGTGAACCCGAACCAGGTCTTCGGCTGGCGCAAGCAATACCAGGAAGGCAGCCTGGCGGCAGTGCAAGCGGGCGAAACCGTTGTGCCTGCATCGGAGCTGGCCGCCGCCATCAAGGAAATCAAGGAGCTGCAGCGGCTTCTCGGAAAGAAGACGATGGAAGTCGAAATCCTGAAAGAGGCCGTCGAGTGGGGCCGCTCAAAAAACCTGATTGCGCGCTCGCCCTTGTTGCCGGGGGACGACCATTGAAAACGGTCTGCGAAGTTCTCGGCGTGGCGCGCTCTGGTATGGCGGTGAAACAGTCTCGCTCGTCCGATTGGCAAGATGGTCGCCGTGCCAAGCGGGCCGACGACACGGAACTGGTCGAGGAAATTCGGGCTCATGTGGGGCACTTGCCGACCTATGGCTATCGGCGTATTTGGGCGCTCCTGCGACGCAGTCGCGAGTTGGTCGGTGCGCCGTGCATCAACCACAAGCGTGTCTACCGCGTGATGCGCGAGCATCAGTTGCTGCTGCGCCGTCCCGGCGTGCGTCGAGATAAGCGGCGGCACGACGGCCGTGTGGCCGTTGACCAGAGCAATACTCGTTGGTGCTCCGATGGCTTCGAGTTCCGGTGCGATGACGGCACGCCATTGCGCGTGACATTCGCGCTGGACTGCTGCGACCGGGAAGCGATTAGCTGGGCAGCGACGACCGGCGGGCATAGCGGCGACGTGGTGCGCGACGTGATGCTGACTGCCGTCGAACAGCGCTTCGGCACCACACAAACGGCGCGCTCCATCGAATGGCTGACGGACAACGGCTCGGCTTATATCGACCATCGCACACGCCGCTTTGCACGCGAGCTGGGCCTGGAACCGCTGACCACGCCTGTGCGTTCGCCGCAGAGCAACGGCATGGCCGAGTCGTTCGTGAAGACCATGAAGCACAATTACGTCGCCTATATGGACAAGCCCGACGCGCCAACGGCGCTCTCGCGTCTGGCTATTGCGTTTGAACATTACAACGAGCGTCACCCGCACAAAGCCCTGAAATACCGCTCGCCTCGCGAGTTCAGGCGCGCTGCGGCGTCATCAACCTAACGGTGTTCGCGTGTCCTGAGTTACAGGGGCAACTCCAGTGATCTGGACACCGAAAAGACGACAGCAACTATGGTTGCAGAACGAAGCCAATTAAGGAGCGCACGAACGCAAGGTGGGACAGCTTATTACGAAGTTGGACCTGCCTGATCAAGCCGAGGCTTCGTCTCATAAGCGACAGCGCATCATCACCAATTGTGCCGGATCAGCATCCGGGCCCGTTCACTCCGAACGTGCCATCACCTCATCAGCCAGCACCTGTTCGAGGAAGTCAAGATAGCGAAGCGCGTGTTCTGCAGCCATCTGGCCGAGGTGCGCAATCTGTGCCGTCAAGTTCAGCAGGTTGTGCTGCCTGACAACTCAGTCAGTCATTCGAGTTGTGGTGCCATGCGCATACCTCCTGTGCGCGGCAGAACGTGTGTTAAACGGGCAACCGGCGCTGCAGCGGTGTGCTTCACTCCGGCTCGCGTACAGCGACTCTGGCTTCGGGTGCTGATGTCACGTAGTGTCCGTTGTGACCGATCGTCCCAAGTAAGGTGCCGGCAGTGGCGGACGACGCAGCCACTAATTGCAACACCTCGACTTTGAACCCATTTGCTAGTGCCGTGCACTCGGATGTTGACGACGTCGCGCAACCACAGTCAGATACGCTCACCGCACACGCCGCAGTCGGCTATGAAGTCCTGCTTTCTTGAGCATTGAAACCGTGGCACCCGGAAGCTGTAGCGCAGATATCCGCTCGTACGCGCGATCTTGCCCTTCAAGTTTGCGCAGAACACGGGAAACCTGACTGACGTTTTCCAGTTGCCGGGCCAGTTCGAGCATGCGGACCTTGGCGCAAATGACTTTCTGTTCCTGAGTCATGGCGGACTGCTTGCGGTTCGTCGCGCGCGTTACCGCCTCGCGCTACGCCCTCCGGGCAACGCGCATCAGCAAAAGAACCCGACCACTGCCAGATTCAGTCTGGTCTATTGAAGATCAGCAACGCGCTTGCCGCAGCAGCCTTGTGCTGCGTCGCGCTTGGACGCAAAACTATCTGCCTTCCGCTCCAACATCAGTGGCTAATTGGGCCCGCACAATTAGTTGGGCAGCCCCTGCAGGCTCACGAATTCCACTTGCGTGCCGACGTGGAAAACGGGTCGCATCTTTGATAGAAGATCTTGCGCATCAGGAAATTACTGCCTGGGTAGAGCTGACAAACACTCCCTCATCGGCCACCCACATTCTAAACCGAGAAAACCTGGATAGCCGGAACGATCGTGCCCACGATAGCCATCTTGGGCACAATCTCCCTTGATCCGTCGAACTCTGGGAAACCATCACTATCGTGCTCAACGAAGAAACGATCGGGCCGGGTCGCGCGGAGTGCAACATCAGGCGCTTACTTCGCAGGCGCGGCCTGTGCGCTTTGCGTGCCGTGCACCCGGGCCCAGCCGTGCGCGCTCAGCCGGTACTGCTGCACTGACTGCGCCGGTGCACCCGCCTCACCCACCTGCTCGGTGTAGAACACACTGTGCGTCTGCGGGTTGAACACGAACTCCGCCTTGCGGCTGCCGTCGGCCGACTCGTAGCGATAGCGCTTCGCGCCATTGCTGCTGTCCACCAGCTTCATCGGCTGCCCGAAGCCGTGTCCGTACTGACCGTCGCCCAGCAGCCGCACCGTGTCGCCCGCCCGGTCAAACTGGGCCTCAAACGTCAGCTCCGTGTCAGCGCCTACCGGCGGTGTGCCGTCCACCTGCATTGCACCATCCCACAGCTCACCACCATTGTGGAACGCGAGGAAGCCCATGCCCGCGACACCCAGCGCAGCCAGCCCGATGCCACCGGCGGTGCCTCCGCTACCGCCACCGTCGATGGTCGCGCCCGTGCCCGTGGCTGAAGCGCCGCCCGTGCTGCCGCCAGAGCTCGCACCCGAGCTTGCACCACACGTTGACGCGCTGCCTGTCAGGCCGATCACCGTACCCTCCAGGCATCCGCCCGAGGAGTTGATGATCAGCGGATGACCCGCAAGCATGCTGCCGGCGTCCGTGTTCACGGTACCGCCCGTGAGCGTCGTCGTGCCATTGCTGCTCACGTTACCCGAGATGTTCAGGTTCGCGGCTGTAATGTTCGTGCTCGTGTTGCCTGCCACCGTGCTGTTCGATGACGACGTGAAGTTGCCATCGCTGTTCGACGTCACGTTATTGCCGCTGACATCGCCACCCGAACCGATGGTGGTGTTGCCCGTGGTGTTCAGTGTCGTGTTACCCGTGCTCGTGTTGCTGCCCACGTTGCCCGAGATGTTCAGGTTCGCCGCCGTAATGTTCGTGCTCGTGTTGCCTGCCACCGTGCTGTTGGCGTCCGAGTTGAAATCACCGCCGCTGTTCGACGTCACGTTATTGCCGCTGACATCGCCACCCGAACCGATGGTGGTGTTGCCCGTGGTGTTCAGCGTCGTGTTACCCGTGCTCGTGTTGCTGCTCACGTTACCGGCGATGTTCAGGTTCGCTGCCGTGATGTTCGTGCTCGTGTTGCCCAGCACCGTGCTGTTGGCGGCCGAGTTGAAATCACCGCCGCTGTTCGACGTCACGTTATTGCCGCTGACATTGCCACCCGAACCGATGGTGGTGTTGCCCGTGGTGTTCAGCGTCGTGTTACCCGTGCTTGTGTTGCTGCCCACGTTGCCGGCGATGTTCAGGTTCGCGGCCGTGATGTTCGTGCTCGTGTTGCCTGCCACCGTGCTGTTGGCCGCCGACGTGAAGTTGCCCGTATCGGTCACCGTCACGTTGTTGCCCGTCACGTTGCCACCTGCGGCCACCGTCGTCGTGTTGCCCGAGATCGTGGTGTTGCCGTTGCTGCTGGCGTTACCCGCGATCGTCGCGTTCGGCGCCGTGATGTTCAGGCTCTGGTTACCCGAGAGCGTGCTGCCCGGCGTCGTGTCCAGCGACGTACCGGCCACCAGCGTCGTGTTGCCACCGGTCACATCGCCCGACACCGTCACGTTGCTGCCCGCAAGCGTCGTGTTGCCAGTCGTCGTGTTGCTGCCCACGTTACCGGCGATGTTCAGGTTCGGCGCCGTGATGTTCGTGCTCGTGTTGCCCCGCACCGTGCTGTTGGCCGCCGACGTGAAGTTGCCCGTATCGGTCACCGTCACGTTGTTGCCCGTCACGTTGCCACCTGCGGCTACCGTCGTCGTGTTGCCCGAGATCGTGGTGTTGCCGTTGCTGCTGGCGTTACCCGCGATCGTCGCGTTCGGCGCCGTGATGTTCAGGCTCTGGTTACCCGAGAGCGTGCTGCCCGGCGTCGTGTCCAGCGACGTACCGGCCACCAGCGTCGTGTTGCCACCGGTCACATCGCCCGACACCGTCACGTTGCTGCCCGCAAGCGTCGTGTTGCCAGTCGTCGTGTTGCTGCCCACGTTGCCGGCGATGTTCAGGTTCGCGGCCGTGATGTTCGTGCTCGTGTTGCCCAGCACCGTGCTGTTGGCCGCCGACGTGAAGTTGCCCGTGTCGGTCACCGTCACGTTGTTGCCCGTCACGTTGCCGCCTGCGGCCACCGTCGTCGTGTTGCCCGAGATCGTGGTGTTGCCGTTGCTGCTGGCGTTACCCGCGATCGTCGCGTTCGGCACCGTGATGTTCAGGCTCTGGTTACCCGAGAGCGTGCTGCCGGCGAGCGTGTTCAGCGTGCCATTGGATACCACCGTGGTGTTGCCACCCGTGACATTGCCCGGGATCGTGATGTTCGTGCCCAGCAGCGTCGTGTTGCCCGTCGTCGTGTTGCTGCCGACGTTCCCACCGATGTTCAGGTTCGGTCCGATGATGGTGAGATTCTGTGTGCCCGTCACGTTGCTTGTGGGCGCGGTCGTCACGCTGGCCGTACCAATCAGCGTCGTGTTCACACCCGTGACATTGCCGAGCGCCGTGAGGTTCGCACTTTGCGCGGTGATATTGCCGCCACTCACGTTGCCCAAGGACAGGTTGTTCAGGCCTGTGATGTTCACCGTACCGTTCGGGTTGTTCGCCACTGCGTTGACCACACCGCCGAAGCTGTTGTTCGCATTGGCGAGGATCACGTTGCCCTGCGTGGCGTTCAGGTTGCTCGGGCCGCTTACATTGACCGTTGCGTTACCCAGCTGCCCGATGCTGCCGCTCGTGGCGCTCGCGTTCAGGCTGCTGCCGCTCACGTTGGCCAGCGTCAGGTTGCCCCCGCTTGCCAGCGCCACATTACCGCCGGCGCTGATATTCGGTGCAACGAAGGTCGCGTTTGCGCCTTGCGTCAGGTTCACGCTGCCCGGTGCGGTGATGGTCGACGCCAGCCCGTTCAGGTAGCCCGAGACCGAATCCAGCGCAATGTTTCCGCCCGTGATGTTACCGAGCGTCAGGTTACCCATGCCGGTGATGTTCACCGTACCGCTGGTGCTGTTCGCCAGCGCGTTGACCAGACCGCCGAAGCTGTTGTTCGCATTGGCCAGGATCACGCTGCCCTGGGTGGCGGTGAGACTGCTTGCCCCGCTCACGTTCACCACCGACCCCGCCGTCTGGCCGATCGAGCCATTGCCCGTGCCCAGCGTCAGCGCCCCGCCCGACACGTTGCCCAGCGTCAGGTTGCCCAGACCCGTCACGTTGATCACACCCGAGGGCTGCGCCGCGGTCGCACTGATCGCACCGCCAAACGTGTTGTTCGCGCTGTTCACGATCACGTTGCCCGCGCCCGCGTTCAGGCTGCTCGCGCCCGTCACGTTCACCAGCGCGCCCGCTGCTTCCACGATGCTGCCCGAGGTGGAGGTGGCCGACAGGCTGGCCGCGCTGATGTTGTTCAGCGAGACGTTGCCCCCGCTTGCGAGCGTCACGCTGTTGGCCGTGATGTTCGGCGCCACCAGCGTCGCATTCGCGCCCTGCGTCAGGTTCACCGAATTTGCCGCAATCGAGGCATTCGCACCCAGGATCTGCCCGTTGATCGCGTCAGCCACGATGCTGTTCGTGGCGGTGACCGTGGCCAGCGACACGTTGCCGCCGCTCACCAGCGTCACGTCGGCCGCCGTCACATTTGGCGCCACCAGCGTCGCATTCGCGCCCTGGGTGAGGCTCACTGTCCCGTTCGGCGCGCTCAGGTTACCCAGTGCGCCCAGCAGCTGCCCGTTGCCCGAATCCAGCGCAATGTTGCCGCCCGTGATGTTGCCCAGTGTCAGGTTACCCATGCCGGTGATGTTCACCGTACCGCTGGTGCTGTTCGCCAGCGCGTTGACCAGACCACCGAAGCTGTTGTTCGCATTGGCCAGGATCACGCTGCCCTGGGTGGCCGTAAGACTGCTTGCCCCGCTCACGTTCACCACCGACCCCGCCGTCTGGCCGATCGAGCCATTGCCCGCGCCCAGCGTCAGCGCCCCGCCCGACACGTTGCCCAGCGTCAGGTTGCCCAGACCCGTCACGTTGATCACGCCCGAGGGCTGCGCCGCAGTCGCACTGATCGCACCGCCAAACGTGTTGTTCGCGCTGTTCACGATCACGTTGCCCGCACCCGCGTTCAGGCTGCTCGCGCCCGTCACGTTCACCAGCGCGCCCGCTGCTTCCACGATGCTGCCCGAGGTGGAGGTGGCCGACAGGCTGGCCGCGCTGATGTTGTTCAGCGAGACGTTGCCCCCGCTTGCGAGCGTCACGCTGTTGGCCGTGATGTTCGGCGCCACCAGCGTCGCATTCGCGCCCTGCGTCAGGTTCACGCTGCCCGGTGCGGTGATGGTCGACGCCAGCCCGTTCAGGTAGCCCGAGACCGAGTCCAGCGCAATGTTGCCGCCCGTGATGTTACCGAGCGTCAGGTTACCCATGCCGGTGATGTTCACCGTACCGCTGGTGCTGTTCGCCAGCGCGTTGACCAGACCACCGAAGCTGTTGTTCGCATTGGCGAGGATCACGCTGCCCTGGGTGGCGGTGAGACTGCTTGCCCCGCTCACGTTCACCACCGACCCCGCCGTCTGGCCGATCGAGCCATTGCCCGTGCCCAGCGTCAGCGCCCCGCCCGACACGTTGCCCAGCGTCAGGTTGCCCAGACCCGTCACGTTGATCACACCCGAGGGCTGCGCCGCGGTCGCACTGATCGCACCGCCAAACGTGTTGTTCGCGCTGTTCACGATCACGTTGCCCGCACCCGCGTTCAGGCTGCTCGCGCCCGTCACGTTCACCAGCGCGCCCGCTGCTTCCACGATGCTGCCCGAGGTGGAGGTGGCCGACAGGCTGGCCGCGCTGATGTTGTTCAGCGAGACGTTGCCCCCGCTTGCGAGCGTCACGCTGTTGGCCGTGATGTTCGGCGCCACCAGCGTCGCATTCGCGCCCTGCGTCAGGTTCACGCTGCCCGGTGCGGTGATGGTCGACGCCAGCCCGTTCAGGTAGCCCGAGACCGAGTCCAGCGCAATGTTGCCGCCCGTGATGTTACCGAGCGTCAGGTTGCCCAGAGCGGTGATGTTCACCGTACCGCTGGTGCTGTTCGCCAGCGCGTTGACCAGACCACCGAAGCTGTTGTTCGCATTGGCCAGGATCACGCTGCCCTGGGTGGCGGTGAGACTGCTCGCCCCGCTCACGTTCACCACCGACCCCGCTGTCTGGCCGATCGAGCCATTGCCCGTGCCCAGCGTGAGCACCCCGCCCGACACGTTGCCCAGCGTCAGGTTGCCCAGACCCGTCACGTTGATCACGCCCGAGGGCTGCGCCGCGCTCGCATCGATCGCACCGCCAAACGTGTTGTTCGCGCTGTTCACGATCACGTTGCCCGCACCCGCGTTCAGGCTGCTTGCGCCCGTCACGTTCACCAGCGCGCCCGCTGCTTCCACGATGCTGCCCGAGGTGGAGGTGGCCGACAGATTCGCCGCACTGAGGTTGTTCAGCGAGACGTTGCCCCCGCTTGCGAGCGTCACGCTGTTGGCCGTGATGTTCGGCGCCACCAGCGTCGCATTCGCGCCCTGGGTGAGGCTCACTGTCCCGTTCGGCGCGCTCAGGTTACCCAGTGCGCCCAGCAGCTGCCCGTTGCCCGAATCCAGCGCAATGTTGCCGCCCGTGATGTTACCGAGCGTCAGGTTACCCATGCCGGTGATGTTCACCGTACCGCTGGTGCTGTTCGCCAGCGCGTTGACCAGACCACCGAAGCTGTTGTTCGCATTGGCGAGGATCACGCTGCCCTGGGTGGCGGTGAGACTGCTTGCCCCGCTCACGTTCACCACCGACCCCGCCGTCTGGCCGATCGAGCCATTGCCCGTGCCCAGCGTGAGCGCCCCGCCCGACACGTTGCCCAGCGTCAGGTTGCCCAGACCCGTCACGTCGATCACGCCCGAGGGCTGCGCCGCAGTCGCATCGATCGCACCGCCAAACGTGTTGTTCGCGCTGTTCACGATCACGTTGCCCGCACCCGCGTTCAGGCTGCTCGCGCCCGTCACGTTCACCAGCGCGCCCGCTGCTTCCACGATGCTGCCCGAGGTGGAGGTGGCCGACAGGCTGGCCGCGCTGATGTTGTTCAGCGAGACGTTGCCCCCGCTTGCGAGCGTCACGCTGTTGGCCGTGATGTTCGGCGCCACCAGCGTCGCATTCGCGCCCTGCGTCAGGTTCACGCTGCCCGGTGCGGTGATGGTCGACGCCAGCCCGTTCAGGTGGCCCGAGACCGAGTCCAGCGCAATGTTGCCGCCCGTGATGTTACCGAGCGTCAGGTTACCCATGCCGGTGATGTTCACCGTACCGCTGGTGCTGTTCGCCAGCGCGTTGACCAGACCACCGAAGCTGTTGTTCGCATTGGCGAGGATCACGCTGCCCTGGGTGGCGGTGAGACTGCTCGCCCCGCTCACGTTCACCACCGACCCCGCCGTCTGGCCGATCGAGCCATTGCCCGTGCCCAGCGTGAGCACCCCGCCCGACACGTTGCCCAGCGTCAGGTTGCCCAGACCCGTCACGTTGATCACACCCGAAGGCTTTGCCGCAGTCGCACTGATCGCACCGCCAAACGTGTTGTTCGCGCTGTTCACGATCACGTTGCCCGCACCCGCGTTCAGGCTGCTTGCGCCCGTCACGTTCACCAGCGCGCCCGCCGCTTCCACGATGCTGCCCGCGGTCGAATTCGCTGTCAGCGCCCCTGAGCTGATGTTGCCCAGTGTCAGGTTGCCCAGAGCGGTGATGTTCACCGTACCGCTGGTGCTGTTCGCCAGCGCGTTGACCAGACCACCGAAGCTGTTGTTCGCATTGGCCAGGATCACGCTGCCCTGGGTGGCGGTGAGACTGCTCGCCCCGCTCACGTTCACCACCGACCCCGCTGTCTGGCCGATCGAGCCATTGCCCGTGCCCAGCGTGAGCACCCCGCCCGACACGTTGCCCAGCGTCAGGTTGCCCAGACCCGTCACGTTGATCACGCCCGAGGGCTGCGCCGCGCTCGCATCGATCGCACCGCCAAACGTGTTGTTCGCGCTGTTCACGATCACGTTGCCCGCACCCGCGTTCAGGCTGCTTGCGCCCGTCACGTTCACCAGCGCGCCCGCTGCTTCCACGATGCTGCCCGAGGTGGAGGTGGCCGACAGGCTGGCCGCGCTGATGTTGTTCAGCGAGACGTTGCCCCCGCTTGCGAGCGTCACGCTGTTGGCCGTGATGTTCGGCGCCACCAGCGTCGCATTCGCGCCCTGGGTGAGGCTCACTGTCCCGTTCGGCGCGCTCAGGTTACCCAGTGCGCCCAGCAGCTGCCCGTTGCCCGAATCCAGCGCAATGTTGCCGCCCGTGATGTTACCGAGCGTCAGGTTACCCATGCCGGTGATGTTCACCGTACCGCTGGTGCTGTTCGCCAGCGCGTTGACCAGACCACCGAAGCTGTTGTTCGCATTGGCCAGGATCACGCTGCCCTGGGTGGCGGTGAGACTGCTTGCCCCGCTCACGTTCACCACCGACCCCGCCGTCTGGCCGATCGAGCCATTGCCCGTGCCCAGCGTCAGCGCCCCGCCCGACACGTTGCCCAGCGTCAGGTTGCCCAGACCCGTCACGTCGATCACGCCCGAGGGCTGCGCCGCAGTCGCATCGATCGCACCGCCAAACGTGTTGTTCGCGCTGTTCACGATCACGTTGCCCGCACCCGCGTTCAGGCTGCTCGCGCCCGTCACGTTCACCAGCGCGCCCGCTGCTTCAACGATGCTGCCCGAGGTGGAGGTGGCCGACAGGCTGGCCGCGCTGATGTTGTTCAGCGAGACGTTGCCCCCGCTTGCGAGCGTCACGCTGTTGGCCGTGATGTTCGGCGCCACCAGCGTCGCATTCGCGCCCTGGGTGAGGCTCACTGTCCCGTTCGGCGCGCTCAGGTTACCCAGTGCGCCCAGCAGCTGCCCGTTGCCCGAATCCAGCGCAATGTTGCCGCCCGTGATGTTACCGAGCGTCAGGTTACCCATGCCGGTGATGTTCACCGTACCGCTGGTGCTGTTCGCCAGCGCGTTGACCAGACCACCGAAGCTGTTGTTCGCATTGGCCAGGATCACGCTGCCCTGGGTGGCGGTGAGACTGCTTGCCCCGCTCACGTTCACCACCGACCCCGCCGTCTGGCCGATCGAGCCATTGCCCGTGCCCAGCGTCAGCGCCCCGCCCGACACGTTGCCCAGCGTCAGGTTGCCCAGACCCGTCACGTTGATCACACCCGAGGGCTGCGCCGCGCTCGCACTGATCGCACCGCCAAACGTGTTGTTCGCGCTGTTCACGATCACGTTGCCCGCGCCCGCGTTCAGGCTGCTCGCGCCCGTCACGTTCACCAGCGCGCCCGCTGCTTCCACGATGCTGCCCGAGGTGGAGGTGGCCGACAGGCTGGCCGCGTTGATGTTGTTCAGCGAGACGTTGCCCCCGCTTGCGAGCGTCACGCTGTTGGCCGTGATGTTCGGCGCCACCAGCGTCGCATTCGCGCCCTGCGTCAGGTTCACCGAATTTGCCGCAATCGAGGCATTCGCACCCAGGATCTGCCCGTTGATCGCGTCAGCCACGATGCTGTTCGTGGCGGTGACCGTGGCCAGCGACACGTTGCCGCCGCTCACCAGCGTCACGTCGGCCGCCGTCACATTCGGCGCCACCAGCGTCGCATTCGCGCCCTGGGTGAGGCTCACTGTCCCGTTCGGCGCGCTCAGGTTACCCAGTGCGCCCAGCAGCTGCCCGTTGCCCGAATCCAGCGCAATGTTGCCGCCCGTGATGTTACCGAGTGTCAGGTTACCCATGCCGGTGATGTTCACCGTACCGCTGGTGCTGTTCGCCAGCGCGTTGACCAGACCACCGAAGCTGTTGTTCGCATTGGCCAGGATCACGCTGCCCTGGGTGGCGGTGAGACTGCTTGCCCCGCTCACGTTCACCACCGACCCCGCCGTCTGGCCGATCGAGCCATTGCCCGTGCCCAGCGTCAGCGCCCCGCCCGACACGTTGCCCAGCGTCAGGTTGCCCAGACCCGTCACGTTGATCACACCCGAGGGCTGCGCCGCGCTCGCGCTGATCGCACCGCCAAACGTGTTGTTCGCGCTGTTCACGATCACGTTGCCCGCACCCGCGTTCAGGCTGCTCGCGCCCGTCACGTTCACCAGCGCGCCCGCTGCTTCCACGATGCTGCCCGAGGTGGAGGTGGCCGACAGGCTGGCCGCGCTGATGTTGTTCAGCGAGACGTTGCCCCCGCTTGCGAGCGTCACGCTGTTGGCCGTGATGTTCGGCGCCACCAGCGTCACATTCGCGCCCTGGGTGAGGCTCACTGTCCCGTTCGGCGCGCTCAGGTTACCCAGTGCGCCCAGCAGCTGCCCGTTGCCCGAATCCAGCGCAATGTTGCCGCCCGTGATGTTACCGAGTGTCAGGTTACCCATGCCGGTGATGTTCACCGTACCGCTGGTGCTGTTCGCCAGCGCGTTGACCAGACCACCGAAGCTGTTGTTCGCATTGGCCAGGATCACGCTGCCCTGGGTGGCGGTGAGACTGCTTGCCCCGCTCACGTTCACCACCGACCCCGCCGTCTGGCCGATCGAGCCATTGCCCGTGCCCAGCGTCAGCGCCCCGCCCGACACGTTGCCCAGCGTCAGGTTGCCCAGACCTGTCACGTTGATCACACCCGAGGGCTGCGCCGCGGTCGCACTGATCGCACCGCCAAACGTGTTGTTCGCGCTGTTCACGATCACGTTGCCCGCACCCGCGTTCAGGCTGCTCGCGCCCGTCACGTTCACCAGCGCGCCCGCTGCTTCAACGATGCTGCCCGACGTGGAGGTGGCCGACAGGCTGGCCGCGCTGATGTTGTTCAGCGAGACGTTGCCCCCGCTTGCGAGCGTCACGCTGTTGGCCGTGATGTTCGGCGCCACCAGCGTCGCATTCGCGCCTTGCGTCAGGCTCACACTGTTCGTTGCGCTCAGGTTGCCCAGTGCACCCAGCAGCTGCCCCGCCACCGAATCCAGCGCAATGTTGCCGCCCGTGATGTTACCGAGCGTCAGGTTACCCATGCCGGTGATGTTCACCGTACCGCTGGTGCTGTTCGCCAGCGCGTTGACCAGACCACCGAAGCTGTTGTTCGCATTGGCGAGGATCACGCTGCCCTGGGTGGCCGTGAGACTGCTTGCCCCGCTCACGTTCACCACCGACCCCGCCGTCTGGCCGATCGAGCCATTGCCCGTGCCCAGCGTCAGCGCCCCGCCCGACACGTTGCCCAGCGTCAGGTTGCCCAGACCCGTCACGTTGATCACGCCCGAGGGCTGCGCCGCAGTCGCACTGATCGCACCGCCAAACGTGTTGTTCGCGCTGTTCACGATCACGTTGCCCGCGCCCGCGTTCAGGCTGCTCGCGCCCGTCACGTTCACCAGCGCGCCCGCTGCTTCCACGATGCTGCCCGAGGTCGAATTCGCTGTCAGCGCCCCTGAGCTGATGTTGCCCAGTGTCAGGTTGCCCATGCCGGTGATGTTCACCGTACCGCTGGTGCTGTTCGCCAGCGCGTTGACCAGACCACCGAAGCTGTTGTTCGCATTGGCGAGGATCACGCTGCCCTGGGTGGCGGTGAGACTGCTTGCCCCGCTCACGTTCACCACCGACCCCGCCGTCTGGCCGATCGAGCCATTGCCCGTGCCCAGCGTCAGCGCCCCGCCCGACACGTTGCCCAGCGTCAGGTTGCCCAGACCCGTCACGTCGATCACGCCCGAGGGCTGCGCCGCGCTCGCATCGATCGCACCGCCAAACGTGTTGTTCGCGCTGTTCACGATCACGTTGCCCGCACCCGCGTTCAGGCTGCTCGCGCCCGTCACGTTCACCAGCGCGCCCGCTGCTTCAACGATGCTGCCCGACGTGGAGGTGGCCGACAGGCTGGCCGCGCTGATGTTGTTCAGCGAGACGTTGCCCCCGCTTGCGAGCGTCACGCTGTTGGCCGTGATGTTCGGCGCCACCAGCGTCGCATTCGCGCCTTGCGTCAGGCTCACGCTGCCCGGTGCGGTGATGGTCGACGCCAGCCCGTTCAGGTAGCCCGAGACCGAGTCCAGCGCAATGTTGCCGCCCGTGATGTTACCGAGCGTCAGGTTACCCATGCCGGTGATGTTCACCGTACCGCTGGTGCTGTTCGCCAGCGCGTTGACCAGACCACCGAAGCTGTTGTTCGCATTGGCCAGGATCACGCTGCCCTGGGTGGCCGTGAGACTGCTCGCCCCGCTCACGTTCACCACCGACCCCGCCGTCTGGCCGATCGAGCCATTGCCCGTGCCCAGCGTGAGCACCCCGCCCGACACGTTGCCCAGCGTCAGGTTGCCCAGACCCGTCACGTTGATCACACCCGAAGGCTTTGCCGCAGTCGCACTGATCGCACCGCCAAACGTGTTGTTCGCGCTGTTCACGATCACGTTGCCCGCACCCGCGTTCAGGCTGCTTGCGCCCGTCACGTTCACCAGCGCGCCCGCCGCTTCCACGATGCTGCCCGCGGTCGAATTCGCCGTCAGCGCCCCTGAGCTGATGTTGCCCAGTGTCAGGTTACCCAGACCGGTGATGTTCACCGTACCGTTGGTACTGTTCGCCAGCGCGTTGACCAGACCACCGAAGCTGTTGTTCGCATTGGCCAGGATCACGCTGCCCTGGGTGGCGGTGAGACTGCTTGCCCCGCTCACGTTCACCACCGACCCCGCCGTCTGGCCGATCGAGCCATTGCCCGTGCCCAGCGTCAGCGCCCCGCCCGACACGTTGCCCAGCGTCAGGTTGCCAAGACCCGTCACGTTGATCACACCCGAGGGCTGCGCCGCGCTCGCGCTGATCGCACCGCCAAACGTGTTGTTCGCGCTGTTCACGATCACGTTGCCCGCACCCGCGTTCAGGCTGCTTGCGCCCGTCACGTTCACCAGCGCGCCCGCCGCTTCAACGATGCTGCCCGAGGTCGAATTCGCCGTCAGCGCCCCTGAGCTGATGTTGCCCAGTGTCAGGTTACCCAGACCGGTGATGTTCACCGTACCGCTGGTGCTGTTCGCCAGCGCGTTGACCAGACCACCGAAGCTGTTGTTCGCATTGGCCAGGATCACGCTGCCCTGGGTGGCGGTGAGACTGCTTGCCCCGCTCACGTTCACCACCGACCCCGCCGTCTGGCCAATCGAGCCATTGCCCGTGCCCAGCGTCAGCGCCCCGCCCGACACGTTGCCCAGCGTCAGGTTGCCCAGACCCGTGATGTTGATCACGCCCGCGGGCTTTGCCGCCGTCGCACTGATCGCACCGCCAAACGTGTTGTTCGCGTTGTTCACGATCACGTTGCCCGCACCCGCGTTCAGGCTGCTCGCGCCCGTCACGTTCACCAGCGCGCCCGCCGCTTCCACGATGCTGCCCGACGTGGAGGTGGCCGACAGGCTGGCCGCGCTGATGTTGTTCAGCGAGACGTTGCCCCCGCTTGCGAGCGTCACGCTGTTGGCCGTGATGTTCGGCGCCACCAGCGTCGCATTCGCGCCTTGCGTCAGGCTCACACTGTTCGTTGCGCTCAGGTTGCCCAGTGCACCCAGCAGCTGCCCCGCCACCGAATCCAGCGCAATGTTGCCGCCCGTGATGTTGCCCAGTGTCAGGTTACCCATGCCGGTGATGTTCACCGTACCGCTGGTGCTGTTCGCCAGCGCGTTGACCAGACCACCGAAGCTGTTGTTCGCATTGGCGAGGATCACGCTGCCCTGGGTGGCGGTGAGACTGCTTGCCCCGCTCACGTTCACCACCGACCCCGCCGTCTGGCCGATCGAGCCATTGCCCGTGCCCAGCGTCAGCGCCCCGCCCGACACGTTGCCCAGCGTCAGGTTGCCCAGACCCGTCACGTCGATCACGCCCGAGGGCTGCGCCGCGCTCGCATCGATCGCACCGCCAAACGTGTTGTTCGCGCTGTTCACGATCACGTTGCCCGCACCCGCGTTCAGGCTGCTCGCGCCCGTCACGTTCACCAGCGCGCCCGCTGCTTCCACGATGCTGCCCGAGGTGGAGGTGGCCGACAGGCTGGCCGCGTTGATGTTGTTCAGCGAGACGTTGCCCCCGCTTGCGAGCGTCACGCTGTTGGCCGTGATGTTCGGCGCCACCAGCGTCGCATTCGCGCCCTGCGTCAGGTTCACCGAATTTGCCGCAATCGAGGCATTCGCACCTAGGATCTGCCCGTTGATCGCGTCAGCCACGATGCTGTTCGTGGCGGTGACCGTGGCCAGCGACACGTTGCCGCCGCTCACCAGCGTCACGTCGGCCGCCGTCACATTTGGCGCCACCAGCGTCGCATTCGCGCCCTGGGTGAGGCTCACTGTCCCGTTCGGCGCGCTCAGGTTACCCAGTGCGCCCAGCAGCTGCCCGTTGCCCGAATCCAGCGCAATGTTGCCGCCCGTGATGTTACCGAGTGTCAGGTTACCCATGCCGGTGATGTTCACCGTACCGCTGGTGCTGTTCGCCAGCGCGTTGACCAGACCACCGAAGCTGTTGTTCGCATTGGCGAGGATCACGCTGCCCTGGGTGGCGGTGAGACTGCTTGCCCCGCTCACGTTCACCACCGACCCCGCCGTCTGGCCGATCGAGCCATTGCCCGTGCCCAGCGTCAGCGCCCCGCCCGACACGTTGCCCAGCGTCAGGTTGCCCAGACCCGTCACGTTGATCACGCCCGAGGGCTGCGCCGCAGTCGCACTGATCGCACCGCCAAACGTGTTGTTCGCGCTGTTCACGATCACGTTGCCCGCACCCGCGTTCAGGCTGCTCGCGCCCGTCACGTTCACCAGCGCGCCCGCTGCTTCCACGATGCTGCCCGAGGTGGAGGTGGCCGACAGGCTGGCCGCGCTGATGTTGTTCAGCGAGACGTTGCCCCCGCTTGCGAGCGTCACGCTGTTGGCCGTGATGTTCGGCGCCACCAGCGTCGCATTCGCGCCTTGCGTCAGGCTCACACTGTTCGTTGCGCTCAGGTTGCCCAGTGCACCCAGCAGCTGCCCCGCCACCGAATCCAGCGCAATGTTGCCGCCCGTGATGTTGCCCAGTGTCAGGTTACCCATGCCGGTGATGTTCACCGTACCGCTGGTGCTGTTCGCCAGCGCGTTGACCAGACCACCGAAGCTGTTGTTCGCATTGGCCAGGATCACGCTGCCCTGGGTGGCAGTCAGGTTGCTCACGCCGCTCACGTTGATCTTCGACGCGGCCAGCTGCCCGACACTACCATTGACCGAAGTCACAGCGAGACTGCTACCCGTTACATTGGCCAGCGTGACATTGCCGCCGCCGGTGAGCGAGACGTTGCCGCCGGCACTGATATTCGGCGCAGAAAGCGTCTGGTTAGTGCCCTGCGACAGCGTAATGTTGCCCGGCGCGGTCAGGGTGGCGGGCGTACCGGAGATCGCACCTGCGGTCGAAGCAAGCAGCAGGTCGCTCGACGAGTTAAGCTGCCCGGTAAGCGACAGATTGCCCGCGCTGGTAGCAGAAATGTTTGCCGCCCTGATATTTCCCAGCGTCAGCGCATCGCCACTGCTGATGCCCAGCGAACCGGTGGCATTGAAGTTGACGGTCGAACTGCCATTCAGCACGATCGGTGTACCGCTCGCACTGGTGCCGTTCATGTTCAGTGTGCCGTTACCGCTTTGCACGAGGGTGCCGCCGGCCACGGACAGTCCGGTGCCCGACGATGTCGCCACACCCGTGATGTTCAGAACGCCAGAGCCGCCCTGCGAGAGATTGCCCCCGGTAAGCGACACCGCGGCTCCACCTGCCGACTGGCCGTTCAGGCTCATCGAGCCATTGCCGGTCTGGGAAATCAGGCCGCCTACCTGGCTGACCCCAGGCCCTGTCGCCGTCGTCGAGGTACCATTGATCATGATGGCACCCGAGCCGCTTTGCGAGATAGTGGCGTAGGGCTCAATAGCCAGGCCCGCCCCCACAGTGCTCAAGCCATTGATCGTGATGGTGCCGTTGCCTGTCTGCGCGATCGTTGAGTTTCCGACCGACGGGCCGACGTTCGAACCGATAAATACGGCTGCATTGACAGCACCCGCCGTCGAGTTCTGGTTCAGGTTGATGGCGCCCGCCCCCGACTGCTGGATCGAGCCACCGGACACGATCAGCGCTGCGCTGTTTGTGCTCGCATTACGCGCATTGATGTTGATCGTTCCGTTGCCTGACTGGACGATCGAGCCCATGCCGTTGACGATTCCGTAGCCGGAGTCCGTGCCCAGCGCAAAGCCGTTACCGGTGTTGCTGGTACCGTTGAAGTTCAGGGTGCCCGGACCAGTCTGAGCGATGGTCGCATTGACAATCTCGATACCGTCATACTGGTTTGCCGTGCCATCACCGCCGGCCACCCCCGTCAGCGTGCCGCCATTGGCCGTCACGCTGGTCTGGCTGCCGTTAAGGAAGATGGCGCTGCTAAGCGTGTTCGTGGTATTGGCCGAGATGTTCAGGCTTCCGCCACCGGTATTGACGGTTGCGTTGTTCAGCGTCACGGAGCCCCTGCCTGCTGCGCCCTGATCGGCCAGCAGGTTGACATCCATCGCGCCGGCCGTGCTCGTGATACTGCCATTGAGCGTGATGCTGCCATTGGCTGCAAGCGTCACCGATCCATTGGCAGCGCCTGTTCCGGTCACTGCTGAACCGGCGCCCTGGGTGATATTGGCGCCACTCACCAGCGTGACGTTTGACGCGCTGATATTACCTAGCGCAAGATTGCCGTGATCTGCAATGCTTACCGTGCCATTGGCGCTGTTCGCCAGCGCGTTGACCAGACCACCGAAGCTGTTGTTCGCATTGGCCAGGATCACGCTGCCCTGGGTGGCATTCAGGTTGCTCGCGCCGCTTACGTTGAGCGCGGAGCCGGCAAGTTCAGTGATGCTGCCGCCGGTCGCCGTCGTCGACAGATTCCCCGCCGTGACGTTGCCCAGCGCAACACCCGCGCCGGCAATGGTCATGTTCTGGGCACCGCTGGAGACGTTGCCAGCGAGGGTAATATTCGCACCGCCCGAGATGTTAAGCGCACCAGCCTGACCGTTAGCGACCGAGGTCAGCGTGCCTCCCGACGCGACGAGCAGGTTGCCCGTTACATTCAGGTTGCCGACGCCGAGCGTGCCACCATTGTTCACGGTCACGTTCGATGAATTGATCGTCCCGACCGTGTAAGACCCTCCTGTGGCATTCGATCCGCCCACCCTTCCATTGATGACGATGGTGGGCGCACTGATTGTCGCCGATGAAGCTCCGAAGAGATTGACAACGCCGATCTGGTAGCCCGCGCCGGCATTAACACCACCGCTTGGCGCGTATGGGCCCACGTAGAAGCTGTTGTTCGCGGTGAGCGTGGTAGGCAACGATGACGGGCGCGCGTCCAGAAACCCGAGGATGGAAATGTTGTTTGCGGTGATGTTCAGGCCATTCAGGCCATTCGAAAGGCCGATGGCACCGTTCGCATTGATGGTAAAGTTGTTATCGGCGTGGATGGTCAGCATAGTTGCTGACCCGGTGCCGAGCAGCCACCCATTGAATGCCACGTCCCCGGCGCCAGCGCCTGCGCCCGAGGTTGTGATGGTCACATTGGACGAATTAAGCGCATTCTGCAACGTCCCGATATTGACGTTCGCACTGCTTGCATTGCCGGTGCTGAAGCCGCCGGTCAGATTGCCGTTATATCCGCTATCGGCGGCGGAACTCACGGTTACATCGGTCGGGTCGATCAGCCACTCACCGTATTTACCATTCGGGGCAGCGCCGGTGACATTGCCGTTGACGTTCAGGTTATGGCCGGAGGTTTCCACAAAGCCGCCGTCGCCATGCGCCGAACCCATGCTGACCGTTGCGCCCGCATCGACCTGCGTATAGTTCGCGAGGCCAATCTCGCCGACCATGCCCGCGGCAGCGCTACCCGGGATCTTGTGGAGGTTGTCGCCCCCGATGATGACCTGGCCACCTGCGGCATCACCCGAGGCGTCAATCGAGGCATTGCCAAAGAGCCCCACGCGGTCGCCCGAGAGCACCACCGTGCCACCCTTCGTGCCCGCAGCCCTGCCCGCCACGTCAATGGCGCCCGTCATCACCACGTCGCCGGTCGTGCCGCCATCGAGCACCACCGCGCCGGAGCCTGCGGCCACCACGCCCGAGAGGTTGATCACTGTCTGCAGCAGCGTATTGGCGCCGCGCGCGCTCAGCTGCACCGTGCCGTTAGCGGCCTGGATCTGCCCGCTGCTGTCCACCAGCGCCTGCGCACTGGCGCCCGTCAGGTTCAGCTGCACGCCCTGGCCATTGGCCAGACTCACCACCGCCGTGTCACCTGCGGCGAGCACCACGTGGCCATTGTCGGCGCGGATGCTGCCGCTGTTATGCACCTGGTCGCCCATCAGCACCACATAGCCACCGGGGCCCGCCGTGATGCTGCCGTCATTGCGCACCGCGGCGCTGGTGCCGCTACCGGTCAGCTTCAGCGCATTGCCCGCCATGAAGTCGGTGGCCGACACCTGCTTGGTGGTGGCAAGGAGCGACCCCACATCCACCACCGCACCGCGCCCGAAAATCACGCCATTGGGGTTCTGCAGCAGCACCTGGCCATTGGCCAGCAGGTGCCCGAGAATCGTGCTGGTGGTGCCACCAATCACGCGGTTCAGCGTCTGCGACTGGGCGTTGGGCTGCACGAACTGGACCGTGCTGCCCTGACCGATATTGAACGAATTCCAGCTGATCACCCCGCGCTGCGAGCCCTGGGTGATGATCATGTTCTGGCTGCTGCTCGAGCTGATCGTGGCCTGACCGGTCACCACCTGTGCCCCGGTAGGCAGACTCTGCGCCAGCGCAGCCTGCCCCCCGCCCACCAGCCAGGCCGCGAGGGCAAATGGCGTGAGCGCCAGCAGGCGGGTTCTGACCGCGCCCAGCCCCGCGCCCATGCGTGCGCCGGCCGCCTTGCCGTCGACCGTCACATCCTCGCCCACCGCCACCAGCATCCCGTGCTTCCTGCTGAAAACAAGCTGGTACAGGTTCTTGTTCATCTCGATACCTTTCGTTCAATGAAAGTTAGGGTTACCAGCCCTCTTCACGGGAAAGATCAGCTTGGAAAGCCGTTCCTCTCATGTATGGTCGACAAAGGTGTCGACCGAGTCGACGGGCCAGCACAGCCAAGCCCGCGGTCGCCCAAGCTGCGTCCACCGGATACATCGTGGATTTATGGATAAATGTTCCATGCGACTGACTGCACGGAATGAGCAGATATGAAGGCGTGAACACCACGACCGACAGAGAAGCGCCTGAATGAAACCGTTTAGTGGCAACCGTCGTAGACGCCGTCACATGCGCTTATCTGTTAGCGCCGATGTAAAAATGACCCTGGGGGGGTGCGGACAAATTCTTGGACTGATTTATGCCGCGATTCCAAGACTCTGCCGGTATTCGATGGGGCTGAGGGAGCCGAGCGAAACCTTGATCCGTTTTGCGTTGTACCAGCGGATGTACGAGTCAACGATCTCGATGAATTGATCGATGGTCGTGGCTCGCCAATCACGAGGATAGAACAACTGGGGGTGCGGACAATTGTTGGACTACCTGTAGGTAGTTCACCTTCTCATACGAAGCTCGCATTCCAGCGGTTCGACTTTACTTGAAGCTAGGCAAGCGCATCGGAGCTACCATTCGGTAACTAGGCTATGAGCGAGGAGACTTCATGCATCTGCGGCAGTGCGGCGCAGTCTCCAGATCGTGCAGCATATTCGGCGCAAGCAAACACAATGAAAGCTTGAGTGTAGAGGTCCTTTGTGGTGTCGAGCGGATCGCCGTTGGCGTCAACGCTGTAAAACCATCCGCCATGCCTCCTGTCCCTGAAACGGCGCTTAAGGGAGGTGCACAGCCGGTGGGCATGTTCTATTTCACCGGCCTGAGCAAAGACGAACAGCTGTCGGGCACACGCCATCGATCGATATCTGAAGTTAGGTAATGGCGAGCAGCCGTTCGCAGACAAGGCTTCATAGGGCAAGCCGAGTGCTGGATTGAAGCCCACGCCTCGCCAGAGCGGCAACACGATATCTCTGAAGTGTGCTCGCAATTCGTTGGCAACACCGGCGCAGCCACCAGGTTTTTTAATCATGACGCTAACCCGGCGTAGGGATGACGGTCGGTCCCAAAGTGGGGAGCTTATAACTTTACTGGCCAGCACGGCCAGAGAATTTCAGATCTAACATCCAGTCAGGCTGGCAATCATGCAGCGATCGTCCACGCGAGGCGGCTGCTTACTCGCTTTGTCCGCATAATGCTTGTCTAAGGCACGCTCCTTCAGGTATGTGACGATCTCCCTCGGAGCGCGAGAAAACTTCTGAAGCGTACGCAGAACGGAAGACCTGATCCAGACACATACCGTTGGGCCAGGCACTTAATGTAATGGTCCACGATACCCGTCAGCCGTTGAACCTCTTAAGGCATCCTGGAAGTGGCATCCCCCTGGCTGCCCCTATCGTCCGCGCTTCCTGTTCAGACCGAACGGCAAACCGGATTTAAATCTCCGCAGCCGCTCGCCAGCCTGTACCACGGCAGACAAAGGTGCTTCCCGAAGCTGCTGGTCGTAGAGGGTGACGATGATCTCGAGGTAACGTGATGCGTCCGAACCGAGCAACCACTTACCAGTAAGGCTGCCCTGCTCGATTGCTTCACAAACTGCCAGCTCGGCCGCTGTAAACTGCTCAGGCTCAAGCTCGCCGAACCCGGCTTCGACCAGGAAGCCAGTCAGCACAATTGCCTCCAGTAGGTGCTGCGCAGCAGTAAGGGAGCCTTGGCCTGCCCGCATCGACGCGAGCGCGATGTGGTTGCGAAGACCCAACTCGTCAGCCTGAGCCTTTTGCATCGGTAATAGCAGCGCCTTACCAAAACGGGATCGCACCACGCGCTCAGCACTTGAATAGGATCGCTGCATGTCACTGCTGGATCGTTGCGGTTTTCATCAGCTCCGCGGTGAACTGTGTCGCTGCTTTCTCAAGGGCAACCCCTTCCAGCTCCTCACGGATCGATTCCCTCGCTTCCTCAAAAGACGGTATCTGGGTCGGCCTGACAGCGTCGACTTTCACAATGGCGTACGGTGCACCCCCGTCTTTTCCGAGCGCAACTGGCTGCGATGTCATGCCGCCAGCTGACAGTTTTTGAATTGCCTGGGCAACTGCCAGAGGCAGGCCCTGAGTCTTACCCTCTTCTGCAGGAGTCTTGAAGCTCACCCAGGGCATTTCGCCGCCACTCTGCGCGTTCGCAGACTTGCTGAGCTGTCTGGCCACATCATCAAACGCCTGTCCAGCTTTCAGCCGATTGAACGCCGCCGTCGAAGCGGCAAGATCCGGCACAACGATAATACGCGGCTTATACTCATTCTTCCCGAGACCCGCCACCAACTCGTCATAGCGTGCCCTAATCTGCAAGTCCGTTACAGTCTCTGGCTTGACGTTGTCTTTCAGGTACAACTGCGTCTCAGCATTTATCTTTGCGGCCTCGATTTCGCGCTCTACCTCAGGTTTTATACCGTACCCTGCTTTCTCGGCATTCTGACGGAAGAGCTCGCGAGCAATCAGTTGCTGCTTTATTGCGAGTCTCAGTTGGGGCGTATCAGTCTCGTGCGTAAGCTCAGATGCTGCGCGAACTGCATCGTCAAGCTGTGCCTGGCTAATGCTCGCTCCGTTCACGAGGGCGATGACACCAGATGGCATGGCCGTCGCCGACTGTGGCACATCGGCCGCCATTGCGCTTATCGCCGATATCGCTAATGTTGTAGCAATACAAACTGCGCCACACGCAGCACGCAACGTCTCTTTCTGAGTCAACATTTTAAATCCCAAATTTACGTTAGTCTTACTTGCCACACGCCTGGTGGCCCCAATATCCCAATCCGTGCAAGGCTGTGATTACTTATCAAACGACCCATGCATCGAAACCAGCGCGCGTACCAGCGCTATGTGTGGTGCACAGTCACACAAATTCCACTTCATAAGGCCGCTGTTTTCATTTCCACATTGCGGGAATGCAAATGCATCACGGCGCCTGTGTAATGTCTTTCTCCGCGAAAGCATTCTCAAGCAGTGTGGCGGGCTCTACCGGGTGAGTTTGCACAGGGCTGACTCCTGCAAAGCCGCGAGTGCGTGTTCCATCTGGTCGAATAGAGTGGACAGCCGCCGTCACGTAGGTTCCGGCTTCCCCGGCTTCTACCATGGCCTGAGCTATACCATTGCTTTCCAGAACAAATTGCGAGAGGCCACCGGTATAGAGCGCGCCTAGCGCGAGTCCCAAATACGCTTTGTTGCGAGCCGAAGTCAGGATTTGATACTTCCATCTACGCGTAATGCCGTCAGTTATCCCTTTCGACCCACTCGCCAGTTGTTGGCCCAGCTGGCCCCGCCAGTCCAAATCGTTGAACTGGCGCTGAAGATAGAAATGTGCCTGCCTCTGGTAGTCGCTTTGTGCCTCCCGCACGACCGGTAGCTCCTGCTCCAGTCGAACTGTACGACTACGGATCTTTCCGATATTTGACCGGAAGCTGCCGTCCGTCGATGCAGGTTTAAGCTGTGCATCCTCAAATTCCCGTTGTGTCTGCTCGATCTTCGCCGGAATCGCGTGAAGCTCCTCGGCGTACTGCCGCAGTTTGATGAACCCGTCAATGCGCGACTGGTTTGCCAGCTTTGCCTTTCCAGATGGAGTGTGCGATACAAACGGATGCGGTCCAGTGATTAACACGAAGTCTATGCCATCGATCAAAGCATTCTTTGCCAATAGATCGGCCGAGAACTCCCGCGCCAGCGAGAATATGCGTGCCGGACTTACATCAACTCCCCGCGCCTGCAAGGCAGCCTGAAACGCTGTCGTGACATTTTTTGGTTGTTCGGCAGGCGCGACAAACGCGTACAGCAATGCTTCGATACCTCCCTTCAAGGCTGTATCAATTACGGCCTGGCGTGTCGGGCTGCTATCGCCTGCCTCGGTGTATGCCTGAATTGCTTTCATCAGGCCCATACCAGCAGACAGCGCTTCGTCATTTGATGCAATTCGGGCAAGAAGTTTGCCCTTCAACACATCCGCCCGATCCTCAAGCGCGCCCTTTTGCTGAGCTAACTCTAGCGCTGTCGGGTTTAACGCCTCGACAGCTGCCCGACCTTGCCGGATTTCTTTTTCCATCTCGCTGACGTCCGCCGCCTGCTTTATCGTGGTCGGTATCAGGACCCGGTCGATAAACCGCTTATAGTTCGCCTGATCTGCACTTTCAAAGTGGCTTTGCACATATTCAGCGATAGACTGAAGCTGGTGGTCGACGAACTGCGGATCTGTCTGATTCGGAGCGGCGGCAATTGCATCTGCATACTTCTTCAATGCGATTTTTGCGATCGCTTTGGTATCCATTGCCAGATGCAGAGTCTCCCGCACCTGCTCCATGAGAGTGTACGAAACAAGCGACCAGGATTGTTTTACGGCCGCCGCGGATAACGGATCTACAGTGGCCAGTGCCGCCCCAAGCGCGACCTTGCCTGCGCTATCAAACACCTCAGCAGCGAAGGTTACAGCGGCGTCCATCCTGGCGCGATCGCCTGGGTGCATGAGACGTTGCTGCTGCATATAGTCATCAACCAGAGCTTTTAGCTCATCGCGCGTCGACTGAAGGTTTTTAACCACACCCGAAACCTCCGCTGCGTCAAACTCGATACCAGGCTGCTCGTCGGCAAGCAGCTGCTCAAAATTCTTGATGATCGAATCCAGATTACGCAAAGAATCTTCGTAAGCGTTACCTCCTGTAGGATAAAGCTTTGCCCGAAAAGCCCGCGCCCTGCTTGCAAGGTCGATATTGCCGCCGGTCAAGATAGTGGTGTAGTGGCCCAGTCCGCGCCCTAGTCCTGCTACTTTTCCTACCTTCCATTGCGCATCTTTCCAGCTGGCGAGTGCCTCCTCGTATGACGTACTCGACCCGAAATCCGCTTGTTTGGGCTCAGGATATAGCTCTGCAAACACGGAAAGCGCACTTTGCGTGATCAGCCGCGTTGGATAATTTACCGCCTGCTTCGCTAACGTATTTATCCCCACATCAACGACGTTTCCAGATTGCGCCTGCTCAATCTGCTCGGCCGAGGCTCCAAAGAGTGGGAGCACTTTTCTCGCATCGCGGCTGTTAAGGTCATCTATCATTGTCGCCGAGTCACTCCCGGTCGCTGCGTTATCCTGCAGCTTCTTGAGGAGCATATCCAGCTCGGGCCTCACTGCCTGCGCGTCAATGGGCACGACATTCTTCGTCGCGCCTGATAGGCGTTCCATGGCAAGCGTCCTGGACTGCAGTGCAACGCCATCCCGGCCGTCGGACAAACGCATAAGCGGATTTTGCGAGAGCGCCATTACACGCTCGGGCATACCTTGGAGACTTGCAAACGGTGAAATCAGACCGGGTAAGATTTTGGCCGAGTCGGTCATTAGATCGACGGCGTGTGCTGCCAGCAGCCGTGTCGTCATTTCTGGCAAGTTATCCTTTTCTGTGAGCATGCTCGTCTTATCCGGCATCCCGGGACGGAGCGGCGCATCGAACGATGAGCTGCCTGTGTCAAGGATTGTGGTGGGCAATGGCGCCGATCGGTCCAAAGCCGCACCCGCACCCGCGCTCGATCGCTTGCCAAGAAGAACTTCATCAGTTTCCGTCAGACTGTCGTCCGCGACCGGGCGCACAACACCAGTGGGCAGATGATATGCGAGGTCGGTTGTAAAACCAGTGACCTGGGCGCCGACACCACGCTGCTGCAGGGCGTTCTGCACTTTCTGAGCAAACGATGGGTCGCCTTGGATACTGCACCCTGTCCTGCAGCCGGCCAGCAAAACGTGTGTCGTGTCCGGCTGAACAAGATCCGCAATCTGCGCAGGCGTCAGATCGCCCAGCGTGCCGCTGCCCGCATCATGGTGTCCAACGAAGCGCTGTACGCCGCGTAGCGGTGAATACGGCTCCAGAAGGCTGTTTTTGTCCGAACTCGCTAGCGACTGCGTCGCTGAAGAAGCCTGACGCTGGTCTGACACGTTCTCTCGCCCCTCGCCATCTGACGGGACAGGATCTGACGACGACGTACCTTCAGCAACTTTCCGGGTGTCAGTCAGGATCGAACCGTTGTGTTCGGTCGCGCTGACATCAGCCGCGCGGGCGGACACGGCGGGAAACCCGGTCTCCCCCGAGCGCACCGCAGAATCAATTCCAGACGAAAGCTCTTGCGCCGGCTGGACAGCATGCAGCACCGGCGCGGATGGCTCTCCATAGCCAGGCGTCTGAGTTGAGGACAATGTCGTCAGATCGCTATGCCCGCTCGTTTCCCTGCCTGGCCCCGGATCGAGAGCCTCTGGAGCCGGCGCCGTCTTCGCCGATCCCGTTAATGCCTTTTTGACTACTTTCCCGGCTTTAGCCACCTTCGACCTGATTGCCGCAACAGCGCCGGGTAGATCACCCGAACGGATCGCATCCCTCAGCCGCGGCGCTGGGGGCAACGAGACATTTGATGCTGTTGAGTCAGTTGTCTCGCCTCGCCCAATCTGCTTTTCTGTCTCCTTCTGCAGCGCGCCAGGTTTCAGAATGCTGCGCGTTGTGGGGCCGCCAGCAGCGACCATTGCACCGACCAGCTGGTCTGCTCCGAAGGACGAACTCAGGTCACCCTGGCCGGGGCCGACACCCTTCACCCAACTGACATTGTCTGGTACCCCCGCAAAGAGCACGGTATAAAGCTGCCCGAAAAGGTTTGACCGGTTCACGTTGCTCGGATCGCCAAGCAGGGTTCTCCAGGCGGAGCCCGTCTGCGCTGCGCTCATGCTGGCCCGCGTGCCGTCCGCCCCTTTGGGCCCAACACCGAAGAGTGTCGGATTGAAGCCAATTTTCACGTCCAGCTTCGCATTGCCCTCGTAATGTGCTTTGCTAACCATACCCACTGTCGTCTCGATGGTGTTGATCATCGAGTTCATGACGCTCTTGTCGAGCCCCGTGACCAGTCCTGATTCCGGGTTGAACGTACCAGACTTGCTGTTATACCCGTAGCCCTGCGAAAAGATGTCCATACCCATGCCGCCTGCGGTTTCGGCGACGTAGGCACCTATGTAGTTTGCACGGTTGCGACCGTCGGTTGCTCCAGCGCTTTCGACCGCCGGAGGTTTAACGATCTCGGGTTGCGGTTGCGGCGCAGGCCGCGGAGGGACTGTCTCAAGCGGGAAAACGTCCGCTGCAACCGCCTTGCTCCACGCATAGACCTGGCCGTCGACGTAAGCGGGCGCGACAGAATGCGCAAAACTCGGGGCAGTGGCCGTTGCCCCCATTGCGGCGGCGCCTCCTAATGTACCGACTCCGATCAGCAAACGCTCCACAACACTTTTCGTCGCCTGTTTTGACAGATCCAGTGCGGCTGACTCACGGGCGTCCGCACTCAGCCAGCTCGCCTGATCCAGCATCTTCATGCCTTGTCTGTAATCGATGATATCGCTGTGGATACCGAAACCCACGGCCGCCAGTGGTACCGTCATTGTTGCCGCACCAATGGCCATCGATGCGGTAGGCGCGACGACAGAAAGCGCCGTCAGTCCGTAGCGAGTCAGCTCCCGCAGGCCGGTGGTCGCGCCAGACACGAGCGTCTCGCGCGCGGCGACCACGGGCAGGATATTGGCCACGTTAGCAAGATCGTCTACCGTTGAAAGCGGAGCGATTTCGGTAGCCTTTCCGCTCGCAACCTTCGTCTCCACAGCAGCAGCCTGCGTCCTCGCCTTGGCGATCTCCCCGGCCTGCCCGGCTGCAGCCTCGTGATTGACCGGCTGGGTATCCTGCGACACGCCATTATTGAACGTGAAGCCGATTTCGCTCGACGTGTGAACATCCTGCACAGCATTTGTAACCAGTGCGCCACCGGCCACTACCGACGCCGAACCAAGCACATTGCCGTCCTGTACAACATCCTGCTTTGCCTGCACCTGACTCGTGCCGCCGACCTTAAGCGTAGCGAGCGTGTTGGTCACGTCGTTGGAGTTCTCCTTGTGGAAACTGCCGTCCACTGACGTCTGCTGTGCATCTTTCATCCCTGCACTCGACACATCGAGTTGTGCGTCAGAGCTGGCCGCCGTGGCTGTGCTTTGAGCCGCCAGAAACTTCACATTGCCGCCCGTTGACACAATGCTCGAATTGCCACCGACCTGGATCTGCGTGCCCTCAAAAGCGACATCGTCATGGCCACGGATGGATGAATTGCCTCCAACCGTTACATTTCCGACCTGTGCCGTGGTGCTCTGCTGGTTCTGGCTAGCAAACCCGATCTGGCCAGAACCGTTCACAAACGTGCCGTCTGCCAGATGTTCCGGATCGATCTGAACGCCAGCGCCCGCGCCAACGCTGCGGCTCGAAGAACTCGAGACCGACGTGTCGTGGGCCGCATCCATAAGAACCTGACCGGCAGAGTCAAGCTGCAGATTTTTCGTAACATTCAGATCCGTACCTTCGAATCGCATGTCGCCCTGCGTGGTCGTCACGCTCAGGTTGCCCACATTGACATTGCCCACAATGGCATCACTGCTGGACATGCTGCTGTTTGCCTGGTCGTGCTGCACGCTTGCGTTAAGCGTGGCCATCGGGCTTACACTCGCCCCGCCCTGCGTCATCATCCCCGCCTGAACGCCGACGCCCCCCGACAGCCCGACGCTGGTACTTGACGACTGGCTCGTCGCCCAGCTCGTATCGTGGGCTGCTTCATAGTCGAGCTGCCCGGCACGGATCGTCAGATCACCCGTACCACCCGTGCTCAGGTTCGTACCTTCAAGGGTGGCCTTGCCGCCCACATCAAGATTGATGCCGCCCGATCCTGCGTTGATCGATCCGACGACGGCCTGACTTGATCCCATCGCATAGCTGTTTTGTGCCCAGTTCGCCCCGGCGTCAAATCCGACGGTCGCCTGCGCCCCCGCGCTACCCTGGGCGACGCCCCCGGGTTTAAGAAGGCCGCCCCCACCGCCGGACTGCACCGACGTGTTCCCATCCAGGCTCACCCCGAGGTTAAAGCCCTGCTCGCTGTGACTACTGCTCTCGGTATGCGTATTTGCGGCCGCGAGAAAATCAAGCGTCTGCGCCTGCAGCGATACACTGCCATCTGCACCTGTCTGGATCTGCGTTCCCTCGTTCAGAATGCGCTGACCAGCGGTCTGCGTCACATTTTTTCCGATGATCGTGTTCACCACTGCAGTGGTGTCACGAACACTCTGGGTGTCGGAGCTGCTGCTGTCGCTGAAGCCGAGCGTCGCCTTGTTGTCTGCCGATGCACCCGTGCCGTATGTCGTACCGGTGATGGTTGAGGACATCCCTGCATGAGCACTGCCGTTGCTCGAGCCGCCCAACGCCAGACCAAAGGCGCTCTGCTGTGACGAGCTTGAGGATTGGGAGACGTCGTTTGCGGCTACGTTCAGGATATTTCCGGCCTGCTCCACGACATTACCGGTGCCATTGCCTGCATTGATTGCACTCGCCTGGGACGTCAGCGTTCCACCGGCAACCACGCTGATGTTCTGGCCATTGAGTTGCGTTCCGTGGTTCTTGATCTGGAGTGTGCTTTCGCTGCTCGAACTCTGGGTCATCCCAAGCAGCAGTTGGCCGGATGCGCCTGCCTGTGCTGTTGCTTTAGCCGAAATACCGTTTTCCACATAACTCTTCATGCCCTGAAGAAAATCGTTCAGGTTATCGGGCGTAGCGGAGGCCGTGCCCGTCGTCGCCATGCTGACGCTACCCGAAGAACTCAGTCCAATCGAGGTGCTTTGGCTTTGCGTGCTCGTCGTGTGCACATCCTGTGCAGCCAGCAGGTTCACGTTTGCGCCCTGTATCAGCACATTGCCGCTTGTCCCCGCCTGCACGGTGGTTCCGACTGACGTCACGTCGCCCGTTGCCGCGACGGTGACATTGCCACCAGCGGACAGTTGCGATGCCCTGGCCCACGAATCGTAGGTGTTCGACTGGGTCGACGTGCTGCCATAGAACTGCAGCGGAGCGCTGAAGAGCGATGAAGACTGGGTGCTCGCGCTTGTAGTCTGCGTATCCTGGCCGGCAAGAAGCTTGACATTCTGCCCGGTTACCGAAAGGTCGCCTCCCGCATTGACTGCGGCTGCGCGCATCGTTAACGTCTGGCCAGATTGCAGGCTTGCGTTGCCTCCGGTCTGGATTGTCGTACCCGCGCTCTGGCTGAAGGCAGCATCGGTTGTGGTCGTCTGGTGATTCATCCAGTTGCCCGAGCCACTCTGACTGTGAACAGTTGCAGTGTTCTGTGCGTCCAGCACATCCAGATTGCCCGCCGCAACCATCGAGAGATCGCCTCCGGTTTTAACCGTGGCATCGGTGAGCGTAGTGTTACGCCCGGACTGGGTGCCCAGACTGCCGCCCACCTGCAGAATCGAGCCCTGATTCTGTGTAGCTGTCGTCTGAATGACAGTACCCGGCTGCGGCCCTGAACTTGTGGAAGAGGTCGATGTGACTGCGGTCGACAGGACCAGATCTCGTCCCGCAACGATGCCGGCATTGCCACCTGCTGTCACCGACGATCCTTTGAGCACTATATCCTGCCCTGCCTGGATGCCGAGCGCCTGGCCTGCGTTGATCTGCGCCGTGCTACCCAGCAACGTCCCGCCCTGATCGAGCGTCGTGTTATTGACGGATCCACCCACCGAAGCGAGGGAGACGTTCTGCCCCGTAATCGCGCCCCCGACGTTATTCAGGTCGCCCTGGACCTGGATCTTCTGTAGCTGGGATGCTGCGATCGTGCCGCCCTGGTTGGTCAACGAATCCAGATTCAGACTGGTATTTGCCGCCATGATGACAGCGCCGCCGCCCGGTAAAGACTGATGCGCGCCCGGTGCAAGATACAGCATGGGCACCTGCACGGTCTGACCGTTGACCTGGGTGTCCACGGCCCACACGATGTCCTGCTTCAGTTGTGCGACCTGGGCGCCCGTTAGTGGGACCCCGATCTTCAGACCAAGCGCCGGCGCCTGCGCCACCGCATTGTCCATCAGGCCTTTCATCTGGTCTGCCTGATTCACGAACGCCGTCTCCAGAGACAGGCCTGTCTGTGCTGCCATCTCCTGCGATACCAGCGACGCTTCGTAGTTTGCATCGCCCAGCAGCTTGACAGTCTGGGTGGCGGTATAGCCGTACAGCTGCTGGATCAGATAATCAGTACCAACGGACTGCGTGCCCAGCAGATAACGCGGGTTTGTTTCGACCACGTACGATGCATTCGAGCTGCGGTCGGGGACGAATAACCCATTCGGATTCGTCGGCAGGTTCACTACCGCCCCGGCCAGCCAGAGCTGACCATTACCGAGGTCGAGCGCGACGTCCACGCTCGGCGGCGTCCGGTAGCTCACCACCTGCGTCCCATTGGTCGCCACCGTGATTCCGTTTTTACCTGCTGCCGCCTGCAGCGAAGCGCCCTGGGCGGCATTTGCCCCGACGGTCGATGCGCCGCCGGTGGTGACCGCGAGGTAGGCCGATCCGGCAGGCGCAGCGGGCGTTTTAAACACCGCACTTGCCAGCTGGTAAGGTGTGCTGCGGTTCGTCAGGCTCCAGTTGCCCGACGCGTTAAGCTGACCAGCGTAGATTGCTGCCGTCAGTTGAGCCTGGGCATCCTGCTGCGTGAGCTGCGATGAGATCTGCAGGTTACCTGGAGAAGGATCGTAATAGGTGCAGAAGATGAAACACGAAATGTGCTGGACCGTATCCCAAGTGGCGGTGTAGTCCTTTCGCAGCAGCGCGAGATTGTCATTTGTGAACGTTGCGCCTGAATTGCCCGTCAGATTGACAGTACGTCCCGAGAGTACGGCTCCCAGATTCTCTCCGTGGTCGAAGTTCTGCACGGTCAACGTGTTGCCGGCGACAAACTTTGGCTGGTAGGTCGGCGTGCCTCCGGCGTAATACTGCGTGTTCGTCAGGTTGGCCTGGTAATAGCGCTCCGTGTACGAATCAAACAGGCCGCTATCCCAGTGCGTCTCGCTGGTCTCTCCGTATCCCGACCCAGCGCCGACCTGCACGCCGAGGACCTGTGCACCGTTTCCGTCATTGTTATATGACACGACGTCAGGCGTCAGCCACTGGCGCGTATCGCCCCCTGCTACCGAATTGCTGAACTGGGCAGCACTCACCGTGGCGTTGCCCGCCACGTTGATTTCGCTGTTGTTATTGAAACTGTTCGCAGTGACCGTCAGGTCGCCATCCGAGTCGATCTGGCCAATGCCCTGACTGAGCGTTCCAACGTTGGTCACCGTTCCAGCGTTGAGATTGATCGCCTGATGGCTATACAGTTGACCTGCATTGATGATGTCACCGGTACCTGTGTCGACGTTGAGCTTGCCGAGAGCCGAAATGGCACCCGTCTGCGCGTTGTTCACCGAGCTTGCATTGACCGTGAGATCGCCGCCAGAAAACACAAGGCCAGGGTTATTCAGTGCTCCGTTCACATTCAGCGTTGCCTGACCGCCCGACTGGGCCAGTAGCAGACCCGCGTTAGCCCCGCCAAACGTGAGCGCGGTAGTGGAAATGTCGGCATTGCCCACGCTCTGCATCGTCCCACCGTCGGCAACACCGACGCTTGTCGCGTTCACGCCAAGCGTGCCGCCGGATGCGACCAGTGCGCCGTTGCCAATGTCGAGCGTCGACGTGCGCAGTTGCAGGTCCTGCTGCGCTTCAAGCGTGCCATTGTTATTAATGACTGGCGCGCCCACGTCGCCCTGACCCAGAACCGTTGCGCCGGAATTGTCGAATTCTTTCCGGGCCGTAACCTGCGCGGTCCCCATGTCCTGGAAGCGCCCCTCATTGCTCAGGGTGCCGGCCGTCACTGCGCTCTGTGCGCCCGCATCCTGGGCGAGCGTCAGGGTACCGCCCGCCTGATTATCCAGCGTCCCGCTTACCGCAAGAGTGCTGCCATGCAGCCCCGCAATCGACCCTGAGTTGGTAAGCGTGGAGAGGTTCAGGTTTAGCGTTCCACCCTGCACGGTTCCCTGAGCCGCGGCCTGCTGCGCGTTGCCCGTGTTGGTGGCCGTATTGCTGGCCGCGTTGGTGAGCGTTGCGTTACCGCTGCCGTTCTGCCCCTGAACGGTCAGCTTCTGCCCGGCGATCAACGTACCGCTCGCAGCGTTGGTGACCGCAAGCGTGCCAGCCGATGCACCCGTCAGACTCAGATTCCCCTGTGCGCTTATTGTCCCGGCGTTTGTCACCGAATTGCTCACAAGCGTCGCGTCCCGGGTATTCGACACCAGTTGCGCACCGGCCTGGTTGGTGACGCTGTCCGCGTTCACCTGGAGCGCGTTCTGTGCGCCCAGCTGACCAGCGTTCGTCAGATTGCCGCTGACCGAGGTCGTCAGGCCCTGGCCCGCATACAGGGTACTCCCCGCCTGGTTCGTCAGCTGCGCCGCCGTCACCGTGCTGTCGCCACTCTGCGCGCCAAGATAGATCGTACCGCTATTGGCCAGTTGACCCGCAGCCGCCACGTTACCGCCCACGGCCGACTGCACGGAACCACTGTTGTTCACCGTGCCCGCAGCTACCGACAGACTGCCTCCCGCGACCAGCTTGCCCGTGTTCGTCAGCGACTCGCTGCTACCGCCGCTTGCGTCGCTTACCGTGACATTGGTACCCGTAACCGAACCATCGTTGCTGACTGAACCCGCGCTATGCACAACCAGGTTGCCCACCGCCAGCACAGTACCGGTCGTGCTGTTCGACAGACCACCCGCACCAGCGCTGACGTTCATCGCACCAGTGCCTTGCAGTACGCCCGAGTTATCGATCGTGCCCGCAGCCACCGTGCTTGTGACCGCACCGGTCGTACCACGGTTAAGTGCGAGCAGTGCGCCGGAATCATTCCGGAGCACTCCACTTACGTTCACCTGGCTCTGAGCGCTACCTCCGGTGATCTGCCCGCTATTTGCGAGTTGCGCCAGCCGAAGATCCAGTGCATCGCCCTGCACGGTTCCCTGAGCCGCGGCCTGCTGCGCGTTGCCCGTGTTGGTGGCCGTATTGCTGGCCACATTGGTGAGCGTTGCGTTACCGCTGCCGTTCTGCCCCTGAACGGTCAGCTTCTGCCCGGCGATCAACGTACCGCTCGCAGCGTTGGTGACCGCAAGCGTGCCAGCCGATGCACCCGTCAGACTCAGATTCCCCTGTGCGCTTATTGTCCCGGCGTTTGTCACCGAATTGCTCACAAGCGTCGCGTCCCGGGTATTCGACACCAGTTGCGCACCGGCCTGGTTGGTGACGCTGTCCGCGTTCACCTGGAGCGCGTTCTGTGCGCCCAGCTGACCAGCGTTCGTCAGATTGCCGCTGACCGAGGTCGTCAGGCCCTGGCCCGCATACAGGGTACTCCCCGCCTGGTTCGTCAGCTGCGCCGCCGTCACCGTGCTGTCGCCACTCTGCGCGCCAAGATAGATCGTACCGCTATTGGCCAGTTGACCCGCAGCCGCCACGTTACCGCCCACGGCCGACTGCACGGAACCACTGTTGTTCACCGTGCCCGCAGCTACCGACAGACTGCCTCCCGCGACCAGCTTGCCCGTGTTCGTCAGCGACTCGCTGCTACCGCCGCTTGCGTCGCTTACCGTGACATTGGTACCCGTAACCGAACCATCGTTGCTGACTGAACCCGCGCTATGCACAACCAGGTTGCCCACCGCCAGCACAGTACCGGTCGTGCTGTTCGACAGACCACCCGCACCAGCGCTGACGTTCATCGCACTGCCGGACTGAAGCACTCCGCTGTTATTGAGCGTGCCGGCGCTTACCGAATCGGGCACCGCCCCGCCTCCCTGGCTAACGGTAATGATCGCGCCCGACTCATTGTTCAGCTGGCCTGAAACAGCGATCGCACCGGCCGCAGTCGCGCCGGCAATCTGGCCGGCGTTGGTAAGAGTGCCCAGTCGCAACTGAAGTCCATTAGCGACCAGTTGACCGCTGCTTTCATTGGTCAACGCCGTACCAGCGGCCGACCCACCATTGCCGATCGACAATGTGCCTTTCTGGGCACTGATTCCCCCGGCATTGTCGATCTGGCCGACGTTCAGCTGAACGTCGCTGGATACAGAACCAACGGCGCCGCTGTTGCTCAGGCTCGAACTGTTCGCGCGCAAGGCGTTCTGTGAGGCAATTGTGCCGCTGTTGCCGAGCGCCCCCGCAACCGTGGCGTCAAGGGTGTCCAGTGAGCGCAACGTACCTGAGTTAGCGAGCTGTTGTGCGACAACAGTGGTTGCCCCGTTACTCTGCACCGCTCCGCTATTCATAAGCGTGCTGGCATTCATGTCCAGCGTGCCGCCAGAGGCAATCGAGCCAGCATTTGTGACCGACTGCGTGCCACCACCCGCAGTGTCGCTCACTGTGATAGCGCCGCCTGCGGATAGCTCTCCAGTATTGGTCAGCGGCCCCGCACTCTGGACGGATAGTGAGCCCTGCGTTGCACTGACTGTACCGGCCTGATTCAGCGCTCCGGCACTGACTATCGAGACCCGTCCGTTCTGACTTGCGACGGCTTGTCCTGCCCCCCCGTTGTAGGTAAGGCCACCTTTGCCTGCAGCCAGGGCGATATCGCCGGCAGCGGCCACCGAAGACTGACCCAACGCCAGAGTGTCGGTCGCACCGATATTGACCGTCTGACCGGCGACATTTGTACTGGTACCAGCAAAGTTAACATCACCGCCTTGCAGCGAAAGCGAACTTCCGGCCTGATATCCGACGTTATCAAGAACAGTGGCGCCTGTGGTACTGAGCTGCACCAGGCCACCTGCGCTGCGCGTATTGTTTCCACCCTGGGTTGCGCCACTCGCGTTATCGCTGAGGGTAGCGGCATTCACTGTCAGATTGCCGGCTTTGGCCTGCAATTGTCCGCCAGTGATATTGACGCCGCCCGCAAGAGCGCTCACTCCAAGATTCTGACCCGCGGTCAGCTGCGCCCCTGAGAGGGAGACAGCGTTAGCGCCGCCCGAGGTGCTCGCCAGCTGCACATTCCCCGATGCAGACATCGGGCCCTGCACCGTCAGCTGCCCGGCAGACTGTACGGCAACATCCCCGGCAGTTGCCGACACCGGGCCAGCCATGCGAACGCCAACGCCTGCTTCGGTCGACACGATCTTGATGCGGTCGGCATACATGCCGCCTAGCGCGGTGGAATCGATCGCGAGAGCCGGTGCGCCGCTCGAGCTCGTCGTCGGTGTCATGACGCGGCTATCCACACTGAACGTACCGTTGCCCGTCGCGATCGTGACGTCGTGGCCATTGACCTGGCCGTCCAGTTTGATCGAACGGGATACGAGATCGAGCAGCGCTGGATTGGTCGCGTCAAGCCCCGTACCCTGCACCAGGATATCGCCGCCAGTCACATTGAAGCCAGCCAGCGCGCCATTGGCACCCAGCACCGGGGTACCGGTGGTGAGTGTTGCATGCCCGGTGTTGATGAAGCCGCAGCCATTACAGGTGATGCCGTAGGGATTGGCTACAACGACGTCAGCGCGCTGGCCGGAAACCTCGGTGTATCCAGCGAGGACCGAGCGGTTAGGCGATACGACTTCGTTCAGGATGACGGTAGCCCCGGTTGTCAGGTTCGGGTTAGTCAGCATGGAACCGGCCAGCTGTGACGGATTCGGCGCGACCATGCCGCCTGTAACAGGAGTCGGGTTGTTGTTCAGTACAAGCCCGCGCCCGTCGACGTTGTACTGGGTGTACTGGTTGTAGGAGAGCCCCGCGCTATTCGGCTTCGCAATATCGACAACAGATACGCCGTTTGGATTGGTGTAGACCTGGGTCTGGCCACCTGCCTTCGGTGTGACCTGAGCAAGTGCGCGCAATGGAACGGCCCACACCTGTCCCATGATGACTGCCCAGGCCACGATGCGACGCCACTGCGGATACCGCCGGTTCGAACTGTTCTGCACGGGAACACCTGCTCTCTTGTGAAGGAAGGTCTGCACTTGGTGCGCACGCGGGTCCGTACCACCTGACTCGCCAGGGCGAGCTGCAAAGTGGTTCGAAAATTAGCATGTGGTTCGGCGCTCATTCATTTTTACATCTGAGCAAAGCTGATCTGATCTGCGACCGTCACTGCTTTTTTTAGCTAGGGCATTGACTGCTCAACGGATGCCCGCCAGACCATCAGGGAAAGCCCGCATGTTGGATATAAGCGTCTTGACGCACGACACAACCGTTGCCGCGCTTACAGGAGCGGCCCCCAGACCGGGCAACGATCGCAGGCGTGAGATGTCACGGTGCCACAGCAGCTGCCGGAGGGAACGCCGCAGGATCTGCAATACAGACCGCTATGAGCGATACGCCGGAAGACCTCGGACCTGCCGCGTTCGGACCAGGCAGATCGGCAGGCGTCCCTTGACTGTAGGTATGCGGGCAGAGGCGACCGTCTCTGCATTGAGGCTGATGCCTCTTACTGGCCAGTGTCGCCCCCGTCAGGTGAACCTTCCCGTCCATTGCGTATTCCGTCGGGTGGAAGCTGCTCCAGGGAGCGCGGTGTGCAGCTGTTGCCCATCCGGTAGCAGCCCGGCGCGTGGCCAGAATCCTCATGGTCGGGCGGCGTCTGAACGTTTTTTTAACGGCTAATATCGCAGCGTCGCAATCCTGGGCATGCCATGAACCGCACGTACGGCCGTAGTAAAGGGAAGGGACTGCTATAGAAGGTGACGGTTAGCGTTGGCGGCAAGCTACCGGTGCAACCCGCGACTTATCAGGACGATTTCAGAAGCGAAAGCGAGGCGACTGCATGGGGTGCGTGCGCGGCACACTAGTGTTGCGCACGCACCCGCATTTTCTCGCAGCGTGGGCCCACGAGCGGCCCCGTCGCTCTCCTCTGCTGTCGACTTCACGTCCCATGTCTCAGCAACGGAGATGGAAAATGGGATCAGCCAGTTCTCCGCTTGCCGGCAAGACCGACGCTGCTGAAACTGACGCGAAGATGGCGTGATACCCGTTTCATTCCCGGCAGCGACCGCATACTGACTACAGTCCGGCCGGTCGCTGCGCATTGCGGACACGCACCGTCTCAAGCGTTGCACCGCAACGCGGTAAGCGGCCAGCGGCGCACACATGCAAGCACGACGGGTTATTGGGTCGGTTCGTCACGGCAAGGCGGTCTGTCGCCACCGCGCCCCCCGATTTGAACGGGTTTGCAGGAATTATTTCTCACGGACCGACAGCATCATTTCATGCAATCCTGCCTTAACCTCACTGAGGACACCACTCCAGTCTGCAAGGCGCGCCTGTCGGAAGATGCGCAGCCTGTCGTACCACGGGCTATCCTGCCGTCCGAGCATCCAGCGCCAGTCACTCACGGTGGGCAGCAGCAGCCAGACGGGCTTGCCCATGGCAGCAGCGAGGTGTGCTACCGAGGTATCCACAGAAATGACCAGGTCAAGGCATGCAATGGCAGCCGCAGTATCGGAGAAGTCAGCGAACTCGTGGCCCAGAGCGTGAACGGCCGTGTTCTGCGTTGCCAGCTGGCGAGCCTCCTCTTCGCCACGCCCCTTCTGCAGCGTGACGAAGTCGATGCCCGGCAGTTCAAGAACCGGCTGCAAAAGAGCGAGCGAACCGAACGAGCGGAACGCATCGTTTTCATGCGTGGGATTGCCCTGCCAGACGATTCCCACCTTCAGCGTGTCTGCCGGCAGGTTCATCTTTTCCGACCAGCGCAACCTTGCAGCGTTGTCTACCTTGACGTAAGGCGCCCGCGGAATTGCGTCGACCTGCAGGTCCAGATAAAGCGGAATGGAATGGGGAAATACCCAGAAGTCATGCTCGGGTAACGATGCGCGCATCGAAACCGGCAGCACCAGATCAGCGCCAGCCAGACCATCCCTGAGCGCAGGATACAGGGGGTCCTGGCACAGGACCGAAACGCGCGACGCGCCGAGTTTATGCTTCAGTTCGCCGGCGAAGCGGGCAAACATCAGCTCGTCACCCAGACCGAATTCAGTCCAGATCACAATCGATCGGCCGGCGAGGCTTTGCCCCTGCCACCGCGGGTACTCAACATCCGGAGCGGTTGGAGTGCGGCGCGCATCTGCAATGGAGGCTTCGCGGATTCGAAAGCCCTCGCGGTAGTTTCCGCGCTGCAATAGAAAAAGAGCGAGGTACATACGGGTCTGCTGCCCCGGCATCCTGCGTGTTGCCTCACGCCACAGCGCTTCGCATTCGTCCAGACGACCCTGCCGGCTTAGCAGATGGGCGAGTGCGTTATAGGCATCAAAGGATGGCGGTTCGAAAGCGCACGCACGACGCATCGCGGCCTCGGCAGATTGATCGTTGCGATCCTGATGTTCTGCGATCAGCCCTTCCGCGAGCCAGTCGGCCGCACTTTTCCCGGTGACAGGCGCAGCCTCGCGCTTGCGCCACACCCATTCGATCGCACATTCCGCATCACCCAGGCTCTGGTCAACCCCCGGCGCCGCGTGATCGTCGAAATCATGCCGGAGTTGAACGACACGCTCACATTCGGCCACCTGCGAAAATTCACGGTACAGATCAAGCACGTTCAACGAACGGGGCAGCGGCGACTGGGGTTTGTAGACGGTGAAGCTCCACTTATGCGTAGCGTTAAACCACGACGGCCAGTGGCCCCGTTCGTAAAGATCTTCATCGGGCACCGTGACGATCAGGAACCCGCCAGGCTTGAGGATACGCAACCAGTGTCGCAACGCCTCGCGCGGATCTTCCAGATGTTCCAGACAATGGCTCGAATGCACGAAATCGAAAGATTCATCCTGCACGCCGGCCATGAACTGAGCGTCGCCGTCAACGATGTCCCAGCCTCGCACGAGTCCCATGGAAGGGAAACGGTCCGCAAACAGCGATAGAGGTGTCTCTCCGCATCCAATGTCGATCCCTTCGCCTGCAAGATAGCGCTCGCAGAAAAGCGGGTCGCGCATGCGACGTAGCACCGCCTTCTCAGTTTCTCTCATGCACTCCCCAGCTCGTAATCTGTTATCTGCCGTCAAGCGGTCATAGGCACGGCGCTCATGCAGTCGTGCTTCGCTGCATCCACAGGTCGTGAATACGCTCTCCGAGAATGTGTTTGCGCCCTGCGAAGATGACATGCTCGATTGCCTTGGGCCCGCTGTACTTTTCTCTCAGCTCGAGACGCTCCTGCCTGTCGTTCACAAGGCGCAGCGCTGCCTTGACATAACTGTCCTGATCGGTCGTAACCATCCACGATGGGAATCCAAGACGACTGAACATGCCTTCATCAATATGCTCGTGCACCTCCGGACCCGTGCGGCATATCCCGACCATACCAGCAAAAACAGCATCGACGATGCCATTGGTGTTGCCGAATGGGAACGGATTGACGAACAGGTCGCAGTCAGCGAGCACCTGCATATATTGCCCATACGACTGATGTGCGTAGACAACGGCGCGATCACCAAGAAAGCTGTGCACGAGACGTCTGACCTGGGGAAGGATCAAGCCGACCGCCTGACCCACAAGAAAGTGGAACTGGACAGGCACCGATGCTTCATTAGCAATGCGCGCGCAGGTACTGAGAAATTGTGGGTTCAATTTCATCGTCGTGGCCGCCACCGCAATGCGCACGGTTTCTTCGGACTCGTCGCGTGTCCGCGAAAGCGTAAGGCCCTTCATCCCTTCTGGCGCCCGGTAGGGCATGCCATCCGGCGGCAGCACAAGCAGTTCTTCACTGAAACATGCCGGGTCGCCCAGATAATCCTCTTCAACCACGACGTAGTCCATCACCGTTGAATGCGATGTAGCGGGATGACCGAGTGCCATGAGTTGCAGGGGAGCAACGCGCAGATTGGACTGCAGCATGGTCAACGGGAACATCCCCACACTGGGCATGTATAGCACCTGAACATCCCGGTCGACGCAAAGGTCGCGGATATGTGCGATGTCGTCCCACACATTACCCGACTTCAGCTCGACGAACTCATCAAAGACCGCACGGCCGGTTTCATCGACCTGAGCGGCGTAGCCCAGCCCGATCACATGGAAATGCTTCCGCATGCCTTCCATTGTGAGTGAGTGAGTGCGATAAATAGAGTGGCCCGCTGTGAACCACTCGAGTACGACCGCAAGCACAGGTTTGCCGTTTTCCGGTGCGCGTGCGGGGTGACGCAGATCATCGAGGCCATGGGCGTGCAGTTTCCGACGGATCAGCTCGTTCAGGGGTCGCTTGATGTCGTGTTTGCGCGGGTAGTCCGCGTAGCTGCAATGCATATAGACATCGTGCAATATACCTCCGGGCAGGTCGTCAAGCTCGACCTGAGCCAGACGCTCTGGCAGCCACCTGAGCAGCGTCTCGCGCTTGCTATGCGCAGCTGGCGTACCAAGAAAGCGGGGCGACATCAGCGCCAGTGCCAGGCCCGCAGTCAGCTTCCTGTCGTGCTCCCACAGCCCATCCACGTCGACGGGGATCTCGGACTCGGGGAAGTAAAAAATCTCGAATTTACGCAGCTTCGCGTTTTCGACGCTGAAAGGTTCGATCCCAGGCGCCTGTTGACCCAACGATCGCAGAATATGGTCCCCGTTGCGGAAGGGGCTCGCAGCAAACATTGCCGATAGCCACCGATGCAGATTCAGGGTGGTTGCAAAGCCACTGTCTGAAAACTGGAACGCGGGGTCCGTTGCGAGCGTCGTAACAGCGGCGACCAGTCGGGCGAGTAAGTGTTCGTCAATCGCATCTGCGGCCTGAGCCGACTGCGCGGTGGCCTCAAACTGGCCCGCCATCTGACCGTACTGGCTATCAATTGCATGCAGTAACCCGACCAGTGCCCGGCCAGCCTGCTCATGCTGGCGGTTATAAACCGCGTATTCAAACTCTTCCAGCCTGAAGCTCATATCGCTCTCTCATGAATCGGTTTTGCTGTCAGGTCACTCCAGAGATATCCGGGTATGTGCACGCCGGCTCGACCGTGAGGCGGGGACCAGCGAGGCTGCACGGGGGTAACCGCAAGACATGCTGTAATACCTGAACCTGACAGATTCAGGATTTCAATTTCCCATACCTGCAGATGATCGGAAATGAGCAGATGTGATCGGTCGGGTGCGGCACGCCAGGCGGGGCTGCGAAAGCAGAAGTGAACCTCAGCGGTTCAGGGCGTGCCACGATATACGCGATGAGGGATGAATACTACGGTTATAGCCGTGTCGGCAGCGGCAGCATGGATCGGGAGTGAGGGTCGCCCGCCGCCTTACAGCAAGGCGCCACGCAGAATGGGACGGGACAGGAGAGATCTGGATTGCAGGTCCGGGAGGTGTCCGGCTTTGCGATGCCGGCCGATGAGTCGCTGCCTGATTCCGGCTCTATTGCAATGCCAGCTGATGAAGCGGTGAACACCGGGAAGAGAGCGATCCCTCCCCGGTGTTTCCGCCAGGTGTTACATCAGGCGCTTACTTTGCAGGCGCGGCCTGTGCGCTTTGCGTGCCGTGCACCCGGGCCCAGCCGTGCGCGCTCAGCCGGTACTGCTGCACCGACTGCGCCGGTGCACCCGCCTGGCCCACCTGCTCGGTGTAGAACACACTGTGCGTCTGCGGGTTGAACACGAACTCCGCCTTGCGGCTGCCGTCGGCCGACTCGTAGCGATAGCGCTTCGCGCCATTGCTGCTGTCCACCAGCTTCATCGGCTGCCCGAAGCCGTGTCCGTACTGACCGTCGCCCAGCAGCCGCACCGTGTCGCCCGCCCGGTCAAACTGGGCCTCAAACGTCAGCTCCGTGTCAGCGCCTACCGGCGGTGTGCCGTCCACCTGCATTGCACCATCCCACAGCTCACCACCATTGTGGAACGCGAGGAAGCCCATGCCCGCGACACCCAGCGCAGCCAGCCCGATGCCACCGGCGGTGCCTCCGCTACCGCCACCGTCGATGGTCGCGCCCGTGCCCGTGGCTGAAGCGCCGCCCGTGCTGCCGCCAGAGCTCGCACCCGAGCTTGCACCACACGTTGACGCGCTGCCTGTCAGGCCGATCACCGTACCCTCCAGGCATCCGCCCGAGGAGTTGATGATCAGCGGATGACCCGCAAGCATGCTGCCGGCGTCCGTGTTCACGGTACCGCCCGTGAGCGTCGTCGTGCCATTGCTGCTCACGTTACCCGAGATGTTCAGGTTCGCGGCTGTAATGTTCGTGCTCGTGTTGCCTGCCACCGTGCTGTTCGATGACGACGTGAAGTTGCCATCGCTGTTCGACGTCACGTTATTGCCGCTGACATCGCCACCCGAACCGATGGTGGTGTTGCCCGTGGTGTTCAGTGTCGTGTTACCCGTGCTCGTGTTGCTGCCCACGTTGCCCGAGATGTTCAGGTTCGCCGCCGTAATGTTCGTGCTCGTGTTGCCTGCCACCGTGCTGTTGGCGTCCGAGTTGAAATCACCGCCGCTGTTCGACGTCACGTTATTGCCGCTGACATTGCCACCCGAACCGATGGTGGTGTTGCCCGTGGTGTTCAGCGTCGTGTTACCCGTGCTCGTGTTGCTGCCCACGTTGCCCGAGATGTTCAGGTTCGCGGCCGTGATGTTCGTGCTCGTGTTGCCTGCCACCGTGCTGTTGGCGTCCGAGTTGAAATCACCGCCGCTGTTCGACGTCACGTTATTGCCGCTGACATCGCCACCCGAACCGATGGTGGTGTTGCCCGTGGTGTTCAGCGTCGTGTTACCCGTGCTCGTGTTGCTGCCCACGTTGCCCGAGATGTTCAGGTTCGCGGCCGTAATGTTCGTGCTCGTGTTGCCCGCCACCGTGCTGTTGGCGTCCGAGTTGAAATCACCGCCGCTGTTTGACGTCACGTTATTGCCGCTGACATTGCCACCCGAACCGATGGTGGTGTTGCCCGTGGTGTTCAGCGTCGTGTTACCCGTGCTGGTGTTGCTGCCCACGTTGCCGGCGATGTTCAGGTTCGCCGCCGTGATGTTCGTGCTCGTGTTGCCCAGCACCGTGCTGTTGGCCGCCGACGTGAAGTTGCCCGTGTCGGTCACCGTCACGTTGTTGCCCGTCACGTTGCCACCTGCGGCCACCGTCGTCGTGTTGCCCGAGATCGTGGTGTTGCCGTTGCTGCTGGCGTTACCCGCGATCGTCGCGTTCGGCACCGTGATGTTCAGGCTCTGGTTACCCGAGAGCGTGCTGCCCGGCGTCGTGTCCAGCGACGTACCGGCCACCAGCGTCGTGTTGCCACCGGTCACATCGCCCGACACCGTCACGTTGCTGCCCGCAAGCGTCGTGTTGCCAGTCGTCGTGTTGCTGCCCACGTTGCCGGCGATGTTCAGGTTCGCGGCCGTAATGTTCGTGCTCGTGTTGCCTGCCACCGTGCTGTTGGCGTCCGAGCTGAAATCACCGCCACTGTTCGACGTCACGTTATTGCCGCTGACATTGCCACCCGAACCGATGGTGGTGTTACCCGTGGTGTTCAGCGTCGTGTTACCCGTGCTCGTGTTGCTGCCCACGTTGCCCGAGATGTTCAGGTTCGCGGCCGTAATGTTCGTGCTCGTGTTGCCTGCCACCGTGCTGTTGGCGTCCGAGTTGAAATCACCGCCGCTGTTCGACGTCACGTTATTGCCGCTGACATTGCCACCCGAACCGATGGTGGTGTTGCCCGTGGTGTTCAGCGTCGTGTTACCCGTGCTTGTGTTGCTGCCCACGTTGCCGGCGATGTTCAGGTTCGCGGCCGTGATGTTCGTGCTCGTGTTGCCCAGCACCGTGCTGTTGGCCGCCGACGTGAAGTTGCCCGTGTCGGTCACCGTCACGTTGTTGCCCGTCACGTTGCCACCTGCGGCCACCGTCGTCGTGTTGCCCGAGATCGTGGTGTTGCCGTTGCTGCTGGCGTTACCCGCGATCGTCGCGTTCGGCACCGTGATGTTCAGGCTCTGGTTACCCGAGAGCGTGCTGCCGGCGAGCGTGTTCAGCGTGCCATTGGATACCACCGTGGTGTTGCCACCCGTGACATTGCCCGGGATCGTGATGTTCGTGCCCAGCAGCGTCGTGTTGCCCGTCGTCGTGTTGCTGCCGACGTTCCCACCGATGTTCAGGTTCGGTCCGATGATGGTGAGATTCTGTGTGCCCGTCACGTTGCTTGTGGGCGCGGTCGTCACGCTGGCCGTACCAATCAGCGTCGTGTTCACACCCGTGACATTGCCGAGCGCCGTGAGGTTCGCACTTTGCGCGGTGATATTGCCGCCACTCACGTTGCCCAAGGACAGGTTGTTCAGGCCTGTGATGTTCACCGTACCGTTCGGGTTGTTCGCCACTGCGTTGACCACACCGCCGAAGCTGTTGTTCGCATTGGCGAGGATCACGTTGCCCTGCGTGGCGTTCAGGTTGCTCGGGCCGCTTACATTGACCGTTGCGTTACCCAGCTGCCCGATGCTGCCGCTCGTGGCGCTCGCGTTCAGGCTGCTGCCGCTCACGTTGGCCAGCGTCAGGTTGCCCCCGCTTGCCAGCGCCACATTACCGCCGGCGCTGATATTCGGTGCAACGAAGGTCGCGTTTGCGCCTTGCGTCAGGTTCACGCTGCCCGGTGCGGTGATGGTCGACGCCAGCCCGTTCAGGTAGCCCGAGACCGAATCCAGCGCAATGTTTCCGCCCGTGATGTTACCGAGCGTCAGGTTACCCATGCCGGTGATGTTCACCGTACCGCTGGTGCTGTTCGCCAGCGCGTTGACCAGACCGCCGAAGCTGTTGTTCGCATTGGCCAGGATCACGCTGCCCTGGGTGGCGGTGAGACTGCTTGCCCCGCTCACGTTCACCACCGACCCCGCCGTCTGGCCGATCGAGCCATTGCCCGTGCCCAGCGTCAGCGCCCCGCCCGACACGTTGCCCAGCGTCAGGTTGCCCAGACCCGTCACGTTGATCACACCCGAGGGCTGCGCCGCGGTCGCACTGATCGCACCGCCAAACGTGTTGTTCGCGCTGTTCACGATCACGTTGCCCGCGCCCGCGTTCAGGCTGCTCGCGCCCGTCACGTTCACCAGCGCGCCCGCCGCTTCCACGATGCTGCCCGACGTGGAGGTGGCCGACAGATTCGCCGCGCTGATGTTGCTCAGCGAGACGTTGCCCCCGCTTGCGAGCGTCACGCTGTTGGCCGTGATGTTCGGCGCCACCAGCGTCGCATTCGCGCCCTGCGTCAGGTTCACCGAATTTGCCGCAATCGAGGCATTCGCACCCAGGATCTGCCCGTTGATCGCGTCAGCCACGATGCTGTTCGTGGCGGTGACCGTGGCCAGCGACACGTTGCCGCCGCTCACCAGCGTCACATTTGCGGCCGTGACGTTCGGTGCCGAAAGCGTCGCATTTGCCCCCTGGGTGAGGCTCACTGTTCCGTTCGGCGCGCTCAGGTTACCCAGTGCGCCCAGCAGCTGCCCGTTGCCCGAATCCAGCGCAATGTTGCCGCCCGTGATGTTACCGAGCGTCAGGTTACCCATGCCGGTGATGTTCACCGTACCGCTGGTGCTGTTCGCCAGCGCGTTGACCAGACCGCCGAAGCTGTTGTTCGCATTGGCCAGGATCACGCTGCCCTGGGTGGCCGTGAGACTGCTTGCCCCGCTCACGTTCACCACCGACCCCGCCGTCTGGCCGATCGAGCCATTGCCCGTGCCCAGCGTCAGCGCCCCGCCCGACACGTTGCCCAGCGTCAGGTTGCCCAGACCCGTCACGTTGATCACACCCGAGGGCTGCGCCGCGGTCGCGCTGATCGCACCGCCAAACGTGTTGTTCGCGCTGTTCACGATCACGTTGCCCGCACCCGCGTTCAGGCTGCTCGCGCCCGTCACGTTCACCAGCGCGCCCGCTGCTTCCACGATGCTGCCCGAGGTGGAGGTGGCCGACAGATTCGCCGCGCTGATGTTGCTCAGCGAGACGTTGCCCCCGCTTGCGAGCGTCACGCTGTTGGCCGTGATGTTCGGCGCCACCAGCGTCGCATTCGCGCCCTGCGTCAGGTTCACGCTGCCCGGTGCGGTGATGGTCGACGCCAGCCCGTTCAGGTAGCCCGAGACCGAGTCCAGCGCAATGTTTCCGCCCGTGATGTTACCGAGCGTCAGGTTGCCCAGAGCGGTGATGTTCACCGTACCGCTGGTGCTGTTCGCCAGCGCGTTGACCAGACCGCCGAAGCTGTTGTTCGCATTGGCGAGGATCACGCTGCCCTGGGTTGCGGTGAGACTGCTCGCCCCGCTCACGTTCACCACCGACCCCGCCGTCTGGCCGATCGAGCCATTGCCCGTGCCCAGCGTGAGCACCCCGCCCGACACGTTGCCCAGCGTCAGGTTGCCCAGACCCGTCACGTTGATCACACCCGAAGGCTTTGCCGCAGTCGCACTGATCGCACCGCCAAACGTGTTGTTCGCGCTGTTCACGATCACGTTGCCCGCACCCGCGTTCAGGCTGCTTGCGCCCGTCACGTTCACCAGCGCGCCCGCCGCTTCCACGATGCTGCCCGCGGTCGAATTCGCCGTCAGCGCCCCTGAGCTGATGTTGCCCAGTGTCAGGTTACCCAGACCGGTGATGTTCACCGTACCGTTGGTACTGTTCGCCAGCGCGTTGACCAGACCACCGAAGCTGTTGTTCGCATTGGCCAGGATCACGCTGCCCTGGGTGGCGGTGAGACTGCTCGCCCCGCTCACGTTCACCACCGACCCCGCTGTCTGGCCAATCGAGCCATTGCCCGTGCCCAGCGCCAGCACCCCGCCCGACACGTTGCCCAGCGTCAGGTTGCCAAGACCCGTCACGTTGATCACACCCGAGGGCTGCGCCGCGCTCGCGCTGATCGCACCGCCAAACGTGTTGTTCGCGCTGTTCACGATCACGTTGCCCGCACCCGCGTTCAGGCTGCTTGCGCCCGTCACGTTCACCAGCGCGCCCGCCGCTTCAACGATGCTGCCCGAGGTGGAGGTGGCCGACAGATTCGCCGCACTGAGGTTGTTCAGCGAGACGTTGCCCCCGCTTGCGAGCGTCACGCTGTTGGCCGTGATGTTCGGCGCCACCAGCGTCGCATTCGCGCCCTGGGTGAGGCTCACTGTCCCGTTCGGCGCGCTCAGGTTACCCAGTGCGCCCAGCAGCTGCCCGTTGCCCGAATCCAGCGCAATGTTGCCGCCCGTGATGTTACCGAGCGTCAGGTTACCCATGCCGGTGATGTTCACCGTACCGCTGGTGCTGTTCGCCAGCGCGTTGACCAGACCACCGAAGCTGTTGTTCGCATTGGCCAGGATCACGCTGCCCTGGGTGGCAGTCAGGTTGCTCACGCCGCTCACGTTGATCTTCGACGTGGCCAGCTGCCCGACACTACCATTGACCGAAGTCACAGCGAGGCTGCTACCCGTTACATTGGCCAGCGTGACATTGCCGCCGCCGGTGAGCGAGACGTTGCCGCCGGCACTGATATTCGGCGCAGAAAGCGTCTGGTTAGTGCCCTGCGACAGCGTGATGTTGCCCGGCGCGGTCAGGGTGGCGGGCGTACCGGAGATCGCACCTGCGGTCGAAGCAAGCAGCAGGTCGCTCGACGAGTTAAGCTGCCCGGTAAGCGACAGATTGCCCGCGCTGGTAGCAGAAATGTTTGCCGCCCTGATATTGCCCAGCGTCAGCGCATCGCCACTGCTGATGCCCAGGGAACCGGTGGCATTGAAGTTGACGGTCGAACTGCCATTCAGCACGATCGGTGTACCGCTCGCACTGGTGCCGTTCATGTTCAGTGTGCCGTTACCGCTTTGCACGAGGGTGCCGCCGGCCACGGACAGTCCGGTGCCCGACGATGTCGCCACACCCGTGATGTTCAGAACGCCAGAGCCGCCCTGCGAGAGATTGCCCCCGGTAAGCGACACCGCGGCTCCACCTGCCGACTGACCGTTCAGGCTCATCGAGCCATTGCCCGTCTGGGAGATCAGGCCGCCTACCTGGCTGACCCCAGGCCCTGTCGCCGTCGTCGAGGTACCATTGATCATGATGGCACCCGAGCCGCTTTGCGAGATAGTGGCGTAGGGATCAATAAGCGAGCCTCCCATGGTGCCTGAACCATTGATCGTGATGGTGCCGTTGCCTGTCTGCGCGATCGTTGAGTTTCCTACCGAGGGGCCGACGTTCGAACCGATAAATACGCCTGCATTGACCCCACCCGCTGCCGAGTTGCCGTTCAGGTTGATGGCACCCGTCCCCGACTGCTGGATCGAGCCGCCCGACACGATCAGCGCTGCGCTGTTTGTGCTCGCATTACGCGCATTGATGTTGATCGTTCCGTTGCCCGACTGGACGATCGAGCCCATGCCGTTGACGATTCCGTAGCCGGAGTCCGTGCCCAGCGCAAAGCCGTTACCGGTGTTGCTGGTACCGTTGAAGTTCAGCGTGCCCGGGCCAGACTGCGAGATCGTCGCATTGACAATCTCGATGCCGTCATACTGGTTTGGCGTGCCATCGCCGCCGGCCACCCCCGTCAGCGTGCCGCCATTGGCCGTCACGCTGGTCTGGCTGCCGTTAAGGAAGATGGCGCTGCTAAGCGTGTTCGTGGTATTGGCCGAGATGTTCAGGCTTCCGCCACCGGTATTGACGGTTGCGTTGTTCAGCGTCACGGAGCCCCTGCCTGCTGCGCCCTGATCGGCCAGCAGGTTGACATCCATCGCGCCGGCCGTGCTCGTGATACTGCCATTGAGCGTGATGCTGCCATTGGCTGCAAGCGTCACCGATCCATTGGCAGCGCCTGTTCCGGTCACTGCTGAACCGGCGCCCTGGGTGATATTGGCGCCGCTTACCAGCGTGACGTTTGACGCGCTGATATTACCTAGCGCAAGATTGCCGTGATCTGCAATGCTTACCGTGCCATTGGCGCTGTTCGCCAGCGCGTTGACCAGACCACCGAAGCTGTTGTTCGCATTGGCCAGGATCACGCTGCCCTGGGTGGCATTCAGGTTGCTCGCACCGCTTACGTTGAGCGCGGAGCCGGCAAGTTCAGTGATGCTGCCGCCGGTCGCCGTCGTTGACAGATTCCCCGCCGTGACGTTGCCCAGCGCAACACCCGCGCCGGCAATGGTCATGTTCTGGGCACCGCTGGAGACGTTGCCAGCGAGGGTAATATTCGCACCGCCCGAGATGTTGAGCGCACCAGCCTGACCGTTAGCGACCGAGGTCAGCGTGCCTCCCGACGCGACGAGCAGGTTGCCCGTTACATTCAGGTTGCCGACGCCGAGCGTGCCACCATTGTTCACGGTCACGTTCGATGAATTGATCGTCCCGACCGTGTAAGACCCTCCTGTGGCATTCGATCCGCCCACCCTTCCATTGATGACGATGGTGGGCGCACTGATTGTCGACAATGAAGAGTTGAAGAGATTGACAACGCCGATCTGGTAGCCCGCGCCGGCATTAACACCACCGCTTGGCGCGTATGGGCCCACGTAGAAGCTGTTGTTCGCGGTGAGCGTGGTAGGCAACGATGACGGGCGCGCGTCCAGAAACCCGAGGATGGAAATGTTGTTTGCGGTGATGTTCAGGCCATTCAGGCCATTCGAAAGGCCGATGGCACCGTTCGCATTGATGGTAAAGTTGTTATCGGCGTGGATGGTCAGCATAGTTGCTGACCCGGTGCCGAGCAGCCACCCATTGAATGCCACGTCCCCGGCGCCAGCGCCTGCGCCCGAGGTTGTGATGGTCACATTGGACGAATTAAGCGCATTCTGCAACGTCCCGATATTGACGTTCGCACTGCTTGCATTGCCGGTGCTGAAGCCGCCGGTCAGATTGCCGTTATATCCGCTATCGGCGGCGGAACTCACGGTTACATCGGTCGGGTCGATCAGCCACTCACCGTATTTACCATTCGGGGCAGCGCCGGTGACATTGCCGTTGACGTTCAGGTTATGGCCGGAGGTTTCCACAAAGCCGCCGTCGCCATGCGCCGAACCCATGCTGACCGTTGCGCCCGCATCGACCTGCGTATAGTTCGCGAGGCCAATCTCGCCGACCATGCCCGCGGCAGCGCTACCCGGGATCTTGTGGAGGTTGTCGCCCCCGATGATGACCTGGCCACCTGCGGCATCACCCGAGGCGTCAATCGAGGCATTGCCAAAGAGCCCCACGCGGTCGCCCGAGAGCACCACCGTGCCACCCTTCGTGCCCGCAGCCCTGCCCGCCACGTCAATGGCGCCCGTCATCACCACGTCGCCGGTCGTGCCGCCATCGAGCACCACCGCGCCGGAGCCTGCGGCCACCACGCCCGAGAGGTTGATCACTGTCTGCAGCAGCGTATTGGCGCCGCGCGCGCTCAGCTGCACCGTGCCGTTAGCGGCCTGGATCTGCCCGCTGCTGTCCACCAGCGCCTGCGCACTGGCGCCCGTCAGGTTCAGCTGCACGCCCTGGCCATTGGCCAGACTCACCACCGCCGTGTCACCTGCGGCGAGCACCACGTGGCCATTGTCGGCGCGGATGCTGCCGCTGTTATGCACCTGGTCGCCCATCAGCACCACATAGCCACCGGGGCCCGCCGTGATGCTGCCGTCATTGCGCACCGCGGCGCTGGTGCCGCTACCGGTCAGCTTCAGCGCATTGCCCGCCATGAAGTCGGTGGCCGACACCTGCTTGGTGGTGGCAAGGAGCGACCCCACATCCACCACCGCACCGCGCCCGAAAATCACGCCATTGGGGTTCTGCAGCAGCACCTGGCCATTGGCCAGCAAATGCCCGAGAATCGTGCTGGTGGTGCCACCAATCACGCGGTTAAGCGTCTGCGACTGGGCATTGGGCTGCACGAACTGGACCGTGCTGCCCTGACCGATATTGAACGAATTCCAGCTGATCACCCCGCGCTGCGAGCCCTGGGTGATGATCATGTTCTGGCTGCTGCTCGAGCTGATCGTGGCCTGACCGGTCACCACCTGTGCCCCGGTAGGCAGACTCTGCGCCAGCGCAGCCTGCCCCCCGCCCACCAGCCAGGCCGCGAGAGCAAATGGCGTGAGCGCCAGCAGGCGGGTTCTGACCGCGCCCAGCCCCGCGCCCATGCGTGCGCCGGCCGCCTTGCCGTCGACCGTCACATCCTCGCCCACCGCCACCAGCATCCCGTGCTTCCTGCTGAAAACAAGCTGGTACAGGTTCTTGTTCATCTCGATACCTTTCGTTCAGTTACGGTCATCTGTCGCTCCAGCCGGAGCGGCAATCTCATACTACTTAGTTATCCGAATGTTCATTACAAGTCCAAATTGCGCAGAATTTTGGACTTGACTCAAGCAACAGCCATAAAACTGGTTAGTCCTTGACTACATAGCAATAACAATTCACTTCCTGGGATGCAAATACGCTCGTGATGCCGGCTAGCTTCTGTTTATGAAATCGATCTGCAACCATCAAGACATCACCATGACCAAAGACTTCTCCATCGTCATCCCGCATGTCGCATGTCGCTGGGAGCGCAAGCATTGCACCTTGGCCTGCAGCAGGCTCATATAGTGTCCGCAAGCGCTGGAGCGGTTGCTCAGGCAGGACCTGGTGTCCATACTCATGCGGATCTTTCGATGGCCGACTTGCGGCAAGCCTGCAATGCGGTACTCCACAGCAACTGCAACCCGTAACTACCTTCGCCTGGTACTTTCCTAAACTACGCGCTGGTAGTACGTGAAAGCAGACTATCAGCATGAACCGCCAGAATCATGATGAGATGTGAATGACGGGTTGGCGCAACAGCGATTAACTTGGTGCACAACCGTGGAATGTGCGGCAGGTTTGTAGAGGAGGCTTTGCGAGCGCGATATGGAGTCCGGCGTTAAGCCACTTACGAATTGACTACCGCCAGATCTGTATCTTTAAAAAACGCATCCGCAGCCATAGAAGGCAGAAGCTGCAATCTGGATTCTGTCCCTGCTTCGAGCGGTGCCTTCGGTCATCAAACCTTGCAGCAGACAGGCCCAACGACTCATCGGCCGTTTAAAAGCAGGCTCCGGCAGACGAAGGGCCGCGATTTCATGAACGCTCATGCCAATGAAGGCGATCCCACCTACAGTAGCTGCTGGAACGTGGATCGTAAGCGTTCGATGTAAATCACTCGTTCTGCGACAAACCTGCTTCTGGTAACGCGAACGGACCTAGCTATATTTGAGCAATTATTGCCCGTTGTACCGGATGCTCTAGCATCGCTGTTCGACGACGTTTCAGTTTTGATCCTGCCAGTCGTATGAATCGACGCTTATACCTTTATCAGGGATTTGAAATCGGCGTGGTGCCTTTGATAATCCCGTCGACCCCGAATTCCAAAAAGTACTATCGGTGCGTTGTTTCGATCCGTAACCTGGCCGACGACAGCTGGCTGGAGATTTTCCCCCATGGGTTCCCTGCTACGTTCCGCTTTCAAACCGAGTTTGATGCTGTCCTTGATGGCTGCATTGCTGCGGAGCGCCGTATCCATCTTCACCATGCTTATCGCCAGGGTTCCGCCTTTCAGCATGCAAGCGCAACGACGACATAAGTAGCAGGCAGCCGAAGAAATGGCGGCTTTTGCAGGCTCAACCAACACAGCTCATCATGCTGCTCAAGGGTCCGGTAAGGAACCGAACCCACTTGCGGGCGTGTTCATCTCGCAGTTATAGACTACAACTGTATCATTGCAGCAGGTACGAGGTAAGCGGTCTGTCCTACTCCGGACTATTCGCGCTTCGCACGAGACCTGTGTGTCTCTATTGGAGTTGACCCTGTAACTCAGGACACTCGGACACCGTTAGGTTGATGATGCAGCAGTTCGCCGGAACTCCCGGGGCGAACGGTACTTCAATGCCTTATGCGGGTGACGCTCGTTGTAATGTATATGAACGCCTCCCTTTGCGAGAGGCTTCGGTCGGGCATTCCAGAACAAGACGGGCTGCAGCTGTATATCCGGCCTATTTGCAGTTCGGACTACCGCTGCTGGCCACTATGAAATCCGCTGACTCGCACCTCATTGCTCAAACGAGCTCGAAGCTCTCACTACAACACAGGTTCAGCGAGCCTCGGTCCTACCTGTTCTGTCATTCCAGATGAAGCGCCTGCGCAACCTCTTGATGGTTCACGTACGACACGATGATGTTGATACGAAACTCACTGATTCCACGGCGCACCGGCAAACGTGCTCAGACTGGCCGAACGCTTGCGTAACCCTTTTCATACGGGCGTCCGTGTGCAAGGACTGCCCAGATGATCCGTGCGAGCTTGTTCGCCAAGGCGATTACTACCACGTTTGCCGGCCTTCGTTTTTTCAGTTGCTCGACCCAGAGGCCCGGGTCCTTGGCATTTGCCAGGACGCAGCGCGCACCGTGAGTCATGAGCGTGCGTAAATAGGTGTCGCCCCTCTTGCTGATTCCAAACAGACTTACCTTTCCGCCCGAACCGTGCTGCCGCGGAACGAGCCCTAAAAACGCTGCAAATTCTCGCCCAGATCTGAACGATTTGGGATCGGCCATTGTGGCCACTGCCGCCGTTGCGGTGAGCAGACCAACGCCAGGAATTTCGGCTATGGCCGAACAACTTCTGTCTTGCTTCAGCCAGACGCGAAGCCGTTGCTCGATCCTCGCGATTTGCTCGTCCATTCTTGCAACTTCGTTCCACCTGTCACGCAGCGTGTCGATCAGCATCGCCGGCAGACGTTCCGAGAGTCGGTGCAAAGTGCCTGGCATTTCTCGTTCCAGGACCGCGCGGCTTCTCCCCATTACCTCGCCGTATTCAGTCATCAGGCCGCGCAGCGCGTTTATCTGCATCGTGCGCATCTTCACCAGTTGCTCTCGCATCCGGTGCATGGCGAGCACCGCCTGCTGAGCTTCGGTTTTCACTGAAACACACTTGCCTGGCTGTTGGACAGCCAGCCAGATTGCTCGTGCGTCCGCCGCGTCACTCTTGTTGCCGATGTTGAATGCCTTGACGAATCTCGATGAGAGCAGCCTAACCTGATGCCCCAGCTTTGTCAGTTCACGCGCCCAATGCTGCGCGCCCCCACAGGCCTCCATTCCAATAAGGCAGGGGGCCCGATTTGCGAAGTAGTGCAGAAAGCTGGCGCGCTTAATCGCCTTGTTGATGATCTGACCCGTGTCCGCGTCTACATGGTGAACCTGAAACACCGATTTCGCGATATCAATCCCAACAGGAGTGAGCAGCATAGCGATCTCCGATTTTACCAAGACGCCTTGGCCCTATCACTATAGTCCGGCCGGCGCGGCCAACTTTGGTGGGAGGCGTTCATATCATTGTTCAAACGCAATAGCCAGATGCGAGAGTGCGGTTGGTACATCAGGCTTGTGCATAAAGGCAATGTAATCGTGCTTGATTGTCTTCACGAACGACTCGGCCATGCCGTTACTCTGCGGCGAACGAACGGGTGTAGTCAACGGCTCCAGACCCAGCTCGCGAGCGAAACTGCGCGTGCGATGGTCGATGTAGGCAGAGCCGTTGTCTGACAGCCATTCGATGGTTGCGCCTGCCTGCGTCGTGCCGAAGCGTTGCTCGACCGCTGCGAGCATCACATCACGTACGACGTCGCCGCTATGACCGCCAGTAGTCGCTGCCCAGCTGATAGCTTCCCGGTCATGGCAGTCCAGTGCAAACGTCACGCGCAACGGCGAGCCATCGTCACAACGGAACTCAAAGCCATCCGAGCACCAGCGGACATTACTCTGGTCAACGGCAATGCGTCCGTCATGCCGGCGGGTATCGCGACGTTGACCAAGGCGCCGAAGGAGCAACTGATGGTCGCGCATGACGCGATAGACCCGCTTGGCATTCACGCACGGCGCACCAGTCATTTCGTGACTACGCCGCAGCAGCGCCCAGACTCGCCGGTATCCATAAGTCGGCAAGCCCGCCACATGCTCGTGGATTGCAGCGACCAGCTCCGTGTCGTCGGTCTGTCGGGCGCGGCGGCCGTCCTCCCAGTCCGGGGAGCGCGTTTTTCTGACTGCCAAAGCAGAGCGCGCCACGCCGAGAACATCGCAGACCGTTTTCATTGGTCGTCCCCGGGCAGTAAGGGCGAGCGCGCAATCCAGTTTTTTGAGCGACCATACTCGACTGCTTCCTTCAGGATTTCCGCCTCCTGCGTCTTCTTGCCGAGCAGACGCTGCAGCTCCCTGATTTCCTTCATCGCTGTGGCTAACTGGGAGGCGGGCACCACGGCTTCTCCAGCCTTTACCGCAGCCAGGCTGCCTTCCTCGTATTGCTTGCGCCACGCAAACACCTGGTTTGGGTTGACCCCGTGTCGTCGGGCAACCGCTGAAACCGTTGCTCCCGGCTCCAGGGTTTCCTGCACGATGGCCACTTTCTCCTGGACCGAACGTCGACGACGGCGCTCCGGCTCGGTCAGAACTTCAATGCTTTCCACGATTTGCCTAGGCTTGAAACTAGTCACAAGATTCCCTCTTATTTTAAGGGGTGTCTCGTGTCCTGAGAATCAAGGGGCTACTCCATCTATTCCGACGTTAATATGACGCCTTGAGCGCGCCGTATGGAGCAGGGCGCGGCCATGCTTGATGCTTCCAAATTGGAAGCTCGAATCTAAGCAGTCCACATTTTTCGGTGTCTAGTGATCGGTTCGTTTGCGTCCTGATCGACGGTCGGCGTGCCGCCTGCACGCGCCGTGCGCCTGAGCTGAAACCATCATATTCCCCCCATGTGCATCGTAAATTCGTTCAAATTCTTACGCTGCGGGACTGGCGAGAAGCGGCTTTCCGGACTCGCCCGTAAGATATGAACGGTACTGACTTTCCACTTACTTCACACTCGTAAAGAGGCAGGCCAACAGACGGCGTTGCGTGTTCCTAACAAATTCCGCTGGCCTAACCGAGTTGCCGCAACCCGGGCCGCAGTGCAAACAACCTGTGTGAAGATCAGTCTTGTACTGATCGATGATGCACTTCCGCTCGGCCAAAAACATTGCGTCACGATCCGCAATGATGTTTGCTTGCCAGAGCCGCATCTATCACCATTCTGATGAACTGACAGAGCGGATACGCCGAATGACGTCCATACATAAACACACCACGCGGCGGTGTGACTGACTGCTTATGGGGATAACTTCATGTTAACCGTTAAAAGAATGTTAACCCGCGCGCGTGTTAACGAAAATTATCTAGCTGAATTATTCTTAATATCAATGTCTTACCGGCTAGCCTCGTGGGTGAAAACACGATTCTGCCGTGGGTAAAAACACGGGCGCCACGTGGGTGAAAGCACGTGCTTCCGTGTGCGAAAACACGGTGTGGTTCATTGCTTTACGCGCGCGTGGGTGAAAACACGAGCAGGATCTCCGCGAACCGGAGACGGGATATGCCGTCTCATGATCTGAGTGCTCTGAAAAGGACCATTCAGGTTTGCTTCCAGCTGGGAAGGGGGCAATGCCGTACGTCACAGCTCCGGGTCGCCACGGGAAGTCAGCTATCTGACGGCCAGCACGAGGAGCTGGGCTTGCAGCGACGGGGTGTCAGCATAGTTGGGTGCGTAAATCGGGCTACAACGCGAGTCCCCCAAGGACGCCCGTCCTGACGCCTCCTGTTCACATGCAGACGACTCAAGCGGTCTGGAAACTCGATCTGATCTGGCGCAAAGAGGTCGCCGACAATCCGGTCGTCTTCCCGACCGTTCAAGACAGTATCGACGTGATAGTTATTCCTGGCATAGGAGACATGCCTATTCGAAAGTGCAAATGCATGGCAACGTCGCAGCTGTCGACCAAGGGGATATGGGTTTCGAGAGCCCGACGTGTCTGTTGCTACGACGAAATCCGGATTGCTACGCTAGTGTCTTGAAGGGTGCCGTACTTCGCAATCAGTTTGCAATAGCACGCACAGCCGTCTCCGGAGAAGCGCTGTCCGTCGCACTAATGCCTGCCCAGATGCAGACGACCTGTCGTCTGGAGGACACCGTCAGGGCCGCAACGGTGGTTCTATCGCCCGGTGAGCAGCCGAATGCAACAGGACCATCTCTAACGGATCGATACGTGGCTTGCGGCGCTGCTTTCCGGGTCCGGCTCTTTTCAGAAAGCCCAGTTTCGCCGACTAACGCGCCGGCGATCACCCTCATTGGCGCCGCAGCCCGTCGTTGCGCTGCGCTGGAGGCGAACTCGCGAAGTCAGTATGGTCTCCGTTATCGTCGGTAGGCCGCCACAGCCGCAGGGCCTTCGCTAAGTTTTTGGTTTTTGCACGATGAGCCGGCTGGAGTCACCGGCAAACGTCGTCTCCAGCCTACTGACAGCGATCACACTCGTTACTGATGCCGCCCGGACACTTGATGCGCCGCGGATTGGTGGTGCGCCGCGGTTTGCGGACTCTCTATGGTGCATCTGCTCTCTGGTAAGAGAGTCGTCCCACCCGAGCTGCGGTCAAACGACAAGGAACAACTGGCCCGGACATTGACGTCGGGCGACGATCGCCACGATCACGGCATCATCGTGGGCACCGTACGTCAACGAGAGCTCCAGTGGACGCATTTCGCCAAATCCGCAAACTGGAACTCAACATTTCGGGTCCCGACTACTCAGCGGTGGCCAATACCCTGATGCCGCTTCCCAATGGAATCCATTCACTGTTGAGCGCATAGACGTCAATTCCTCGAAAGTGACGGCGAACACGGTGTCATGGCGATGGGAGACCGCCTGAGAAAGATGAAGAGAGAGGCCTGCGCGCCGGATGCGACCGATAACGCCGCTGCCCCTGTCATTATAGAAGCCTGAGAGTGTGGGTGAAAACACGATACCGGAGGCACTAGCTGCTTCCCACCGTTTTGAGCGCTGCAGCGGTGAGGCGCCGCATGTCTCTTGTGTAGAAGATGACCCGCCTGGCCTTTGCATCGTAGGCGGCTCTGTAATCCGGAAGGCAGTCCGCCTGTACAATTTCTTTAACCAGCCTGCGAAATTCCCGTAGCGTTCCGGTGGAGCCGCTTTTCTTGAACAGGATTTCCTCACTGACTGCCCAGCATGCCTGATTGCCGCAGTGCTTGCGCGCCAGCTCGTACAAACGCTTTTCCAGTCCCCCCGTCAACCGGAAGTATTGCTTGTTGATTGTCAGAACTTCGAGCGCCTGAACGGCGTTGTAAAGCCACTTTGACAGGGTAATTTCGACAGCAACCATCCTTCCGTCCCTGCCGCGTTCGACGATTTCCCAGTCCTCGATCATTCCGAAACCGCGCTTGCGCCGCTCGCCGCCGGTTGCGATGTTGGTCTTGATCTGCGTCCCCTTCAGTCGTTCGAGGGTACGCTCCAGAGACTCATACTCCGCGCCGCTGGTGCCGCGATTTGTAGAGACGAAATAATCGTATGCTGTGAACCTCACTGTTCGGTTTGTCACGTCAGTACGCCCCTCGTTAATCCCCTGTACCAGTTGACTCGTGGCGTAGATCAGCAGATCCTTGTCCCAGATGGTTGCAAGACCCAGCACGCTTGGTGTGATGGTGATCTCAACGTTATTGTGCTCGTAAACCCGGATCGTCGTGTCCGGACGCTTCTTCAGACTGAAAAGCGGATGCTCCATCGAATGACGATCATTCTTCTGCGGGACATCAACAAAATCGGCAGTGAAAAAATCGAGCTGACGGTGACGCTCATCAGAAAGCATCCTGGCAGACTTGCGTCGCACCGCGACCGTTGTTGCGGTCCTTCCCGAGTCAGTGTCATTCTGACCGCCATCCTCGGCTGGGCCGATGGTCGGCGCAGCATCCTCACCCCGACGAGCGCGCGTCCGCATCCTTTCTTCCAGTGCCCGTGCTTTTGCTAATGCGTCGCCATCCATCCCAAGTCCTGATTCAGGATTATGTCCAAAGTTTGGACGTTAAGAGCTAGTCAAGAAGCTCGACGACAAACCGTTGGATCCTATCCATCTGCTCTTCTGAAAGCGCACTGATGCTGAGTTTCACGATGAACTTGCCCTGATGACGTGACACTGTCCCAATCTTCGCGGCGCCCTTCATGACAGGAATCGGCCTGGACGGCTCGACCGGCTTTGTGTCTGCAAGCAGAATCATGGAGGCGATCTTGGTCTGGTCGAGCCGACCAGCCTCAAGCTGTCGCCACGCTTCGCGAAGGCGGGCGTGAGCATTAACGTCGTCCCCTGCGTCCTTGAGCGCCTTGACGATGTCTGATGCTGCCGAACGTGATAACAACTTCGGTTGCATGACGAGCCGTTCACGGACGAACTCTGGCAACTTCGAATACGAAAGATAACGATAAAGATCTGATCGCTGGATTCCCAGTGACTCCGCGAGCCGCGTTCGCCTTGGAAACTGCTCTTCTATCCTGCGGATGCCTTCCCCCACCTCAAAATCAGACAGATCCTCACGCTCTATATTCTCGGCAAGCGCAAGCATCGCACTAGTCGCGTCGTCCACGTCCAGGATGATTGCTTCGATCGTGGGTTTCCCGAGATGCTGGTGCGCTCGCAGGCGACGTTCGCCCGCCACCAGTTCGTAGCCGTCGCCCACCACGCGGACACTTACCGGTTGCAGCAGACCAACGGAACTGATTGATGCTGCCAGTTCGTGAATCTCTGATTCGACAAAAGCAGTCCGTGGCTGGTACGGGCTCGCACTGATCTTTTCGAGTGGGATCTTTGTATGATGCCGGCCGGCGTCAAAATCGTCGCGGTAGTTTGCATCCCGATGTCGCAGGGTATTCTGCTCAGCCTTGATTGCGAGTTGTGCCTTAAGACTGCGGCGGCTCACTGCGTACCCCCAACAGGCATCTTCAGGCCAAGGGTATCGATCAGCCCGGTCGCAAGCCGGCGGAACTCTCTGGCAACCTTTGAGGTTCGATCGAGGCAATGCACGCTCTGCTGCATGACGGCAGCCTGATTTACCTTAGTGCTGGCTGATATCTTCACGGGCAGGATCTGCCCGAAGGTTCTTGTCGCTGTCGTTTCCAGGAGCTTGCAGACCGTCTGTCGTTCGTCGTGTTTAAGAAGGAGAGCACCTAAGAGCATCACTTTCGGATTGATGCGTCGGATCTTTGCCACATGCTTTAAAAGATCATCCGCGCCATATAGGCCATATTGCGAGCCGGATTCGACAGGCACGATGATGTGAGTTGCCGCCGCCATGGCGTTGCTTGTAAGAAGCTTGAGGCTCGGAGGACAGTCAATCAGGATAATGTCGTACACGCCGTCCGCCGGTTCGAGCTTGCTGCGCAATTCCTCGGAGGGTCTGGGCGTAACGTCCTTCAGCTCATCTTCTGTTTTTCCGAGGGAGAGCGAGCCGTATATCAGTGATACTCCTTCGAGATGGGTCTGCTCATGGATCGCATGGGGGAGGCTGGACGGTTCGCCTAGCAGCAACTCAGCGCAGGTGAAGTCAACCCGGCTGGGATGGGTTGTTCCAATATGCAGGCTTGCATTGGCCTGGGGGTCCATGTCGATAACAAGAACCCTGAAACCCATTCGTCCGAATTCGGCAGCAAGATTGATGATCGTCGTCGTTTTCCCGCAGCCGCCCTTATGGTTCGTTATGGCTACGACTTTTGATTGCGAAAAAGACATCGACTGATACTCCCGGGTCATATTCCGTCCAAACTTTGGACAACTAATCGCATTGCTTGGTACCACATGCTGTCCGAGAGATGGATGCACCTGATTGCGGCTGTCGGGTAATGTGCCTGCAATTGCGGTTCAGCTTCGATGCCCCTTCCCGTGAAAAGACCAGGATACGATGCCTGACAGCGACCTTCAGTGTGACATGGCGCGCGGTCCTCATCCAGCAGTTCACGCTTCACTGAACATTCAGGCCTGCTGCAGCCGGGCGTGTGGAAATGACAACTGCTTTTCAACAGCAGCGTGTGCCTGCCATCGCCTGAAGATCTGCGCTTCCTGTTCAAGAAACCGGGCTACCCTTGTCAGCCAGTAGGCGTCGAAAGATCACACCGGATGACTCCCCATCTGTTATCGACGTTAAGGGAACTGTAACCATTGAGCCGGTTCGCAGTTGCACTATCGCGCGGATAATGGGCCACAGGCCTCGGTGGAATCGCCGGATTCGACGAATGCATGCGGAAGTGTCGCGTTCACTTCCGCCGGATCCCAGCGCTGACCGCCGATCATCGCCAGAAGCATACCGACTGTCATACCTTTTGGAATACTTCATTCTTTGTCATTTCTTTGCGTGACTCCCGCATACACATGCCGGCAAGCTGGGCCGGATATCGTATCGGCATGCAGCCGTACCAAAACACGTTCAAGGCTTCGGATACGGCGCGACACGAGGCGCCCGGCGTATGCGTCAGCTTCAGGTAGCGGCAAGCTCCTGCAGTCGAAGGGGCAACAGCGGCTGACAGATGCTGCCCATCTATCCAGCAACCGCTTGAGCCCAGGATCACCATCACACCTGTCAGGCATCCGCTAATCCTGCAGAAGGTATCAAACCGATGATCCTGAATTGTTATTTATTGTGATCAAGCTTTTCATGCGACATTGGCGATCATTCTAAATATCGCAAGTACTGCTCCAGGCTGTAGCACGGTCACCTGAACCAGGCTGCAACCGTGATGCCGAACCCTAATCCAAGTACCAGTCCGATCAAACGGCCACCAATAGTCGCGCGGACATCTTCGTCCAGCACAAAAGGAGACCGACGCGATTTCCACACTGTCAGGTCGAAGAGCGGTCGCCAGAGGAGAATCAGCATGCCGCAGAGCACGGCACCCAGCAACGCCACCACCATTTCAAGGCTCGATGAGTCAACCGATCGGGCGACCAGCATCCCAGCGGATGCCAGTGCAGACTCAAGTACGAGTCCCTGCAGGGATCCGCGCAAAAGATAGTCGCTGGAGGTAGCAAGCATGTTGATGATCTCGTCACGTTCTAACTGGCAATCGATGTCACGGTATGGCTTCGGAAGCAGCGCACATTCATTATTACATCTCCTTTGGTGCCCGTAGCCGCCCAGCGTCCTTCGTCATAACTTTTCATATACATCTTTAGAGGAGATCTGGACACGTGAAAGATGCCCGAATGGCGCAATTTTGCGATCTGATTAAATGGCGTTGTTGCCTGATAGATCTGCAGGCATTCTTTAAGCTTTTGAACCTGAGTGTGAGGTGTTCCCGACCGCCCTCAATGACGACTTACTGGCCGCCCCTCTGGCGTTCCGCTGTCAACCGTCGCGAACTCCTTCGAGTCATCGTCGCCGGCACCACCTATCCGGAACCCGGCCGATCTTCGAAGGATCAAACACAACGCCGGAGAAAAAACCTGCGAAGCTGGCGGGCGCGTTGCCTGGCGCGACACTGTCGGTTAACGCTGATCATGTGCGCCGACACACCGTCATTTTGAACATAATTGGGACGCCGGTCTGTACGCCCTGAAAGGAGCCCACACCGCAAGGCGTAATCGTGTATATGTCTTTGCGCAAACAGCTAACGGGCATTTTTACTCAGTATGTACTAACAAATCATTACGTTACGGCATGTGTCGTCATACGGAAAACGGCTACAGTATTAACATCCCTTCTGACTGCTAGAGTTGCAGGACCTCCAGGAATTGACTTATAAAGGAATGATATCGTGGCAGATGCATTGACTGGTCGGAGATGAGGCTCTTGCACCAGAATGAAAGCCGTCTCACGATGCGTGCTCGCCCGGTTAAATTGCCGCAACACTGGTCCATCAATGGCCAGACATTGATGCCAGATCATGACAAGCTCACAAATCCTAACCTCAGACATGCATCACGCACTTTCCAATCGCGAGATGCGCCTGCTTTACCAGCCGAAGTACGATGTGCAAACCCACGAGATCAGGAGTGCCGAGGCGTTACTCAGGTGGGATCATCCAGCATACGGCGTATTGCCCCCGGAAGCTTTCATACGGATTGCGGAGCGCAACGGGATGATCATAGACATTGGCGACTGGGTAATCAATGAAGCTTGCCGACAGATGGGCGAATGGCGCACACACGGAATTGCCGAGTTTGGCATTGCCGTAAATGTCTCAGTGCGTCAGCTCGCGGGTGACCATCTCTTCTCGGTCGTCTGTGATGCGATCAGACGTCATGGCATTGAGCCTGGTCTTCTCACGATCGAACTGACGGAAACATCGGCAATGCACGACTTTGCCGCAAGCATTGAGATACTGCAGAAGCTGGTTGGGCTTGGAGTGCGCATTTCTATCGATGATTTTGGGACCGGCTATTCGAGTCTGATGTATCTGAAAAGGCTACCTGCTGCAGAACTCAAGATCGATCGGGGTTTCATGGTTGACGTACCCAACGAGGGTAGTACGATTGTCGCTGCGATTGTGGCGCTAGGCCGGGCACTCAAGATGCAGGTCGTTGCAGAGGGTGTCGAAACACATGCACAGCAAGCTTTTCTCAGTCGTCTCGGTTGCCACGCGATGCAGGGCTTTCTTTTTGGCAAGCCTGTGGCACCGGATGCGTTGATGCAGATACGAAGAAATTTCGCAGTGAACGGTGTCTACCCCGATAGATAAATGTCTGCCTGCCTGCTGTTGTGGCAGATGTCTACCTTGCGCCAGTCATCCGGCTGTTTGGCTCCATGGGTACACTCCCACCCATACTGCGCGCAGTTCATCGCATGGCAGGCTCGAGTTAACACCTGCACTTCGGCACTTGCGATCAGGCACGGCAGCGTGCGTGACACCAGCCTGCCTCAATAATCTGGCCATTGCGATGTCCTGCCGGATCATCGTCTCCGGCGAGGCGCACCTGCGTTCTGCAACCGTCGCCGAGGGATGGCCGCTCATCGGAGACGACGCCAGATCTGTGACCGTTGCGCACCCGCTACGAAATGCCCTCACGACGTTGGTCTTCAGATTTGACGGGTCCGGTGCGACGAACGCGGTGGATCGATATATTTGCCAACGGTTCACACCGATAACGACCAAGGCGAACACTGACCCAACACTTCCTGCGTCGCTCCTCGAAAACACCAGCATCCCGCTTTACTCATATTTCATCATCCGGCGCTGCGCAAATAGTGTGATAACTCAGTCAAGCCGAGGATAGTCATGAACAGCATTGGAATACAGCGCTTTGTCCTTAACGGACGATGGGTTTTCGACGAGACAGTCAACCAGGTCACGAGCCTGACTGGCGCGACGCCGTCTATTGCTCTTCCAGCCGTGGTCACACGTCTGCTTGGTGTTCTGGTTCGTTCACCGAATGAAATTTTCAGCCGTCGCCGGCTTTTCGATGAGGTATGGCGCCGTCACGGTCTTGAGGTTGGCGACAACAGTCTGAACCAGGTCATCCACGGCCTGCGAACATCGTTCGAGCGTCTCGGCGAAGGCGCACCGATCGTCAAGACTGTTCCTCGCGTAGGGTACTGTCTTATCGCCAATGTGACCATTGGGGACGCAGCGACAAACGAGCGCAAACCGCTCCATTCGGTCGAACAACCGTCAGCGCCGGCCCTCCAGCCGGCGTGGAGCGCTTCCCCGCCACGCATCCTCCTCGACGCGCAGACATTCCGCAAGTGTACAGAGCTCGAATGGCGTCGTGCATTGCGCAGCGGGTTGCCCATGTCGCTGCTCATGCTGAGCCCTGATGTACATACCGGAATGACGGCCGATCCGATAGCTGTCACTGAGGTCATCGAGACAACGATCGTTCACCGGCTTCGCCGACCCGGCGATCAGGGAGCGCGGTACTCGGCGACCGAACATGCTGTCCTGCTTCCTGACACTGATCGTCAGGGCGCCGCACATGTCGCGCAGGAGATTCAGCGCGCCATTCAGACGGGCGAGTACTGGCAGGGCTTTGGTCCGCCGCCGCGTGTTCTGGTCGCTGTCGGGCAGGCATGCACGGCACAGCGCCGTTACGCCACGGTCGACGACTGGATCGAGACGGCACGAATGGCATTGCTGGAGGTGCTGGGAACTCCCTTGAACCGTGCGATTCCGCGGTTCAAGGGAGACTGATTGCCTGCCTGCGGATTCGCCGGCTCAATGCCACGAGAACCATGACCAGCGAGGCTTCTGCCGAAACCCGGAAGAGTCCGTTCTGCAGAAAAGTCTTCTCCTGGGCAATGAAGGCCTGTCGCCGCCCCGCTTTTCGTACAACCACCGCTCAACGCGACCCAGCGACCCAGCGACCCAGCGACCCAGCGACTAAGGTATCGTCTTCCTGGGCGCCGCGAACCGGATGCCCGGATGCTGACGCAGAGTCACGCAGTGACCGGAACAATGCGTGTCTGACCTCTCATGACGATGCACACAGTGGTATTGGGCGTCTACTTCGAAATGCCCGGACCAGTGAGGCAGTTTGGCAAGAGCCTTGCCGGGGGAAGCACGCAGCAATACGCGCGACACGACGCCGTCAAGGCACCGGGCCTTGCAGATCGATGTAGCGCGACGGCTTTATGGCCGGGTTCCGCCCTCAGGCGTAATTGCATCGTAAGAGCTGCAAGCGCGTGCGAGTCTATATCATCATATCCACACCGGTCCTCATGCGTGGCAATCAAGTGCATCAAAGGAGTCGCTGCCCGGATCCCGATGCAGTTCCTCAAGGAGCTGCCGGTCTGAGATAAAGTCGACTGCGGCGTGGGCCTCGAGAATGTCTTTGGCGAGTTGCGGTTTTGCGATGATAAAACCCTGCACATAGTCCACGTTGATCTCGCGAAGAATCTGGAGGGTTTCGACGTCTTCGACTGACTCCGCAATGCTGCGCATGCCCAGATTTCTTGCGAGCGACACGATCGCCTCGACGATCGCAACGTTGGCCGGATTGCCCGGCATGGAACGAATGAATTCGCCGTCGATTTTCAGGGCGTCCGCCGACATGTCCTTCAAATATCGGAACGACGTGTAGCCTGCGCCGAAATCATCAAAAGCGATTTTTGCACCGAGCTCATGTACCCGGGAGATGAACTTCTGCGTATTGGCGAGATCGTGTAGTGCGATTGTCTCGGTGATTTCCAGACACAACATGGTGGCGCATGCGCGGTGCCGCTTCAGCAAAGCGCAAACGTACTCCACGAATTGCTCGTCATTAAGCGACCCACCGCTCAGATTCACGCAGATGAACCGGGTGTTCCCCAGCGCCTTGCGGTTGATCTCGATCCAGTCAAGCACGCTGGTAAGCACCCACCGGTCGATTGCAGCAATGTGACCGGATTCTTCCGCCGCAACGATGATTTCGCCAGCCAGTTCAACCGTGCCATCGGGCGCCCTGCGTCGAAGCAGGACCTCGAAATTAAGCGAGTCGCCGGGCTGCGCAAGCGACATGATCGGTTGCATCATGAGAAAAAGGCCCGATGGCAACCTGTTCTGCCTGAGCATCTCAACAAGTCTCATCTCCCGGTTGTATCGCTCGAAGATCGGAGCGCCGGCACGATAGACCATCATGCGCGAATGCGGATGCTTCTTGGCCTCGCGGCATGCACAGGCCGCGTGAGAAAGCGCATCCTGCGCACGGGTGACCCGCGTACATTCGACCACGCCCAACGACGCTTTCACCTGGAGCACGCGGTTGCCCGACCGGTACGGCGTGTCATTTAGCAGCGTGTAGAGCTCCGTGCATCTTTCGAGAACGCTATCAACCGATAAATCAGACACAACGCATACGAACTCGTCCCCCCCGATACGGGCGAGCCGGGTGTCAGCGCCAAAGTGCGTACGCAAACGGGCCGCAACCTGCCGGAGAACCTGGTCGCCAGCCTGATGCCCGAACAGATCGTTGATAAGCTTGAAGCGATCCAGATCGATATAGGCAAGCGCCCAAGGCGCTGACTGTCTGGACATTGCGTGGATCGCCTGTTGCAGACCACGACGGTTAAGCAATCCGCTGAGGGAATCGTGATCCGCGAGGAACCGAAGGCGTTCCACAGCTTTCGAGCGCTCGGTAATATCCTGCAGCGAACCTTCCAGGCACCCGTTTGAGCGGATGATCTTCAGCAGAAAACAGCGGTCGCGGATACTGAGGAAAGTGTGCGGATGGATCTCTTTTTCTACCGGTCTGCCAGTCGTTGCCTGCGCATCGCACTGGGGCAGACAGCCGGGCTGAAAATAGTCCTGCCAGTACCGGTGACGGTAGCTACCTTCGCGCATCTTGAGCATGTCGCGTAATGCAGCATTGGTTTGCAAGAACTGGCCGTTCCCGTCGAGCGTAAAGAGCCCGACAGGCGTGACATCGTACGTATCGCGTAACCGGATTTGCGCTCGCCTGTTTTCATCACGCTCCGCCCGGATTTTCTCCGCAATGGCGACTGCCGCCATCAGGCTGGACATCAGCACCGTGACCACAGGATCTGCGTCACCCAACGGCAACTTCACTCCGAACGCCGCACTACAGACCTCCGAAAGGATGGACCCGAGCACCGTGGTCATGGAAGCTGCATACCATAACACCGTGCGCGTGCGGCTTCGCCAGATGATAAGCCCGAGCAGGAAGATCAGCACACAGATTGCAATAGCACTGAGTGTCCACAATGCAGGGATGAAATAGCGATACGGCAGAACCATTGCACAAACCAGCAGCGGCACGCTTGCGCACCTGACAAGCTTAAGCGCGGCCACATGCCCGACAGACCTGAGCTGATCGCGGAAAAGGCGTTGGAACAGTTCGATCGTAATGAGGTAGTACGCTGCGAAGGTGAGTTCCCGCAGCACGGGCAGAATGCCAGGCGGAATCGGGTAGCCAAACCACTGTGAATCCCAGCCCATCGCATTTGCACAGATGCGCATGTTGCCGATGAGCCATGCGGCAAAGATCACATAGGTCCACTCGCGATTTATCAGTGCGGTGAGAAAAACGAAGACTGCCAGCGTGGTCAGTCCGCCAGCGATGATCGCCGCGTTATCGTGAAACTGTCGTGCGGATCGTTGCAGGTCGGCTGCGCGCCAGGCGATGGCTTCAATATAAGCGGGTCCCATAAAGGTTCCGCGACACAGGAGCCGTTCGGAAGGGGTGATATGGATCGCAAACCCAGCCTTGACAGGATAAAGGTTGCCGGCCACTTCAAGCCTGCTCCCACTACCGACTGGCGCCAGGTTCGTGGCATCCCAGCAGGTAACGGTCTGCGCGTGACGCGACGGTAGTTCAACGACTGATGCCGTCTGCATGCCAGATAAGAAAGGCAACGCAGAGTCAACGACAAACCACACGGGTGTTTCGGCGAGCCGCGTGCTGTATCGACGGGTTGGCAGTGCGTCGCGCAGTGCGGCTAACGCCAACGCCGGGGTCATGATGCCAGCTGGGTCACTCACCGCCCGCAGGACCAGTGGGGAGAAAGAAGGCGCTCCCACCCTTGCGGGCGTACCGAGCAATGCCACAAGCGACGCCACGACGACGAACAGGGGAACACCGCATACCGAAAAAATCCGGAGCAGCCAGTCTTTGCGCTGACACCATAGGGAAGATCCTGATCTCATTTGCCTGTGATCCCTTGTCCGGTGCATCGGCGGCGGCCAAACCCGCCGCCGATGCACACTATTTCGCCGTCCGTTAGTCTGCTGACGTTACGCCATGAAACGTTTTCAGCCTGTTTTCATCGAGGCTCTGGACGTCGATATCCGGATGCTCAGTAAGAAAAAAAAAGCGGTACAACGGATGACTGGCCTGCTGCCAGCGCTCCCGGGCAAAAGCAACCTGCTTTGCCATCAGCCGGTGAGGCATACCGCCAACATGCGTCATAGGGAAGAACTCCTTCTTTCCACTCACATCGTTGAACAACATTTTTTCGTATTCGCGATCAAGCGGGCTGCGAGCGGTAATCACCATCCAGTCCAGCCGCCTGATTTCGCAATACATGAACAGGGCTTTGCACAGCGCCACCTTCACCAGGCGTCCCACTGTGCCACCAGCAACGCCAAGACGCGTAGCCTCGGCAAGCCTGCAGCTTTTCAGCCAGCCCGGAAGTTCGATCGACCGCTCAAGGGCAAGAGGCTCGTAAAGGTTGGTCTGGATGCGCATCGTTCCAAGCGGACCACCATCCAGTTTGGATTCGGCGATCAGCACGACGGTGCCAGGCCTCTGGTCAAGCTCTTCCGGCACAAACGTTGAAGCGAACTCGGGCAGGTGTCTTCCATAGGCAAGTCTGCGCATCTCGACCGCTTTCAGCAACTCAGCCTGAGACTGAACGATGCGGATTACAAATGGTAGTCGCTGCTGCGCTGATGTGGAATCCTCATCAGCCTGAACAGGTACAGCTACGTTTGAACCACAGGCTTTCTTGTTATCTTGCATCATGCTTCATCTTTCCGTTAGACAGGTTATGCGACGCGATGTTGCGACGCACTACGAGCCTCCCACAGACGGTCAGCGATTGACGCGCGAAAACTATGGCCTTTTCACGAATATGAATGCAAAACGCCCCATGTTAATCATCCATAAAAAAAGATTGATTAAAATAACAACTGATCACAAATATGGGCTCCATATTGAGTAGCTTCATGAGAAGCTTGGGGGGCTGTAACGTGTGAATGAGCGATCAGCGGGCGTTGTGTAAATGATATCTTTTGCCTCGATTTCCGTATCAAGTGGTCCAGAGCGTTGATCAGAGATATAGCCAGCGAACCCTTCTTCTGCTAGTTGTCGCGAGCCGTGGGTGATGGAGCAAAGCGCCGGGCAAGCCACGAACGGCTTGCCGCTGCAACTGTCAGAGGCGAACCTCGGCGGGATGTCGATGACCGTCAGGCATGCTGATCATGACATGGTGCAAGGGGATTAAGAAAAAATACGGATCTCTCGGTTCGTACCACTGAAATGCAATGCCTGACGGTATGACGTTGGGCTCAGGCAGTCCGCAACTGTCTGGACCGGATGGTTATACGTTGTCCGGAGCCTGCATGCGCTGCGTCAGGTCCGTGTGCCTGTCTAGAGGTTGAACGTGGCCTGGAGATAGACGAGCCCCTTCTCGCGCGGGACGAATTTCAACCACGGAGCAGGAGCTGAATAGAACGCATCGAGGGAAATGCGTCCTGCGCTGTAGCGCACGCCGACTGTCGTGCCAATCAGCGTCACACTGGTGTCGGTCGCTGAATTTGCGCGCCAGATCCTGCCCGCATCAAGCCCTATGTATGGGGACAGCAGTGTTGGCATGCCCCAGACAGAGCCATGGGAAAGCCAGCCCAGTTCATTGCGCATGTAGACACCTGTGCTGCCGGAAGCGGTATTCCTGTCGAACCCGCGCACCGTGTAGGGACCGCCAATGAGCATCTGGGATGAAGGGTAAAGCTGGTCCTGTGACCATTGTCCCGAGTAGCTCGCGGAATATGTGAATTGCTGTGCACCGATTGCAAACTGTGTAGTCGCACTGCCAACACTGTGAAACACGGTGTATTGCGCCCGTGGACCTGTATTGCCACTGTCAATCGTCGCATCCAGTCCGTGCAGACCCTCGGAAAGGCCAAGCGACGCCTGGAGCCATCCGTTTTCGACGCGTCGTTTCACGATGACATCACCATCAAAGACAGCCAGATGGGGACTTTGCAGTGCAAGCTCCTGCGCTCCAAATGAAGTAGAGTCGCGCTCCGCCCTTAGTTGTCCGGATACAACCAGCTGCGTATTCTGATCCCGGTATAACAGACGCTCCCCTTTGATAAACAGACTGCCCAGCGTCCCATCCGTCTTGACGGCGCTTCCCGATGGCAGCGTCAACGTCTGGCTGTAGCGACTCGTCTGATACCCGACGGTAAAATCGTTGTAACCGAACGGAATGTTGTAGAGGGTAGAGAAGCTGAATGACCGGTACGGCTGAGGATTCCAGGGCGACGATCGGCGCATGGAGGTCGACAGGGAGTCTGCCAGTCCTAGCGGGTTGTCCAGTGTAAGGCCTGCCACACCTTCGGCGCGACCTGTTGCGCTATTGCCCAGCGTATCGACGGAGAAGTAAGCGCGCCAAGGCGCCTGCGTCCTCTGGTTCTGAAGGCGAACGACGCTGCCCCCTGCGGCCGCCCCGGGTTCAATCTGTGCCGTTACGTTGTTCGACGCAAGAGCATTCAGGTGATCAATGCCTTCCTCAAGGTCGCGAAGGTTGAAGATGTGCCCAACCGTCATTGGGAAAACCGTCGAGAGCGGGATCGAACTGCCCTCCACCGCATAACGTTCCAGGATACCCTCAACAACACTGATGCTGAGTACATCCGGCGCAAGCGGATCGGGTCGTCGCACATAGGCATGCGTCGTAACGTAGCCGTCTTCGAGATAGTGTCTCGTGATTGCTGCGGCCAGTGATTCAGCATCCTGTTGGCTCAGACACCGCCCCAGAAAAGGCGCAATCAGCGCATCGCGGTAGATCGGCCGAAGGTGATCTGCGCCGTCAATGCGGATCTGGCGATACTGATGGCATTCGCCAGCAGGTCCATGCGTCACGGGGGGTACCACGGCTTCGGGCGCTGGTGTTGGAGTGCGAAACGGATTGGCATCCCCGTTCTGCAATGACCGGTCACGATCGAGCTGCTGCTGCTGCAACTGGCCTTGCCGCTCGAGCTGCAATCGAATGTCGGGGCCCACCGTTTGCGCATACCCCTGCTTTACACCACATGCCAGCGCCACCAGGGCGCACGCTAGCCTACGCAACCGTTTCCGTTCGTACATACACTGACTTTTCTGCATGTTTCCAGAATGTGGAGAATGGCTTGACGAAGGCGCAGACTGACGATCTTCAAGCGCGGGCGCGACCGGTCCGTACCATTCCTGTCTCGAACCTGCACCAACGTGATGTCACCGGAACCAGAAGTGCTGGAACGACATCCTCAACCTATTAATCGGCCATTCGGGTGGGGCGAACTTCATCACCTGCCTGCCGGGACTGCCAGGGTCACTTCTCTGTCCGGTCCGTAGTTACGGTTGGACGAAGTACCTCGATGCCGGAAATCGTGTCTTGATTGCAGCACATCGATGACTGCCACCAGCATAGACAGGTTGCTGGCACGAGATGATCTTCATTTCTGAGGAAAGATTTTTATTTCTTAAACTGCAACGAATAGATCCTGCAATAAATTACGCGAGATGGAGACAACCGTCAGGCTTGCACCCGCATAAAGTCAGTAATGCCAGGTGATATAGTCAGACTTCATGAAACGTCACCTGCCGGTTTGCTAATGCGCCCTTCCAGTTCCAGTAGTGATCGCCCGGGCGATCCGGCACGTGAGCATTACTGGCACTATCAAGGGCCACGCCGCGGCGACCATAAGCTCGACACCGGCCTCTTCCGGCAGGCTGAAGGTGTCAGGCTTATGTTTCAAGTGAACAACGTGCAGGAACAGGTATAGTCCAGCGAGGTAGCTGAATTCGACAATCCACGCCGAGAGATAGCCTAGTATTGAAAAGCACGTGCAAGTGGTTCCGATCAGAAAAGCAAAGGCGATCAGTGTCGACATGATTCACTCTCAGGTCGCGGTGGGTCTTGAAATTTGATAACTGCCCAGTCTGCGGGTACAAGTGGGGTAAGAGAACCATTCGCTACCTTGACGGATCTGATGACCTTCATAACTAACCGTCGTTGAAGCTTTGCCCCGTAGCGATGCCCGACTCTTGCGCCCGGCATCGCGTTCTCCAACGTCCGCTTTCGCCCTGGACCTTGCTGCATCGTCTGCCCGGTTCAGTTGCTCAGACTCCATCATCGCGGCGACAAATCGAGAATTTCGCCAATTATCAGGTTCAGTCGGCCTGTCTCGCAGACGGTTCCTGATGCCCACAGACGATGCACAAAAAACGGCGCATAAGATCCGTGTACGCACATGTCGCAGCTGGCCGGCCTGTGGCAACGCTTTTTGCCTTTTAAATCGGCGGCCGCCGGAACCTGGTCCCCTGCATTCCATGTGGCGAGTCTACGACGTCACTCAGCGGAAAAAATTATGGTCTATGAATCACCTTCGGAACGCTCATCATTTTCTCCCCCGAGCCAGGCCCGAGTAACGCACACTTAGTGTTTCCAGGTGAAGCTAAGCCAGAAGCGCGAGCGCGCACTTCCCGGTGCGACCCAGGAGTCCTGCGCGAACGGGAAGCGCCGCGCCCACGCAACTGAAGTGGTAAAACCATTCGTGCTGACCCAATCGATCGCCAGACCATAACCTGCAAGTACGCGCCGGTTAGTCACATTGCTGACCGTTGGATATCCCGCCTGCCAGCCTGGCCACGGGTCGCGGTTGAGCTGACCCAAAGCGAAATCGACGAACGGACCGGGCAGAATCTGACCTCCTTTGGGAAGCACCCATCGCCAGCGCAGGTCAAGCGAAGCAATGACGCCCTGATCAACCGAGCCCTCGTCCGCCCTGTAGGCGCGAACGCCGTTCAGGCCGCCGAGGGATAACATTTCGCTGTAGTCAAGATTCTTGCTCGCCAGCTGGCCACGCACGTTGGCCACGGCGAACAGGTTAGTCGACGAGGTCAGATTCTGTCTGCGCATCAGGTCTGCTGACAGTTTCGCGTAACGGCCCGCGCGCTGTGGACCGACATCCTGGGCGTCGTCGTTTGACTGATCGCCTACAGTCAGTGCAACACTACCCTGCCACTGGCTCAGACCGAGTTGCTGTGCGCGATCGCCGTTGTTGCCGGAAAAGGTCAGGCGGGATGCGTAAAGATGGGTCTGAACGTCAAATCCGAAATCCGGGTAGCTCGTCTTGGTGTGAGTGTCGAGAAGGTCAAACGCCCCATAAACATTTGCGTCCAGGCCCCGCACGAAGGGATACACCAGGCCGGTGCTGACCGTGTCGGCAACCGCCTTGACCTGAACATCACTATTGATTGAATACAGGGCGCGTCCAGCTGCCAGTGACCACCGCAGTCCGCTGTAACCGATTGGTCCGCTTGCACCAAGGGTGCCGCTCCACATGTGCTTGTTTGTTGTGTAGAGCGCGGCGCTGTACGAATCGCCTTCGCCAAGTATGTTGTTCGCGGAAACCGTTGCGCCCAGGCGCAGCAGTCCGGTAGCGTCGGTGCCCTGGTTATCCGCGATCGCATCGTAACTCACCGCCTGACCGACCGGTACTGTCTGTACTGTCATGTGCGTCTGCCCGGTCCCGACACCTTGACTGTCGAGAGCGGGCGCGCCCCCAAGGGTCACGCCGGGAATGTCCTGGACAAGCTGGGTGGCGCGTTCAAGTCGCGAAGATTCAAGTACACATCCCTCGCCAATGCCCCGCCCCTTGTCACACAACGCGTGTTCAAGCGTGCGTTTAAGACGCGCCTCCTTGACCCGGGATGAGTTGTCGACGTCGAGCCGGCCAATCTGGCCGAGGTAGACGGTGAACTGGAGTACATGGCTTTGCTCCGCGCGTCGGGCGTCCTCGGCGGTGACCAGCACCTGGCCGATAGGATACCCGCCAGCGTGCAGAACCTCTGTCAATCTCGTGGACCAGGCCTGGATATGGCTGCCGTCAGCAGTTTCCCCTTTCCACGCATCGACGAAGGGTTGCAGCATTGCCGTAATCTGACCCGGCGTTCGCTCGTGATCAACGACGTGGTAGGTGAATCCTTCCGCGGTCGTCTGCGCATAGGCTGCACCGGCCGGCCAGCACGGGATGGCGAGTGCCACCAGCACGGCTGCAATGCGCATTCTGCCCGCCTGTTCGCACCATTGCGCGCGACTTAACATGATGTCGGCCTGGCTGCGACTGTGGCCGCTCTTTCGCTTCGATCCGTTCTGCACCCTGCCCCCTGGCTGTTGCTAGCTGTACTTTCCCTGCGTAGATCGGGTCTGTCAGATGATTCTGCATATCGCAAGGTGACCGCAGATGAAAAGATATGACGGCGGCAATTCCGTGCAGGTCACAATTACCGGATTCAGACTTCATGTGGCCAGCCGGGGGCGGGCACTGTTCTCTGGATTGGGCGCAGGAGGGCGATAGACATCAATGTGTTAGGCAGCCCTTGCCTCGCCAGAAGTGGCTGGCGACAATAAGCCGTTGCCGTCATGCCTTCTGGGCGCATAAAGGTAATTGATGTGTCCAGTGGCTTTTGATGCGTTCTGTCGAGGGCGGCGATAGGGGCGAAGGGAGTTGTCCCGGACCATTTCCGTTCTTTTTGCCTTGCTGGAAGGCATGAGAACGCAACGTGCCCGATACCATGGCGCACAAGTCGTCGCCAAACCTGAATTTCGGGAGATTTCAGCTCTTGACTAAAGATCCCCGTTCCAGATGCGTGGCGCGAGCCCGCCTTCTGCGGGAAACCGATCGGGGGGATCTTCCCTTCGTCACCGGCGAAGATGGTCACACCGGAGGTGTCCCCCTTTCTGGCAGTTGCCGGGGCGCGAAACTTCCTTCTTCCAGGAGGTTGAGACGACTTGTCCTGACTGACTCGAAGAAGACCATCATGCTGACACGGATCGCGACCCCTGACCTCGAGGCACAACTACCATTACTTCCTTTTCGCCCGGCTGCGTTCGATCTCCCTGAGCTCAAGGCTGCGGTAAGCGACAAACATCTGTTCGCGCATTCTGCGTTTCAGCAGACGCTTTGCCGATAGTGTGTAGCCCAGAAGAGCGACGGCGACGATTACACAGATAAAACCAATCCACGAGCTGACATTCATGTGGTCCTCACCAGTCTCCGCTAATTCTGTTTCTGGAAATGTGCAGCACTGAGTGGCATCCAGGGATAACCCACAGGTCCGTTATGGAAGGCATTATGCGTGGGCATGTGACAGCAGGAATGTGCCCGCTAACGTGCCGTGTCCATCGTGGGACCCCATTGAACTGCGCAGTCTTGAAAAAACGTACCAGCCACACATGTCGATCCAGGCTGGGCGATAACAAGGCTTTAACAGATCAGGCTTGACCTGCACGCTGAATGATCGGTCCGCACGGGCCTTTACTGGCACCACCTGGCGGTCACTCATGGCCCGCAGGCAACCTGCTGAGATCACGTCCCATCAATAGCGGCCTTGCAACTCAAGTTCCATGGCGGTTGACAGCGACGCGTCTCGCGAAACCCAACGTCAGGCGTTAGTCACGAATGAGAAACCGCTCGTAAGGCTGCCCTTTTATCCATGCGGGCTGGCGCCCTACCCCGCTCCACGTCGCTCCTGACATTGGATCGCGATACTTTGCCGGTCGTATCCCCGGCTTCGGACCACGCTTGCCTGTAGCCTGGCCGAACACCTGCGCAGGCGTGAGCGAATATTCCTTGATAATCGCGCGCACGTTCCTTACGACTTCGTCGAGTTCACTTTCTCTCGCCGCGTCTATCCGTTGCTGGAGTGCATCGCGCTGTTCAAGAAGCTCACGATAGCTTGCCATTTTGATCTCCATAGCGCCGCTAATTTGCGGAAAAACGTTTTCCTTGATTGACCATGCTGTCCTGACCTCTTTGCAGGTCAGACCGTCGGCTATAGCCTCACTGCATTAGTAGGTTTAACGATTAAGCTGATCTGTATCAGATTCAGAAACTGATCTGCTAATTGCATTTTGTGTTCTCAATGCAGCGGCCAAACTCCGGTTTACGTCATCATCGCTCATCAGGGCGTCCAAAGGGCAGCCGATTTGTTTTTTGTTATGAGTTGTCAGGTTCCGCATGTTTGCATGAAGACCTGCCTGAATGAAAGACATTATCCCGGCGTGGATGCTGCCTGCGAGAGTCGCAATCTTGCGGGAGCAAGCAGGCTAACTTTCGGACTATCCTCGCCTGGAACGGGTTAAGCCATGCCAGCGCGTAATGTCAGCTTCAACGCCAGTCCTGGATTAATCATCAGAAGCGTAGGCGGCGCTGACAGTCAAAATCCGACAGGGACATAAATCGTCAGGTCCTCAACCATGCCCGGCTATTACACTGAATTACTCCTTTATTTCATCGTCTACGACGGTTACGATTGCTTCGACTATATGTATCATCACAATGAGCAGATTCAGGAACGACACGTAGGCGAGATGGCCCCCGAAATCTGGTGTTTCGTCAGGCTTGCCAGGAGATACGAAGGTACTTACGCTGTTTTAATGGCAGCCGCAACGTCGGTTGCGGAGCGCTGAGTCCCAGCAGGCCTGCGGACATCACGGCAACGCATAGGCAACAGGCGAGACATTCGCATGAACGTCTTTTCCTTCGCCTGGCTGTAGTCTGGCGCCAGCTGGACAGCTGCATGCGCGCATTTTTGCATGGAAGCCGGGGGCGACGGCAGACGTTTCCATCCGCGGCATGCGCCATGCATGCAAGTACTTGTAGCGACTCCACATGGAAGAATGAACTGATCGACGTGTTTGCCCCGAGCGTCGATGTCGCGACCGTTCGCTTCTGGAACCGCGTCAAAGGAGACACAATTGAGAGGCTCCGAAAACGAATGGCATCAACGTGCCAAAGTGGAACTGCGACTCAATCGCTTGAAGAATCCAGGCCCCCGACGACTGCTGCGTATTACGCGAGGCGGCATATGCCTCGTTTTACAACGAACCCAAAGCCGGCCAGTTAATGCGGCGTCCCCTCTGTTGATCGCCGTCGTTACAGTCCTGATGAAGGGGTCGATTGCCTGCAACGTGGCTTGCGCTGACTCGTCGCGCCGGCGACGGCGTCCACCCGTTCCTGCCTGTTCATATTTCGTCCGTCTCCTGGCTTGCGATGCAGCCTGCCTACTCCGTCGGTCCGTCGGCATGCAACTTTCCTTCCGGCGTGGACGCGACGGACGGAGCGGCCAGTGCCGATGTCAGCCGCCAGGGATGACCTCGGACGAGATCGCCGCTTAACTATTGATAACTGCAGTTGGTAACACTGCCTTTAACGCATGAATTCGGACTAGCGAAACTCAACAGACCGTGCTGACGTTCAATCCACTTGTTTCGGCTTCTACTGCTGCATGGCCAGCCGCTTGCTGCTGTCGCCCTGACGGGCGCCTACAGCTGCACCGCCTTCACCGCACTTCGTGCATTCGTGCGGTGCGTGCCGCTGGCGACCATGCGCACGTGTGAATAAGCGAGGACAGCAGTGGAGTGCGCCCACCGTCCATTGCAGAAAAGGATCACGAGTTCAGAACAAGAACCGCCATTGCGAGCGCTTATGCAAGGCCGCATGGGCGCTCGTTAAGCGCCGACCATCGCCAGCATCGAACCGGTACATCGCTTCGTTCCACAGAGACATGAATAGTCGGCCGCCAGTTCTGGAGTAACCGCTTCACCGATAGTCAGCCCGTAGGCGATGAACAGCTCCTCACCCGGCTTCACTTTCCTGAGCGTCTCGATGAAAACCCTCCCCCGCTCGTCCTCGATCGCCTCGCAGTTCGGTTGACAGGAGTGGTTCAGCCAGCGGGCGCTGTTGCCACCGACGCTGCCGTCAATGACGCGCCCGTCAGCCAATCCAAAAATGAATGTGTGACCGCGCATAGCGGATCGCCGGTGCCGCACGGAGGCCCGGTGCCACAATGTCACCTCACCACGATATTCGAAGATCCGCTGGCCGGCTGGAATCGCCTGCAACGCGAAAACACCTCGCCCATGAACCGATGATTTCCTGACCGTCACGCGTCGCACTTCTGGCTCCTGATCTGTTAGGCTATGAGCATAGCGAGCGGCACGGTGCACGGCAACTGACACCGTCAGAAAAGGCTGGTCTGCTGGGATCGGTGGCGGCGGCCGGAGAGGTCATTCCGCCTGGGTTTATCCAGTTTGCCGCGCTTGCCTTACCCGCGGTAGTCATGCCGGCATCAGACATTCCGCTGCCCCATCATTGACGCGCAGATCTGATATGCCGGTTTCGCCTGACGGACACGGTGCCGAGGCGCGGAAGGGCAGCGCAGCGCCGGCGATTCGCCCGGGCGATCATCTGCGTGCGACTCATGTTCGACCAGCAATCTGCCATGAAGCGTGTCACAGCCCGGGCACGGACTCATGCGCGACGCCCTGTAGAGGTGTCGCTTCGCCGGGCGGGTAAAGAACAGCCATGCAGTTCATTTTTGTGGTGGCATGTACCTTTGCGTTCATACCGCTATTTCTGATGCGTTGCTGGTCTGAGGCCCGTGCTGTGTGGGACGAACTTGTGGACGCCATCTCTTCCGGACTTCGACCGGCACGACCGGCGCTCTGGCTTCCCGCGCATATGCATGTCCGGCTCGCGGGTTGCGCCTGCTGATACAGACTTCGTTCGTATCGGCCAGCACACCTGCATGAAGTCTTCGAAGGGTATGTTCACCGATTTTTTGGGCAAACCGGTCAAGGCGCGTCTTTATAAACAGGTATCAGAATTCTGTCATGAACAAGGGCGTGACATTGCCCCTGGACAGTACGTCCAGATTCCAGAGCCGCGAACTATGCTTCAGCGGAATTCCAGTTGGCTGCGTCGCGAAGTAACGGCTAATTCAAATAGGAAATGCGCATGCCCTCCACCGAGACTGATCAGCCTGCCGTCCGGACAACGACGAGAGTCGCCGGGGCTCACCTCGCGGTGCCTGAACGACGACTGTGGGGCGTGCGCTTACGGCGCGTGCCTGTGGCTGCGCAGTGCAGGCGCAAAGCGACGAGCCTGTTGCTCCAAGCAGCAAAAGGAGGTTTTCCGTCGTGGATTCGGGGAAGGATCGTGCTCCGCTTACGCGGTGCGTGAACTGCAGGGATTGCCCGCGTGGACAGTGACCCACTTGCCGTCGATCAAGACGTCACGCAATAGCGAGCCGTTCAGAACGTAGGTGTGAGTGGTACCCGAGCGAGGCGAGGCAGGACGGGACGATAGCGTTACCGCTTCATCGCGTCCCTGAATGGCTCGAACAGTTGGCATAGGCGTTTCTCAATGTGATAGCGGGAAACGCCCCGGTGGGCGTTACCCACAGGGTTAGAAGGATGTGCGCGTCATGCGGCCAGCGCCTGAATGTCGATTACCGCAACGGCTTCTGCCACGAGGTCGGGCGTTTGCGAGATGAAAAACTCGCGCTCATAGCCGCCCTGCTTCAGCACTTCCCGCTTCATCCGCATGAACTGCAGCTTGCGCTGCGGATCAAGCGGACCATCGGACTCGTCACTGAAAAGCGTCTGGTAGGGCTGGCCCGTGTTCTGTGCCTGGTACAGCGCAATGCCTCGCGTGAGACATTCGTTGATCCAGACCTTCTGACCACCGGACATGACCGACACAGACTTCGTGCTGTCAGCTTCAGCGTCATGCACAAGGATCTCGAACCCCTCACGCAGCTCGCCGTTTGAAAGCGCGCGCTGCGTTCGGATCTCGGCCGTGAAACGCATGCCGTAACAGGCGAGCAACAGCCGGTTGACGGTGTCGGTCAGTGCCGGCCCCGCGTCGTCGATCGTCAACGCGATGACACCGTCGTTGCCAAGCCCTTTCGCCAGCAGCTTCCACTGCGCGATCTCATCGGAGAGCCGGTCGGCGCGCCGCTGCGTCGCAGAGAAGCCCTCCAGTTCAGTCGAGAGCGCGCCCGCTTCTGCCTGTAGCACGGTCTAGGCGCGGATTGCACCTTCGATCCTGCCCTCAAACGCCGCTACAGCTTCGCGATTCGCGGCCAGCTTCCGGTCAGTCTCCGCGATCGCCGCCGTCACATCGACGGCTGCAAGCTGCTTCGACTCCTGCTGGATTCTGGTCATCTCTGCGGTCATCCGGGCCTTTTCGGACTCGTATCGCGCAGACCGCGCAGCGGCTTCGCTCGCAACGTTTTCCAGGTCCGCGTGAGCGGTCTCAAGACCCGCTGCGGCAGCGTCCAGGAGAGGCTTGCTGGCAGCAAGTTCAGTCGCCGCCTGCAGATCACGCCTCGCGTCATCGCTTTTTCGCATGGTCTTACGCCGGCAGCGAGAGGGATGGGCGAAAAAAACCCGGCACGGAGCCGGGTCTGTCGAAAAGGTCTGGATGAAACTGATCAGGCGTGGTGAGCCGTCTGCGTCCTGGCAAGTATCGCCGGATGAACGCTCGCGGCCGCACGCGTCGCCTGATGGATCTCAATCACGTGCTGGCGCGCCTGCGGCGATCCAGCCGATTCCCATTGGGCCTGACAGGCTTCGTCATAGCCCGCCAGCGCAAAGATGCCGCGGCGACGCGCAGCAGCCCGCACACCGAGCAGCCTGATGCCGAACACCTCGCGCACCGTCTGCTTGACGACGCGATTGCGCTCGTCGGGGCAGTCCATGATCGTCAGCAGGTAATGCACGTCTCCGCGGTCAATCGCCTCGGAAATTTCATTGCCCAGAGCGAAAGTCTCGCGGCCATGCTCCAGTAACGCGATCTGCATCTGCAGATCGAACGTCCGTTGAGACATCCGTCCCGCCGACCGTTCAGTTCGCAAACGAGCGATCGCGGTGTCCCGCCGGCGGTCCGCCATATTCTGCCGGTACAACTCGGCAAACTTCTATACCGGCGTACCGAGCGGCACGGGGTTCGAATAACGGTCGGGCAGGTTATGTGCCTGCAGCAGCCCGTGACTGAACAGCAGATCATCGACCTCCTCATACGTCGGGGAGTTCGGCGCGAGACGCATGACCATCGCGAGCAGTGCCGCATTGGCAGAACTGATGCCGCCCTTCTCGCGCGACATCAAGCTTGCCAGCACTCGCGCCTTATCCGGCGGCATCGCGCCGCGCAACTCAGGCACATCAAGCAGTACCCTGCCCCACGTCATGTCGGTCGTGAAGCGGTCGGGCAACTGGCGATATTCATCCAGCACGGGCTCGGGAATCGGGCAGCCTTCTGCGAGCGCATACGCGACGTGCACTTCGTGCCGGCCGTTCCGCTGTCGCGTGTGGCCATATTCTGGCCCTGCGTAGCGGAACCCGAACCGGCGCTCGCACTCGCCCTGCAGCGTCTCGAACAGGTCGAGTCGGCCGCGCGCGTCGGCCGCCTCCCCGATCTGCTCCGAGGAGAAGATCAGTCGCGGAGTCGACGTGAGGTCGAACGCATCGTAAAGCAGCTTCCAGTGCGAGCGTCTGATCCGGCGCACGGTAAGCGAACCATTGTGGCGGATGACCTGAACCGGCTGGCCGCTTTGCATCAAAGTGATGTCCGACGACTCCAAGGCGAGCAGGCGGTTGTCGGTTCTGAAGACGGCGAGCACTTCGAGCAGTGTGCCGATGGAGAGGGAAAGACCAGCGAAGGAGAGTTGATACACGATTGCTCCGGGAAATAGAAAGCGGGCAATCGCTCCCTGTCGGGCCGAGTGCCCGCGAGGGTTGAAATGATGGTTGCGTCGTCTGACGTGAACGAGAACTACGTCCGGTCGATCGCGTGAGAGATAAAGCGCGCCAGTTGCCATGCCTGGTCCGCGACAAATACCTTCGCGCGCAGGAGCGGCAGGACGGCATATCCGCGGCCCGCGACGTCCGGTATTTCAGTGCGCGTGATCCAGTCGACATGGACGATCCAGCCCTCGGATCTGCCGATGTCAACGGAGACAGCCACACGGTTCCAGACGCTGTCAGCAGGGCAGATGCGGTCCATCCGGGCACCGCTGGTCGCTTCGTTGGGGTCATCAAGCATATTGGCGGTCACGAGCCATTCCGGCTCAAGCTCCGTATTGCGTAACACCTTGCAGAGCATCGAGCAGACTTCTCCGACGGTTCTGCCTTCGACGTCCAGCCGGTTGCCCTGCGGTGATGAATCGGCACGTGTACCGGCGATGATCGCCGCGAGGCTTCCGTTTTCTCCCGCCGACACGACGGCGACTGGCTGCTCGTAGCCCACGGGCTTCACAAAGGCGTGGTTCATTTCTGGTCTCCAAAAAGAAAAAAGCGCGCCCCGGGGGGCGCGCTCAGTAGTCAAAAAAGACAAAAAAAAGCTGCTCCCCGATGGGAACAGCCCGATACCTCTAACCCGGCACTACGCCGCGTGATTAATCACGTTTGCCAAACAGGCGCTCATGATCACGCTTGCGGCCATTGTTGTTGGTCCAGAGAAAGAACGCTGCAATGGACACGCCCACAACGAGAGTGATGAGGTTTGCAACCATTTCATTCTCCTTTCATTTCAACAAATCCGACGTACCACAATAGTACCGCAACTATTGCGAGGATCGCCGTGCCGGCAATAGTCGTCGAGTCCAGCCTGGATGCGGCGTGAACGTAGCCAACGAGGCCACCGATGGATGCCGCCGACAGGGTATGCAGGAAACGCGCATTTTGCTGCCGCTGATCCTTGGTGGGGTTCACTAGTTGCTCCAGGGCCGATTTTGGGTCGTCGGGCTCGCCGATCTTCCGAAATCCATCTGGATCCACCGTAACAGGGAACGACGAGCCGTTGTACTCCAGAACAAAAGACGGGGAGCACTCGGTTTCGTCCATCACGTGCAGCAGCGTCTGAAGACGCGGAGGCAGATGCACTTGCCCCGTTGCCGGATCAAGCGTCACCCGGTCCGTAATCGTCGTGCCGCACGAATATTCGACCTTGACGTTCGCAAGTTTCATTATCGACCTCCGGAGGAGGTGTCGATGCCACCGGCGAGGCGAAGGCCATCGAGGAACGAGTGATAACCACATGCGGTCTCGATCTGCTCGAGCGGCACATAGTTCTCACCGCCGCCCGTTAAAACCGAACGGCCGCGGCGCGTGCGGAAGCTGAGCGCCACCGGTTTCTGGCACGGCCGATCCAGCAAGTCGACAATCAGCGTCTCGGTGCGAAGCGACACGCGCCCCGGAAAATTCCGGCGCGACGGTTCAAAGACAATCTCGCGGGAGCGGAGGCGCAGGCCCTGCGCCACCCGGCGAAGAACGCGCGCGGCCTGCTGCTGGAGAGCAGCGGTAGCGCCGGCGCCGCCGGATCGACGATCCGTGTAGAACGACTTCGGGAATTTCATGCTGGACCTCGGAAAAACGGGGCAACTCCCTTACGGAGGGTTGCCCCGCAAGGGAAAGCGCCGTGAAGGCGCGAATAGTCATTGGGTGATACGGTAGCCGGGCCCGCTGGAAACAAGAAAACGTGTTCGCGGGAGCGAACTGCTGGTCATCGACCTGCGACACAACAACGGTCTGACCGTTGGCCCGTCGAAAAAAGACCTCGATGCCACTGTGACGTGACATCGCAGCGCTTACGTGCTGGGAAAAGAAGCCGGCGGCAGCACCCGACAGGGCACCAGAAATGTAGCGGCCGCGCCCGTTTCCGATGATCTGGGAGCCGAGAAAAGCACTGTCCACCTGTCACACCCAGCGGCGCGCGCTGCACGAGGTGTCGCAACGCCGCAGCGCGGAACATTGGCGAGTAGCACTCGCCTGCGCGCACGATGTAAGCGGATCGTCGGTGGTTAAGCCCTAAGTCCTGGTGACGTAGCGGGTAAAAAGATAAACGCGGTGACGGAGCATGCGGAGCATCCGATCAGTAGTGCTCACGCGAGGCCAGGTAGTCGGCACCGAACTCGCTGATAAACAGCGAAAGGGCATCGCCCACCTGATGCGAGAACTTGAACTTCATTTCTCGTTGTACATCACGATATCAGGGCCGCTTAGACACACCTTCTCGCGGGTTTCAAACTGGTAATCCAGCAGCCGCCCGTGCTTCAGCTCCGACGCTAGTACTTCAAATCCGGCGTGACCCGAGAAGGCCCCCAGACCGCGTGTGATATTTGCGACGGTCTGCCGCGATTGATAGGTCGGCCGGCGAGCGCTGGAACGGTGGCACGGTTCGCTCCAGCTTTCGTGCTTCCCGCACGATGGCGCTGGACGTCCGCTTGATCTCGGAGTTGGGGCGAATGTAGAACCATCGATGATCAGTTTCGCGGCCTGAACCAGGCCGATACGCTTACCGGCGTCGCCGCTGTAGGTGCGCTTCAGATAAGCCCAGAACGCGTCGAAGTCCGGACATTTGCCAGCCTGGAGCGCGCCGCAAATATCGATTGATGCGTTGTCGAACTCCTTGCTGTCGTCGATCTCCAACCGGCCGCCGTCTGGCGAGAAACGTCGGACCGCCTCTCTCACGAGCACATGCGAGAGTTGATTGCAGAAGTCGCTGAGTTCGCGCTCCGGAACTCGACCGGGACTCAGCAGCGCGGTAGCAATACTCGCCGTCGCCCGGAAACAGAGCGGTCTCAGCCGCGCCGACTTCCAGATAAGCGGCCGCAGCCTTTACCTGCGCATCCTTGAACTGCTGAATGAGTGCTGTGTACATGGTGTTTCCCTCAATGGAATTGACGGGACACCACGCCAGAGCGGGATGATTCCCCGTCTGGGTTGAATAAGCGTTCGCTAGATGCGGACATCACTTGGATCGCGCGTAAGCGCTAGTCGATGCCTAGAGCGCGGGTGATAGGTAAACGATACGGCGTGCATTGCCTGTCGCCGGTGACGGATTACGGCGATTTCAACCTGCCTCTCGGGGCTCGTCCGCCCAGCTTTATCCACAGAAATGTGAAGAAGTCTGTGGATAAGACGTCACTGCCGACGTCTCGCGACAGTCGCTGTCTCCACCCGCTCCCAGTCGGCTATCTGACCGGGCAATTGCCTTATTGGGCCGAACAGGCACAGCGGCTTATAACGCGTTACGGGACTATCCGGAGAATGATCGCTGTTTTGCCATCTCTTTCGCGCTTCCCCATTACGCCGCCCTTTCGGTCCACGCAGCCTGACCGAAGCAAATGCTCCGCTTTTTTCGGCTCCTTTAGGCGCCCGTCACTGAGCCATCCTACTGAAAATTGGCTGCATTGCTGCGCTTGCTGCGCGCTTAAATTCAGTGACCATGAAATTCAGTCAACGCGCCACGCTGTCCGTTCTCGCCATCGGCGTGCTCACGTCCGCGGCGACGCTCGGCGTCGGCGTAATTCAGTTGCGACCTCAATCCGCCGCGGTAAGCGTGGTGATCGATACGGCAATCGTTTCAGAACTGGCGGGCGTGTCGGATGCGATTCGCGATATGCCACCTGCAGTTCGTTCACGGGTTCTGGCCCGACCGCGTTCGTTCTGAACAGGCGTTAAACGAATCGCTTGCTGCACAGCGCGGGAATCTGGCGGCGAGCAAAGACTTTGAGCCCCGACGTTCCCGAACAATAATCCTCGACGACCGCGAGGTTCGTCTCTTCCGAATACTTGCCCACAAGACTGCCTGCAAAAGTGTCCAACTTTGCGGGGTCAGTTAACGCCGGATGGACTCAATGCCCGTCTCGACGTTGCACTGACTGTTCGTACGGTCGGACCGGTTAAAAGCCCGGGGCCGGCGAACGTCAGCCACGGTTCTACGTCGCGCCGGTCTGCACCGCTCCTCGGATTCCTGCAACGGGTATGGATGGACGCGGGCCTGAACTATTGGACCGGCGCAACGCAGCGCAATTGGGGCACCTGCAGCGCACAGATCCTTGCGGTGCTGGGCGAAGGGCAGCTGAATGGCAAGCCGGTCCAGGACGTCGTTCACGTCATGCGCCGGTACGAAGAAACGGAACTCGCGACCATAAAAGCCGAGTTCGACACCTTCCTGGACCGGATCCGGACGACACCGACTGAATCGCATCGCGGCGTCGTGATCGCGGAAATCAAGGCCAGCTATCCTTCCAGATACGTATTCGTCGTGCGCCTGAGCAGACGTACGAGGCTTTCTACGTTTCGGAACAACTGGTCAACGCGGCATGAAGTTCTTTCCGCCACGCATGGCCGATGATAGGCAGGCCACAAGCTCGCGTTGTCGCCGCAATCGTCGTTGAACGCATGAAGGACGGAAATCCACGCGCAATCGATCTTGCGCTGCAGCTCTGCAACCGCGCCTTCATCCCCTGCGACTCGAGCTACGAGGTTGAGATGGCGAACCGTCTTGTGCAGGAACGCCGGCGCTTTGAGAAGCCCTTGCGCCGCAACGATGGCGACGACATGCTGCCCGACTTCCGCCTCACAGACACCGCGAGGCCAGCAGTGATCCAGGTCTACGGCATGGAACCAAACGACGCATACCAGGCACGCAAGCGAGAGAAGCAGGCGCTGTACGCGTCGCGCAACGAACCGTGCGTCGAATGGATACCGCCGTCGCCGCTCGCGTTCGTCGTGCTACCACCGGCGGCTTGACATGCGGGATATGCTTGTAGCCTGAGGCTATATCCGGCGTGAGGCCGGACACCCGGCTCTGCTGCATCTAATGCGATGAGTGCGGAAAGCGAACGCCGTGGATCGCTTTCACTGACGACAAGCATGCCGCGCTCGATGAAGCCTGAAAGATCTGGAATCAGCGTTCGAACCGCCCAGCCGCGACCGAGGGCGAACTGCTGGATCTGATACAAAAGAAAACTCGCCGATCGACGCACTCTACGTGCTCGACCTGCTTGCGCGCACAACGGAAGACTGGGAAAAGCGCGGTCCGATGTTCTCGATGCTCGCACAGAAGATCGTCGACGGAAAGATCACGACCCGGGACTTCTGGCCGATCGACCCGGTGCTTGACGACGCAGCGCGCTATCGCGAGTTGCAGCAAATGGCGAGATTCGTTTACATCGACGGCGTGGCGTCAGTGCGGTTCCCACGTATCCCGGCGACAGGTGGTGACGAGCAATGCTCGTTTGAAAACCGGGTATCGGCAGCCGTGGACAATCTACCTGATCGCAACCGCTGATGACTTGGCTTCGCGGCGGTCCAGTCATACTGGACTCACCTGCTCTCACCATCCCGGTGAGCGCACCATCCCCGGAGAAACTATGTCCCCCGTCGATTACATTCGCGCCGCGTACCGCCATCGCGAGAAGTTGTGGCCGCAGCTGCTAACACTATCGGCGCTCGCCATCATCGTCACGTACCACGCTCTCACAAGCCCGGCGCTAGCGTGGCTTCTTTGACAAAAGCGGTCGCCGCAAAGAAATTCGTTTATACACGTAAAACAGCGTTACAAGGTCTTGAGGCCTAAATCCTTGATTTTATTGCGATGTCATGTGTTGTGATTATAGACCAGCCCTAAAATCGCAACATTCGTGTATAAAAAAGGACAGTTGCTTTGTCACGCGCACTGTTGGGAGCAGATTGTCCGTGCGCGGCCAGCGCCGTGCAGTAGCGAGCTCAAAAGCCTGTACAAGGGCCTGACGCGACCGAGGGTGATCTGCTTGACCTTATTCGCAAGGAGATCTCGCCGATCGACGCGCCTTACGTGCTCGACCTGCTTGCGCGCACAACGGGAGACTGGCAGAAGCGCGGCCCGATGTTCTCGATGCTCGCGCAGAAGATCGTTGACGGAAAAATCACGACCCAGCACTTCTCGCCTATCGACCCAGTGCTGTAAGACGCGGCGCGATACCGCACGTTGCAGCAGATGGCGAGATTCGTCTACATCTACGGCGTTGCGTCGGTGCAGTTTCCGCGTATTCCGGCAACAGGCGGTGACGAGGATTGCTCGTTTGGGACCCGGGTATCGGCTGCGGTGGACGATCTGCCGGATCGTAACCGCTGGTGACTTGACTTCGCGCCAGCCGAGTCATACTGGACTCACCGCCACTCACTACGTCGGTGAGTGACCCAACCCCGGAGAAAACATGTCGCCAGTCGATTACATCCGCGCCGCGTACCGCCACCGCGAAAAGGTGTGGCCGCAGCTGTTAGCCCTCCTGGCGCTAGCCATCATCTTCACGTATCACTCACTGGCAAGCCCGGCGCTGGCGTGGCTGCTGAGGTGACCCTCCCGGAAACACTCGTCATCGCGTGTACACGTAAAACGCGTTAAAAAAATCGTATTTGTAACTAGCTGATTTTTAAAGGTTCGTTGGTGTAGCAAATTTGAAAATCGGATATTTGCTACAACTTACGTGTACAGAAAGTTCTTTCAGGCGCGATCATTTCGAGGCGAACGGACGAGGCGAACGGCTTTACGGCGACGGCAATTTTCGAACGAGACTAGCTCAAAATGGTGTAGAGCGCCTGCCTCGAAACTCCTAGAGCAAGCGCCGCGCGTGACTTATTGCCGCCGGACGCCGCGACTGCCTCCAGCGCCATGTCGCGCGTTATCAGACGCTTCTTTTTCGCAGCCATTGCGCTGTGCGTGGACAGGTAAGCGTTCGCCTTCGTCGCCCGGCTGTGTCCGGCTGCTTCGACAACGCGCTGCATTGCCGCCTTGTGAACGTCTCGATCTACCCGATTCGCCGGCTGCTTGATTGGCGCCTCAACACCGGTCAACCTCTCGTACATCTGCTGGAGGTATTGATGGCGCAGACCGTGACTGGTTACGCCGATGCCCGACTGAGTCACGCCATGTTTCTTCAGCACGTGGTAATAATGCTCCCGCCACTGCTGCTTCGTGTATCCATGAGGGATCGTCGACCCGGTAAACGGGTTCGAAAGCGTGGCCGCCTCGACAAGGACGGCAACCTTGAATTCGATCGGCACGACCCGCTCACGGCCGCCTTTTGTCCCGCGACTAACGTTCAGCAACCCGTCATCCCGTACAGCCTCGGCGGGGCGAAGCAGGAAGCTCTCTTCGACGCGTAGACCAAACGCCGCCTGTAACTTGAGTTGGACTGCAACGTTCGGATGGGTCACAGCGATTTCGTTGATCTTGCTTTCCGCGTCGATCCCATTGCCCTCCCATGACTTGTCCCGCTGCGCGACGTATGAGCGCACCAGATCGTGCTTTTCACGATCAACATAGTCGGCCAGCGTGCTGATGAGATTGGGCTTTTTCATCCACTCGCACAAGGCTCGAAGATGTGTCAGCTTGTTTTCGATTGTGCTACCAGTCTGTTTCGCGTCTACCCAAAACGTGACAAGGTACTCGATATGTTTTTGCTTGAGTGAATACGGGGACTGCAGTGCGAACCCGTTCTGGCGCAGCTCTTCGAACGACTTGCAGATGACGGTCGTGCGCCGCTCCTGCGTTCTGATCGAAAGTGGCCTTGCGCTGATTCTGGTCTTGCTATGAACGCGATTCACATTGTCCAACAGCAGCCGTTCCAATGCGCCCGTGAAGTCGGCGGGCAGCCGGTAGCCCCGCAGAACGGCGCGCACGTTCAAAATCGCTGACACGTCGATACCCCTTTCAAGATTGCGCCGCGCCGCAAGCGGCACAGCTACGCGTCCAGACGCCCGTCCGACGTCTGACACCTGTTCTCCCAGATCGCGCGCGTCAAACGCGGCCATCGTGTGCTGCGCTGCGCGCCGGACGCCGGGAGCCTATCCCCTGCATCAACCTGCCGCGCTGCGCGGTGCGTTCCCCGCCGGGTACTGCCTTCCTGTCCTTTAGCGATTCGATTCGATCAACCCCGCACGTGGAAGAGTCGTGCATGGACTGTCCAGTTGCTGCCTGCCGCCAGACGCCGCGCTACCGCGCGTTGCCTTGCCTGCGATTCTGCGTTCCCTGCCATCCTCGAACCGGATCTGCCTTTGCAGAGTCCATCGTCGTGGATCGGGTCCACCTGCCTCGCAGATCGGGCCGCGATGCTCCAAAGCTCCGCGTATCCGATTCGCTGACTGCTCCGGCTGCCGTGCCGGCCTGTGACACGCGTCGCGTGCCTGCGTGCGCCTGTCTCTCGACCCGCACGACTGTGGCCATCTGCCCGGCAATACCTGTTTGTTTCCGTTTCGTACAGGGATGCGTTCGCTTTGGCAGCGACCACATACCCCCACCCCCAAGTCCGTTCAATCCGCCGCTGTGTATCGGGCTTCATGCGACGGTCCCAGCTTCGTGTGCTGAAAGGGTGCGTCCATGCGCGATCAGGTCGTCGTGCGCAGACTCGGATTCGCTCCGACTGTCTGTCTTACACATCGTCTCTGTGCGCCAATCTGGGCAGAACCGCCCGCAAACCCAATCGACATCGCGTGTCGATGATCCTCTGTGTGGAGGATCGTGCACTTGATTTGATTCAGAAAAAGGCCGCTTCAGTTTGCGGCCGGTGACAGGAAGGGTTTTCGCCAGGCAAAGCGATCCCTTCGATAGTGCAACTCGGAGGTCGATGCGCTGATCGCGCGGTAGGTAATTAAGAGAATAACCGCGCTTGTCCGCCCTGCGGTTCCTAAAGCTCCCTAATATTGCGAGCTTTAGCTTCCTTGACTTTGATCGTCAGCCGATAGAGTTGGAACGTCACCCGCGGTTGGGGCCAAGGTTGACCCCTGCTTGACCCCAAGAACAGAAGACGTCATTGCTGGCAGCGCCCCTTGGTCCGTGTTTGGCCCCTGTTGGGACCAGGAGCACAAGCTGTCGTAGCGACAACGATGTTTGGGCCGTGTTTGGCCCCTGCTGGGGCCAAACGTGCAGTGAACTTTGATAAACAACTCTGGAGAGAGTCCAATGAAGGTATCGGTATTTGCGGTCGACGTCGGTTACGGCAACACGAAAAGCGCATTCCGTATGGGGTCGGACATTGCCACTCAAATGTTTCCCTCGGTGACGCCGATTGCGGTAAGCGAGGCGGTTTCGAGTTACGGACAAGGCGTGCTGCACGCGCGTAAGGTTTTGCCCATTGAAGTAGACGGCGCAACATACGAGATCGGCCCGGGCGTTGAACTGTCCTCCGCATACGGAAACGCAGGTCGAACGCTATCGGAAGATTTCTGCCTCACGTCGAATTACGCAGCGCTACTCGGTGGATCGCTGCAGTTTGCTGGCGTCACCGAGGTCGAACGCATGGTGCTGGGGCTCCCTGTTCACACTATCAACAAGTATTCAGCGCATCTGCGCGATGCGTTCACCGGAACGCTCAACTATGGCCACGGCAATATCCAGGTTCACTCCGTAAAGGTAGTACCACAGCCACTGGGATCACTCGTATCCTTTTCCGAGTACGGCGGCAGCCGCTTTGACCGGGAAAACGCCCATCTGGTGATTGATGTAGGCTACTTCACAACCGACTGGGTAGTCGCGCACGGCTTTACGATGAACGATCGCCGCAGCGGCGGCGCTCCGGGTGGTGCGTCCCAGGTCTACAAGAGCATCGCGACGTTAATCGCAAAAAACGAAAAGGAACCGGTCGATGACATCGAACGTATTGACAGGTGCCTGCGCGAGAAAAAGCCTCTCCTCTTCTACGGGAGGGATGTTGACCTTATCCCCTATCTGGAGCAGTCACAGGCCATCATCAATGCAACGGTCAAGGAATTGCAAAACCGCGTCGGCCGGACTGCGGATCTGCGTTCCATTGTTCTTACCGGAGGAGGCGCAGCTCTCTATGAACCTTCGATACGCGCAGCGTTCCCACGCGTCAATCTCGACGTGCTCGACGCGCCCTGCTACGCCAACGCCAAGGGTTTCCTGATCGTCGGCGAAGCAACTCTTGCCCGCGAACGTAAGGCGCTCGGAGCCGCTGCATGACTGAGAAGGCCGTAGTCAAAGTCACGCTCAATGAAGCGACGGACCCTGATCTTTTCGCCTTCATCAAACAGTTCGACAACGAGCGAATGCGGGCGGGCGCACTCAGGGCGCTCGCGCGAGCGGCGCTCAATGGAGGCGGGGCGAAACGTGTCGCATCCGGCGCTCCCGACGAGCCGGTCATGCGCGTGCCCGAACCGGCGACGCTTCTGCGGCGAACCGAGGCAGCAGCGATGGTTGAGAGCGATGCCGCACCGTTCTCCCCTGTCGATGCTGACGCGGCCGCAGCGTCACAGGCGCTCGAATCGCGCGCTGCCGGGCCGACGAAAAGCGGCACAGGCCGTTACACGGACGCTATCGCCGACCAGTTCGCAGACTTCTAGTCACGGCCGTTGTTCTTGACTTCGCGCGGCATTTGCGAAGATAGGTCATCGGCCTGCAATAAGAGGCGTCACTTACGGAGTAAAGACAATGGATCTGTTGCACGTACTCACCAACGCGGACTGGACTCGTGCCGCGCGCTTCTGGCTCCTCGTGACAGCAGGGGTTGCTGTCTGGGAGTCCGCCTATCATCTTCGCCGTGGGCTGCTTCAGTGGGTTCGCAAGGACCGTGATCATGCTTGAGAAATTTCTGTCTCTCGATCCACTCGCACGGCGTGCCGTCATTGCAGTCGGTCTTTTCGGCATGATGTTTATCGACCTTCTTTTCCCGACGTGCAATCTAACGGTCTGGGTGTTCTTCACGGTTTGCACTGCATTCCTATGGGCGACAGGCATCCTTCGTCCGTTTTTGATCATGTTGTATTACCTGTTGCGCACGATTATCAGACTGAAGACGCGGCCGTGGTGGTGGTGACCAATATCGGCGATTGCCTCGCAGGCGAAAAACCCCGGCCAATGGCCGTAATGCCGTTCACTTAAGGACAATGAAAAAGCCGCGCATCCTCACAGGAGTGAACTGCACCCCAATAGTTGGACACCCGTCCAACGATTTGGGGTGTTTTTTCATGAGCAGACATAGTGCGCAGTTCAAGCGTCGGGTTGTCAAAGACTATCTTTCAGGCCGGGTGGGTGGCAGCGCGGAGGTCGCGCGGCGGCACGATATCGATCACGGCACAGTACGCAAATGGGTCGCCGCCTGGCGGTTACACGGCGAAGCCGCGTTCAGAAAGAAGTTCAGTCACTATGATTCGCGCTTCAAGCTGAAGGTGTTGAGGCTTATGGTGTCGAAGGATTTGTCCTGCCGGCAGGTTGCTGCTGTGTTCGATATCCGTAATGCGGGGGTGATCGGCATCTGGAAACGCCAGTATGATTCGGGAGGTATTCAGGCCCTGGAGCCTCGCCCCCGAGGACGACCCGTGAAGCAACCCAAGTCATCTGTGCCACCTGACTCGACAGAATCCGACGAGACCCGCACGAAAGAAGAACTCCTTGCAGAGCTGAACTATCTGCGCATGGAGAACGCGTACCTAAAAAAACTCGATGCCTTGATCCGCTCGGAAAGCCCCAAAGCGCCGCGCAGAAAGCGCAAATAGTGGCCGGATTAAGGCATCGGTTTCCAGTTGAGGGTCTGCTGAAGGTGGCGGCCCTGGCGCGCAGCACTTTCTATTACCACTGCAAGGCATCGCTGGTCGCGGACAAGTACGCGCCGCTCAAGGCGCGTATCCGCTCGTTATTCGAGTTGCACAAGGGCCGTTATGGCTATCGGCGTATCACCAGCGCGATCCGGCGTCTGGGGATCGTTGTCAATCACAAGACTGTCCAGCGACTGATGCAGTTGATGGAACTGAAGTGTCTGGTGCGTCCGAAGAAGTACCGCGCCTTTCGGGGCACGGTGGGACGGATTGCACCGAACGTGCTGCAAAGACAGTTCGATGCCGATGCGCCGAACCGCAAGTGGGTCACCGACATCACCGAGTTCCGGGTGGGGGAAAGCAAGCTTTATCTCTCACCGGTTCTGGACCTGTACAACGGCGAGATTGTGGCTTACGAAACAGCCACCCGTCCGGCATTTGCGATGGTCGCGGGCATGATCAGGAAGGCCATGAGAAAGCTGAAGCACGACGACCGGCCCATGGTCCACTCCGATCAGGGCTGGCACTATTAGATGAGTGCCTATCAGGCATTGCTTGCCCGGCGCGGTCTCACACAAAGCATGTCGCGCAAGGGCAACTGCCACGATAACGCGACGATGGAGAGCTTCTTCGGCACGCTGAAGTCAGAATTCTTTTACCCGAATCGCTTCGAAAGCGTTGAGGCACTTCAGGCCGGTATCAAGGACTACATTCACTACTACAATCACCACCGCATCAAGCTCAAGCTGAAAGGGCTGAGTCCTGTGATGTACAGAACCCAGCCCTCACGGCACTAGCCAACAACTGTCCAACTTTGCGGGGTCGGTTCAGAGCGCGGTTCTTTTCTTTACTCTGGGCAAATTATGCGTCGAACTCAATCGCGGGCGACTGACTCATGTCGACGGCAGCGGTCCTTCAGTCCACTTCAAAGCGGCCGTTCGAACCTCCTACCAGCGACTGTCGATCGTAAGGATTGAACTGAGCGACCGACCGATATTTATTAATTGAATCAGCAACTTTCTTCGACTATCAAAAATCTGTTGCGATGCTGCTACCAGCACCCTCGTCTCATCGTAATTTACCTGAGCCGTTGGAGAAGGATTGATGCGAGCGCAACCGCCCCCCAAACGGAAGGCGACGTCGATGGGGCCGATATACCCGCCTCGGCCAAACGTTCGCTATACCGAAAGCCGACGTATTGGGACCCCCTGTCGGGGTGGTGTGTCAAAGTCCCGTCGTCGTCCGGTTGGCGAGCGTACAGCGCCTGTTCAAGTGCATCCAGAACAAAGTCCGTGCTCGTCGACGAACTGACGCGCCAGCCAACAATGCGACGGGCGAACACGTCGATTATTAACGCAACGTAAAGCCAGCCCGGCTATGTCGAGACATAAGTGGAATCTGAAACCCGGAGCTGATTCGGCCAGTCAGCATTGAATTGCCGGTTGACCCGGTCCAGCGGGCGCGGCGCGCTCGTATCGGGAGTCGTCGTGCGAACCCGCTTGCCGCGAACCGCACCACGCAGGTCTTGCAACTTCATCGGACGTCCGACCGTGCAGCGTGCCACCGCAATGCCTTCCCGGTTCATATGCTTCCAGACCTTCGGCACGCCATAGACCTGCATGTTGGCCTGCCAGACACGCTTGATCTCCGGTTGCAGAATCTCATCGCGTTTAGCGCGTGCACAGCGTCTGGATGGATCGCGAAGCTGCGCAGCATGGCGTCGGTAGCCCGACGGGGCGATCCGCAACACCTTACAGATCGGCTCGACCCCGCAGGTGTCGCGATACTGATCGACGAAGGCCTTCAGGACTTGAAACGGCGGTCGAGCTCCGCCTGGGCGGAAAACGCACTCGTTATCCTGAGAATCTCGTTGGCACGACGCAGTTCCTTGACCTCCCGCTTCAGAGCCTTGAGGCGCTCGCGCTCGTCGGTGGTCACGCCATCGCGCTCACCGTGGTCAGCCTGATCGCGCCTGATCCATTCGTGCAGCGTCTGCGGCGTGCAGCCAATCATTGGCGCAATCGATTCAACTGCTGCCCACATCGACGGATGTTCGCTACGCTGCTCGCACACCAGACGCACTGCGCGCTCCCGGACTTCCGGGGAAAACTTGGTTACCTTCTTGTTCATGGCTCCATTCTCTCAAGAGTTGGAGCCTCCACAAAATTGAACTGACCCCCGAGAGTTGGACACAACCTTGGAGGCTCCGTGAGGAAATTCGATGTAAAGTTTAAGGGGAAGGTGGTTCGCGAGTATCTCGCTGGCAAAGGGGGCTATAAGCTCCTTGCGGCGAAATTCGGTATTGCAGAAAGCATGGTGAGGCGATGGGTCGCGGCATATCGTCACCATGGTAACGCTGGGCTCATCCGCCAGCGTGGCGCTTACACCCTTGAGTTCAAGCTTGAGGTGGTGCACCGGGGCGTGGCTGAGAACCTTTCCTGTCGAGAGCTGGCTGCCATTTACAATATCGGCAATCCGCACAGCATCACGATGTGGCAACAACAGAAAGCACGGGGAGAGCTCCGTTCGCTAAAGGGCATGCGCCCGTCGGGACAGGATGTTTCGGTGCCAGCAAAGAAAAAGACCTCGAACCAGTCGTTGGAAGCTCCGCGATCTGAGGAGTCAGACCAACTCCTTCGTGAGAATCAGCAGTTACGCGCGGAGGTCGCGTACCTAAAAAAATTAAATGCCTTGGTTCTAGCAAAGAAGTTGGCGCGGCAGAAAGAGCCAAAATAGTGCTTGAACTGAGGCAGGAATTCCCCTTGTCCGACCTTCTCCAGGCTGCGGGGTTGCCACGCAGTACGTACTACTATCGGGCCAAGACGTTGGCCGCTCCAGACCGGCATCGTGGACTCAAGGCGAAGATTCAGGCTGTCTATGCTGCACATCGCGGCTTGTATGGCTATCGTCGCATCACCTTAACTATCCGCAGTGATGGCGAGCTAGTCAATCACAAGAAGGTGCAACGCCTCATGAACGAATTGGGAATCAGGTCGAGGGTGCGCCGGAAGAAGTTCCGGTCATACCAGGGCGAGGTCGGCGAGGCCGCTCCGAACCTGCTCAATCGTGAATTCACCGCATCGAGCCCAAACGAAAAGTGGGTCACCGATGTGACCGAGTTCCGGGTCGCGGGGAAAAAGCTGTACCTTTCTCCGGTCATGGACCTCTACAATGGGGAAATTGTTGCCTACGAGTCGAGCCATCGCCCCGACTTCCCAATGGTCATGGGCATGCTCAGGAAAGCTGTCAAGAAATGCGGGAATGCGGCTACACCGATGCTTCATTCAGACCAGGGTTGGCACTATCGCATGCAACCGTACCGAGTGGCACTGGCGCGCTACGGAATGAAGCAGAGTATGTCGAGAAAAGGAAATTGCTTCGATAACGCGGCCATGGAGAGCTTCTTTGGCACTCTGAAGGCCGAGTACTTCCATCTCACGGACTTCGAAGACGTCGACGCACTGAGGGTAGGCCTGAAGGGCTACATCGACTACTACAACCGGCATCGCATCAAATCGAAACTTGGTGGACTGAGTCCCGTGGAATATCGAATGCGAGCGGGAAAAAATTAACGCTTCAACGTCCAACTCTCGGGGGTCAGTTCAAATCCGGGGCGGTTCAGAACCGGAGCTTGACTGGGGTCGACTTCATGGTGGAATTGGTCATCACTATTAGAGGACATCGCCATGAAACGAACCTTCGCATGCGGGCACTATGGCAAGGGCAAGTTCCGCCATACCTGCGCCACCATCACCAGAACCCGGGAAGCCGAAACGATCGCTCGACAGCATAGGCGTCTTGCCAGAGCAGAAACCGCTGCGGCTGATCCGATCGACCTCTCGTACGTCGCCCACCTGCCGGCCGTCCAAAACGAGGCCAGACTGGCTCGCAAAGGTAAGAGACGGCACGCACCCCTGCGCGCTGAAGGGAAAACCGATCCGGTCCTCGAAAGGACAGATCCTGTCCGTCCCGGTCGGATACGCCTATCGGCTGATGTTCGACTGCGCGTCGTTGCGCCCGCTCCAGCTTCTCTCTCACGAGGCCTACAACCGTGCCGCCGACGCCCTGCGCGCGTAGATTGACGCAATCGGTGTTTTTTCCTGCCGTTTTGGGCAGTCGCGCAGGTCAGTGAACATTACAATCCAGATCAAATACACCAACCTTCAGGCAGCACCATGACCGATGAGCTGCTTGACGACGCAGCGCGCTACCGCAAGTTGCAGCAAATGGCGAGATTCGTTTACATCGACGGCGTGGCGTCAGTGCGGTTCCCACGTATCCCGGCGACAGGGGGTGACGAGCAATGCTCGTTTGAAAACCGGGTATCGGCAGCCGTGGACAATCTAGCTGATCGCAACCGCTGATGACTTGGCTTCGCGGCGGTCCAGTCATACTGGACTCACCTGCTCTCACCATCCCGGTGAGCGCACCATCCCCGGAGAAACTATGTCCCCCGTCGATTACATTCGCGCCGCGTACCGCCATCGCGAGAAGTTGTGGCCGCAGCTGCTAACACTATCGGCGCTCGCCATCATCGTCACGTACCACGCTCTCACAAGCCCGGCGCTAGCGTGGCTTCTTTGACAAAAGCGGTCGCCGCAAAGAAATTCGTTTATACACGTATAACAGCGTTATAAAATCTTGGATCCTAAATCCTTGATTTTATTGCGATGTAATGTGGTGCGATTATAGACAAGCCCTAAAATCGCACCATTTCGTGTATAAAAAGGGCCCGTCGTTGTCACGCGCACTGTTGGGAGCAGACTGTCCGTGCGCGGCCGGCGCCACGCAGTCACGAGCTTAAAAGCCTGTACAAGGCCTGACGCGACATGCCCAGCGCAACGGCCGCGTGAGACTTTACTCCGCCAGCGCTGGCCACTGCTTCCATCGCTTCCGCCCGCGTAATGGAGCGTTTCTTTCGAGCATTCATCGCTGCATGCGTTGACAGATAGGCGTTCGCCTTGGTCGCTCTGCTGTGTCCAACTGCCTGAACAATGCGCTGCATCGCAGCTTTGTGTGCCTCACGATCTACCCGCTCCGTGGTTTGCTTGATCGTAAGCGCTGCACGAGCGCCGTCTTGACAGGCGCGCGGGATCTTCAGGCGTTTGCGCGAAGCTGGTCCGCAACGACCCACGGCATGAGTTCGTCAACGCGGTTGATCGCGTGGTCGGCGATGCGTGCGAGCACGAAGCGCAGATACGCCTCGGGATCGACATCGTTGAGTTTCGCCGTGCCGATGAGGCTGTAGATCACGGCAGCGCGTTCGCCACCCGAGTCAGCGCCGGCGAACAGATAGTTACGTCGGCCGATGGCCACCCCGCGCAACGCGCGCTCGACTGGCAGGTTGTCGATTTCGAGCCGGCCGTCATCGCAATAACGCGTGAATGCCTCCCACCGGTTCAGGGCGTAGAGGATCGCCCGACTCGTGTCGGATTTGCGCGAGAGCGTTTCCAGCGTTGTTGTGAGCCACGCATGGAAGTGCTCGAGTAGCGGCCGCGCATGCGCCTGTCGATATGCCCGGCGCTCATCGGGTGGTTTGCCCCGGATCGTTTCCTCGATCTTGTACAACACACCGATACGCTCGAGCGCTTCGGTGTTCAGCGCATTCGGACGTGCCGCGTGCAACTCGTAGAACTGGCGTCGCGCGTGCGCCCAACAGGCTGCTTCAGTCACACGCCCGGTTTCGTAGATGGCCCGGTAGCCGCCGTACGCGTCAGCCTGCAATGTGCCGCTGAACGACTCGAGGTGCTGTTGCGGATGGATGCCCTTGCGATCTGGCGTGTAAGTGAACCATACCGCCGGCGGCGTCATATCGGCCGAGGTGCGATCATCGCGCACATACACCCACAAGCGACCGGTCTTCGTCTTGCTGTTGCCCGGCGCGAGCACCGGTACCGGCGTGTCATCGGCGTGGAGTTTCGTTGCCGCCATCACGTGACGACGCAACGCCTCGACGAGAGGTTGCAGGAGCGTCGCGGCGTGACCGACCCACTTCGCAAGTAGCGAGCGATCAAGCTCCACGCCTTCGCGTGCGTACATGACCGACTGCCGGTAGAGCGGTAAGTGATCGGCGAACTTCGAGACCAACACGTGAGCCAGTAGTCCGGGGCCGGCCAGGCCACGCTCGATCGGTCGACTCGGTGCTGCTGCCTGTGCGATGTGGTCACAACACGAGCAGGCGAACTTCGGTCGCACATGCCGGATCACGCGGAAGCTTGCCGGAACGTACTCGAGTTGTTCAGCAACGTCTTCGCCCAGGAGCTTCATCTTGCTGCCGCACTCCGGGCACTTCTCGCCCGACTCGGGCAAATACGTTTGAACGTCGCGCGGCAGATGTTCGGGCAATGGCCTGCGCGGTGCCTGTTCCGGTACCGTGAGCGTTGCCTTCGGAATTTCAACTGGCGTCGCGCCTTCGTCGGCTTCGAGCTCTTCGAGTCGCAGTTCGAGTTGCTCGATCTGCCGGTCCAGTCTCTCGGACTTGCGCCCGAACTGCATGCGGCGCAGCTTCGCGATCAGCAGCTTCAGGTGCTCGATCTCAGCCTTGCCCGTGGCGATGACCGCCTCCTGCGAGTCGACGACATCCTGCAGGCGTTCAATCCTGGCGTCGCGCTCGCGCAGCAGCGCTTTCAAGGCATCGATGTCGTCGGGAAGGGTGTCGGCCGAAGTCATGACCGACAGTTTACGTGTCGGCGCCGACGTTTACAACGCAGAAGTGGGTTGCGCCGTGCGCGTGGGCTGGCGCCAGTCGATGCCTTCGAGCAGCATCGAAAGCTGCGCGGGACTCCGGCAGACCGTTCCGCTCGTGGCTTGAGGCCACACGAAACGTCCCTTCTCGAGGCGCTTCATGAGCAGGCACAATACATCGCCGCTCCACCACAACACCTTGAGCAGATCGCCGCGTTTGCCCCGGAACACAAACACGTGGCCACTGAACGGATCACGCTCGAGAACGCTCTGTACCTTCGCGGCGAGACTGTTGAAGCCGGCGCGCATGTCGGTGACACCGGCGGCGAGCCACACGCGTGTGCCAGATGGTAGTCCCAGCATCATTGAGCATCACGCAGGCTAGCCAACACGACGCGCAGTACGTCGAGATCCGGGGTGCCTTCAAAGCGAACCCGAACCGCTCCGCGCTCCACCGTGATGGCCGGCTGCTGCTTCGACGACGGCGCGATCTGCACGGGGAGAAAGGACACTGGCGCCGGCAATAGAGCCGTCGATTGCGCAGGCGAACGTTCGCGTCGCCACTTTGCGACCATGTTCGCGTTCAGACCGTGTTCCTGCGCAACGTCGGCGATCGAACGCGCCGGGTCGTTAGCTTGCGCAACCACCATCTCCCGGAATTCTTGTGTTTAGTTCCTCGAGCCGCGTCGCCGGCCCGGTGCGCTCACTTCCATCATTCTGATTCCCACCAGATCTAGTGGGAATCAGAATGCCGAAGCCGCATCGTTATGAACAGACGGTACGGTGGACTCGCTTACGCTTGATCGGAGCCCGAACGCCGGTGATCCGCTCATACATTTGCTGCAGGTACTGATGACGCAGACCGTGGCTCGTGACGCCTATACTTGCCAGCGTGACGCCGTGTTTCTTCAGCAAGTGATAGTAGTGTTCACGCCACTGCCTTCGTGTATCCATGCGGGATCTGGAGTTGCCCCTGTAACTCAGGACACGCGAACACCGTTAGGTTGATGACGCCGCAGCGCGCCTGAACTCGCGAGGCGAGCGGTATTTCAGGGCTTTGTGCGGGTGACGCTCGTTGTAATGTTCAAACGCAATAGCCAGACGCGAGAGCGCCGTTGGCGCGTCGGGCTTGTCCATATAGGCGACGTAATTGTGCTTCATGGTCTTCACGAACGACTCGGCCATGCCGTTGCTCTGCGGCGAACGCACAGGCGTGGTCAGCGGTTCCAGGCCCAGCTCGCGTGCAAAGCGGCGTGTGCGATGGTCGATATAAGCCGAGCCGTTGTCCGTCAGCCATTCAATGGAGCGCGCCGTTTGTGTGGTGCCGAAGCGCTGTTCGACGGCAGTCAGCATCACGTCGCGCACCACGTCGCCGCTATGCCCGCCGGTCGTCGCTGCCCAGCTAATCGCTTCCCGGTCGCAGCAGTCCAGCGCGAATGTCACGCGCAATGGCGTGCCGTCATCGCACCGGAACTCGAAGCCATCGGAGCACCAACGAGTATTGCTCTGGTCAACGGCCACACGGCCGTCGTGCCGCCGCTTATCTCGACGCGCGCCGGGACGGCGCAGCAGCAACTGATGCTCGCGCATCACGCGGTAGACACGCTTGTGGTTGATGCACGGCGCACCGACCAACTCGCGACTGCGTCGCAGGAGCGCCCAAATACGCCGATAGCCATAGGTCGGCAAGTGCCCCACATGAGCCCGAATTTCCTCGACCAGTTCCGTGTCGTCGGCCCGCTTGGCACGGCGACCATCTTGCCAATCGGACGAGCGAGACTGTTTCACCGCCATACCAGAGCGCGCCACGCCGAGAACTTCGCAGACCGTTTTCAATGGTCGTCCCCCGGCAACAAGGGCGAGCGCGCAATCAGGTTTTTTGAGCGGCCCCACTCGACGGCCTCTTTCAGGATTTCGACTTCCATCGTCTTCTTTCCGAGAAGCCGCTGCAGCTCCTTGATTTCCTTGATGGCGGCGGCCAGCTCCGATGCAGGCACAACGGTTTCGCCCGCTTGCACTGCCGCCAGGCTGCCTTCCTGGTATTGCTTGCGCCAGCCGAAGACCTGGTTCGGGTTCACGCCGTGCCGCCGCGCTACGGCTGATACCGATGCGCCCGGCGCCAGCGTTTCCTGCACGATGGCGATTTTTTCCTGGGCCGTGCGCCGCCGACGACGCTCCGGCTCGGTCAGAATTTCGATGGGTTCCACGTAATGACTAGGCTTATTGATAGGCACAAGACTATCCCTCATTTTAAGAGAGTTCTTGTGTCCTCAGATACGTGGGGCCGCTCCAGGATCGTTGAGCCGGTATTGGGGTTCGCAAGCGTCGGCGGCTTCCTCGAGCACGGCGAGCTTGAATCCGATCGGCACGGCGCGTTCCCGGCCGCCTTTCGTGCCGCGCGTGACATTGAGCAAACTATCGTCGCGCACACCAGCCTAAGAAGATTTTGAAGTTAAGGGAGGTACGCGGGCTACGAGATCTTCAACTTGCAGCGCAAACCGCTCTGTAGGCATCTCAACGTCCACGCAATCAGCAGTTGTTAAACCGACTCGTGGGGGTCAATTCCCATGGCGTCGACGCAGGGTCATCAGCGGACCTCGTAGGGAGACGGCGGGCGAAAACGTTGAGGTGCACTTTCGCAAGGTAGGGCCTGTCAGCGCACCGGCTCTCGATTACTGGTCGCAATCCGCAGGGCGTGTCTCGCTCATTCGCCCGAAAGGACGCTCGCAATTGGGGCTTTTTTCTTGCAAGGTATATCCCAGCCAGAGAATCGCGGCGAGACACTCGGGTATTCCTCAAATCCTGCTTCGCCAGGCTATTGCGATCCAAAAGGTATTGACCGCTGAGGTAAAACTCGTTTGTCCGGGTGAACGTTTTACTTTCGGGCGGCAAAGCGAAGAGTTAGACTGATCGCGCTACTGGGTCGACGAACGTTCGCGGGCTTGCAGTGAGGTGGCTCGCTCGCTGCGTCGTTCATCAGGAAAGAAGGGATGGCTGCGCTTTAGTCTATAAGTGAAATGCTGAATGCAAGATTTCGCATGGCAGCGACGTAGTTGCCGCAGAGCTAATCCGCCGCCATTTTGGCCCGAAGCCACGCAGTGTAAGCGGTTCGCTCTAGAGCATTTTTGAACGTGCCGATGTCGTGTTGATACGTATTGCCCTTTCCCCCTTGCGCCATGTATTCGGCAGCGAACTGCTGCTTTTCAACCAGAGACAGCGCTTTGATCTTTTCTGACGTGCGTCGTGCTCTTTCGTCTGCGGATGTCTGGTCGCCAGAACCAAGCGGAGGTGCAGGGACCGCTTTAATTTGATTTTGCGGAGGCTCAATATTCGAGCCCTTTTCGAAAACTGTCCTTGCGTAGCCGCCGGCGTTACCTCGAATCTGTTTACGCTTGGCACGCTCCTCGACGTAGAGCGCCGTCTGAAGCGCCCTTTCGGGCTCTTGTTGAATCCAACTTATTGCAAGTCGATCTCCAACGCCCAGCTTCGTGAGGCGCCTGAAGGCCTCCGAGCTTCGAACAGCTTTCTGGTCTTCATCTTCGTCATTGTCCAGCATTGACCGCTGCGGGTTATCGTCAACAAGAAACCGGATTTGAACCACCCTCCTTCCCTCTCTCTTGTACTCTGGAGTGACGATGATGTTGGAGACATGGTTTATCTCTCTCACTGCCTTCTTGATGACCTCGCTTGAGAAATGCTTAAACTCGTCATACATGCTCGCGTCTGCACCAAGGAGTCGTCGCCATGTCTCTACTGCAATCCACCCGGTTGATCCCGTTCGTTTGAAGCGAAGGCAATTTTCATACAACGCGAGCGCGTAGCCGCCACTAAACTGTCGCTGGACGTTGATGTTTATCAGAGTATAGATGTCAGGATTCGCCAACTTCTCGGCGAGCCAGTCGCTATATTCGTAAGTGCAAGTGCCACCTTTGATGCTCGCGTAGGCAATAAGCGGAGAAGCCTCCCAATCTGTTTTACTCCCTTCGTGAAGCAGGTCGAACGAGATTGGCGTCGACATGACTTTTAGCAAGGCGCGTTTCAATGCGTCGTGGTTTTTGCTATCGAAGCCCAGCATCGTACATAGTATCCCTACCGGCAAGGTATGACGCTTTTTCGTGAGAAGCTCGTCGTAAGCATTCAGCAACAGTACATTGACAATCTTGCGCTCGAGCAATGAAAGTTCACCGCTCACGTGAACCGTAGCGACATGCTTCTTCAGTTCGCTGGGTGGAATTGCGAGCGGCTTCAAGTTTGCCAAGGTGTTCTCCGTTGCTGCGCAGATTCTATGTGGAAAAGGTCAGGCAAGCAATTCATTTGACTATGACTTTCAAACGCCACAGAAATGACGCGCATCCCTGCTCCCCATAAACCCTGACTTCTTCCGCCTCTCCTATCGCGTCCTTAAGCAAGGTAGGGTTTTGAAAGAGAAGTATGCGGAAGAACAACGCCTGTTTGTTGTTTCCTTTAAAAGACAACAACCTTTAAACCGTTTACAGCCGGCGAAGCCTTGATGGCTGAAGCTTGTAGGACGATACGGTCAGGTTTTATGGGGCGAAAGGTCAGGGTTTGTGGGTGAACGTAGGCCTTTAC